>NZ_JBWKRC010000001.1:0-309938 GCF_059419085.1 Mesorhizobium sp. GW821-FHT07A06
TCTGAAGAGCTTCACCGGAACAGTCGGTGGGGCGCCTCAATGCCTGATTCTGAGACAGGATTACAGAGTCAGGATAAGGCGTCATGATGCACCAACCCATGCAGGCCCATCGGTGCAACCACAATCGGGTAAGCCAGCTTTGCGCCGAGCAACTCCACCCGAAGGTCGATCATTTTTGAGTCGATCCCCGTCAGCCTTCGAGTCATGATGGGAAAGTCTTCAAACGCCCTACGATTTTCGCGTGATGTCCATTCGTCACCTGCGGCGCCGCTGACGAAAGCGTATGCGTAGTCGGTAATTTTTGCCTTCGCCTGCTCCTCCAGGACGTCAAGATTGATAATCTTCACGTCTTCGTTGGCGGCACTGGCCTGGTATTCTCCCGAATTGTCGGTCCCATTGCTGATGGTCTCTGCTGCCGCCACGGTCGCAAAGTGCGCTGTTCCCAGAGCGCCGGCTCCCAAGGCTCCTTGTAAAAGATAACGTCTCGATAGATGCATCCTGCAACTCCAAATGTCCTCTGCAGCGCGAGATTAGCAATTGACTGAATCCAAAAAAGAGATATAAAATTGATCAACTCCATCTAGATTAATGATGATGCTGGACAGCTTCAGCCTCGATCAACTTCGCGTATTCGTCACCATCGCGGATCTTGGCAGTTTCACCGCTGCCGCACGCCACCTGCGCCGGGCGCAGTCAGCGATCAGCCACGCTGTCGCGAACCTGGAGAAATCGTTAGGTCTCGCTCTATTCGATCGAAATGATTGGAGGCCACGCCTCACGGCGGATGGCCAAGCGCTCCTGGCCGATGCACGGAGCGTGCTCGCACGTGCGGAGCAGATGAAGCTGCGCGCGAAGGGTCTGAATCAAGGCCTGGAGGCTGAACTTTCGATTATTTTCGACGTCTTTTTCCCGGTCGCTAGAATGGTCAAATTGGTCAGCGACTTTCAACAGGCATTTCCAAACGTTGTGCTTCGCCTAAGGACAGAAGCACTTGGCGGCGTCCCAGATCGGGTTCTCAACAAAGATTATTGTCTTGGCGTTCAGGGTTCATTGCCGGATATTGATCCCACCCTGGTAAGCTATTCCATGCCCGAGATTGGTCTCGAGCCGGTCGCTGCTCCCACGCATCCGTTGTCGCTTCTTTCAAAAATTTCTCGAGACTTGTTGCGGGAGCATCCACAGGTCATTTTGACTGATCCAAGCAAGCGAACTGAGGGGCGGATGTTTTCCGTCTATGCAGAGCAACGCATTTTGACCAGTGATTTCGGGTCCAAGCACGGAATGCTTCGGTCGGGCTTGGGTTGGGGATTTATGCCGTTGAGTATTGTCAAGGACGACATCGATTGCGGGCGTCTCACAGTGCTGGATTTAGCTGACCGGCCGCCCCGCACCAGGAGAATGCCGCTCTACCTCATTCATCGATCCGAAGAATCGCCCGGAATAGCCGCACAATGGGTTATTCGCGAGCTTACTGACGCGGAACGGGCAAGCTATTGATTCCGTTAAGGACTGCTCCGGAACAGCCGGATATTTCCATTGAGGATCGAGGGGCGGACACCCTCCCGACGACGTCGCAATGCGTCGCTCCGTGGAGGGAGCATTCATGAAGGACGTGGCATGTCGGCAAGGACCTGCGCAACGCGGCCTTCAAGTCCACGGAGTCGGCGCGGATGGCGGTGTCGCGAAGCTCTCCAGGCTGCCACCTCTTCGTCTTGGGATGAAATTGCCTAATCCCTCGAGTTCCTATCCAACCGATACCGCAGCCACGCGTTCAGTCGGCTGACGACGAGAACGGGATCAACGCTCGGATTCTGGCATCACGGAGATACAGTCCACCCCAGAGAAATATTCCGACATAGACGCCAAACAGCACATGTGTGTAGAGCGGACTCTCAATCCGCAAATGAGTTGAAACGGCTCCGCCCAGGTATCCGGTGACGATTATTGCTCCCATGACGCTTGTTCTTGGCCACAAATAGAGGAGCGTGGGGAAAAATAGCAGGAACCCTAGCATTCTGAGTGTGATCGGGTCGGAATTCCACCCGAGGGTGGCTGCGGCGTCGCTCGGAACCAGGCCTAAGATCTTGACGGACGAATCCAGAACAAGAAAGGCAGATACCAGCGCGCTCAAGCCCCACCCTGTCCAGGCGAAATACCGATCTCGTGCGGCAGAAAGCATGCTTTGAGATTGAGCAGTCATGATTAGTACCTGTCGCTTGTCGCCTCTGCGTTAGCGTCTATTCAGTCCTCATTGAACTTCGGTGACCAATCGGCGCATTATTTCACTCAGATGATCTTCGATGTTCTTCACATCTTGCATCGACCGGAGTTTGACGTAGGCTCGCCCCTTTGGTCCAGGCTCAAGAACGTCAAATTGGTCTACAAGTTTACCTGGATTGTGGAATATCAAGGCAACATAATCTTTGACACGAGGGTTTACCGATACAATCGGCTCCTTGTGCTCGAAACTCGGTCCTCCCCATCGGATGGTTTCGTCGATATCTGGATGAGAGGAAATGATGATCGACCGTACCTCGCGGATCTCGTCCTTCAGTGGATGGTCGATCTGATCAATGAAATCGGCGACGCTAACCCCTTTCTTCACTTCATTGCTCCGTCTTCGTCGCGTTCGGCATTTGCATCGTCGTTTCAACCGCCGCATTGCTTGGGGATGCGGTAGGTTCTAACGTCGCCGACAATTATCTCGACGCAATCTCGACGTCAAGATAGATTGCACGATGTCGCGAAAGCAGGGAGTATTGTGCGTGGTGAACGAGGCGAAGGGCAGGGCAGTCGATCACATCGACATGCTCCGGGAGCAGTGGGCACGGGAGCTGCCCGACCTGGACACGGAGGCCGTAGCGATTCTAGGCCGAGCGCGCCGGATCACGCTGTACGTGCGGCAATCGATCGAGGCCGTCTTTGCCCGACACGGCCTTGATGCCGGAGAGTTCGACGTGCTGGCGACGCTGAGACGGGCCGGCCCCCCTTACTGCCTAACGCCGACCGATCTCTACCGCACGCTGATGATCTCTTCGGGCGGCCTGACCGATCGGCTCTCCCGGCTCGAGGTCGCGGGCCTCGTGAGGCGGCGCCCAGCTCAGGCCGACAAACGCAGCCTGCTCGTCGAGTTGACCGAGCAAGGACGAGAACGCACCGAAAACGCCCTTAGGGAAGACATGGCGCTGGAGTTGGCGCTCATAGCAGGGCTCAGCGCCAGCGAACGGCGGCAGCTTGCTGATCTTCTACGAAAGCTTGCGATCAGCCTGCCAGCCGATGCCCCATTGCCGTAGAGCGATCCACCGTCCGTCGGGTGCTGCAGCGGCCTGCCTTCAGTGGCGGCATCATTCGGCCTGAGGTTGCCTGCCAGCGATGCCTTGCTACGCCGGCTCGGTCACGCCCCCCTTCTGCAGCCTCGCCAGCTCCGCATAGGGGATGTGACAGCGGATCGAGTGTCCGGGCTGGGCCTGGGCCAGTGGCGGCTCCTGCTGCTCGCAGATCGGGCCGATCTTGCGCGGGCAGCGCGTGTGGAACACACATCCCGAGGGCGGGTTGGTGGCGCTGGGGATCTCGCCGTCGAGCCGAATGCGCGCCGTCTCGGTCTGGTCGAGCTTGGGCACCGCCGACAGCAGCGCTTCCGTATAGGGGTGATGCGGTCCGGAGAAGACTTCCTCCGATGGTCCAATCTCCATGATGCGGCCGAGATAGAGCACGGCAATCTTGTCGGAGAGGTAACGCACCACGCCAAGGTCGTGCGAGATGAAGATGTAGCTGACGTCCTCCTTGGCCTGCAAATCGGCGAGCAGGTTGAGGATCGCCGCCTGGACGGAGACGTCGAGTGCCGAGGTTGGCTCGTCGCAGACCACGATGCGGGGATCGCCGGCGAAAGCACGCGCGATGGCGACGCGCTGCTTCAGCCCGCCTGAGAGCTGGCGCGGCTTGACGGCCAGATGCCGGTCGGTGAGGCGCACCGAGCGGACGAGGTCGTCGAGGCGTGCCTCCTGTGCCTTGCCCGAGAGGCCGGCGAGCCGCTTCAAGG
Source organism: Mesorhizobium sp. GW821-FHT07A06 (assembly GCF_059419085.1). NCBI lineage: Bacteria > Pseudomonadati > Pseudomonadota > Alphaproteobacteria > Hyphomicrobiales > Phyllobacteriaceae > Mesorhizobium > Mesorhizobium sp. GW821-FHT07A06. The sequence continues at coordinate 4,040 of NZ_JBWKRC010000001.1, forward strand.
CGCGGCCGAGGATATGGCGGATCGAATGCGCGCGATTGAGGGCCGAGTCCGGGTTCTGGAAGACGATCTGCATCGCCTTGACCTGATCGTCGCCACGGTTCTCCAGCTTCGGCGCCAGCGCCTTGCCCTCGAGCTCGATGGTGCCGCCGTCATCGGGGGGCACAAGGCCGAGCAGCAGCCTGGCGAAGGTCGTCTTGCCGCTGCCGGATTCGCCGACCAGCCCCAGCGTCTCGCCGGGGCTGAGATCGAGCGAGACGTCCTTCACCGCGCGCAAGGGATGGCCATGGCTGGCATAGGTCTTGTTCAGTCCGGCGACACGCAGCACCGGTGCGGTTGCCGGCTTGGGCGCTGCCGCCACGTCGCTCGGTGTGGCGCGTGGCAGGGCTTGCGCCCTGTCGTGATGGAAGCAGCGCGACAGGCGCTTGCCTCGCTCGTCGCTCAGATCATAGAGCGGCGGCAATTCGGTGCGGCAGCGGTCGTCCGCCAAGGCGCAGCGGTCGGCGAAGGCACAGCCTTTGATGTCGGCGCCAATACCCGGCAGGAAGCCCGGAATGGTGTCGAGCCGCCCCTGGTCCTTGCGCTGGCCGCCGCGCGGCAGGCAGCGTAGGAGTGCTACCGTATAGGGATGGCGCGGGTCGTTGAAGACGACATCGGTCGGTCCTTCCTCGACTAGCATGCCGGCATAGAGCACGCCGACGCGGTCGCACATGTTGGACACGACGGCGAGGTTGTGGCTGATGAACAGGATCGACGCCGACAGTTCTTGCCTGAGCTGCGCGATAAGGTCGAGCACCTCGGCCTCGACCGTCGCATCGAGGCCGGTGGTCGGTTCGTCGAGGATCAGCATCGAGGGATCGTTGGCCAGCGCCATGGCGATCGCCACGCGCTGCTGCATGCCGCCGGAGAGTTGGTGCGGATAGCGCTGCATGACGCTTGGCGGATCGGAGATGCGCACCCGGTTGAGCATGGCGATGGCGCGATCGGTGGCCGCCTCGCCCGTTATGCCGCCAAGCTCGAAGATCTCGGTCAGCTGGCGGCCGATGCGGATCGACGGGTTCAGCGCCTTGCCGGGATCCTGATAGACCATCGAGACGCTTTCGGCGCGCGCGCGCCGCAAGGCCTCGGCGTCGAGCTTCATCACGTCCTTGCCGTCGAGCGAGATCGCGCCGCCCGATATCGAGCCGTTCCTCGGCAGATAGCGCACGACGGTGAGCGCCACGGTGGATTTGCCGCAGCCGGATTCGCCGACGAGCCCATAGGCCTCGCCTTGCCCGATGTTGAGGCTGAGATTGCGCAGCACGGCCCGATTGCGCCCGGCCACCCGGTAGGCGACCGACAGGTCGGTGAGTTCGAGCGCGTTTTGCGCCTTCGCGGAGTTAGTCATTGAGCGCTCCATGAACGCCGTCGGCCACAAGGTTGACACCGATCACCAGCGAGGCGATGGCGAGCGCGTCGAACAGCACCGTCCACCAGAAGCCGCCGCCGATCATGCCGTAATTGCTGGAGATCGACAGCCCCCAGTCGGGTGAGGGCGGCTGGATGCCGAAACCCATGAAGGAGAGCGTGGCGACCGCGAAGATGGCGTAGCCCAGCCGCACGGTGGTCTCGACCAGGATCGGCGGGATGACGTTGGGCAGGATCTCGACGAACATCGTGTGGAAGGCGCTCTCGTGCCTCAACTGCGCGGCTGCGACGTAATCCAGTTCGCGCTCGGCCAGCACCGCCGAGCGCACGGTGCGGGCGATGATCGGCGCGAAGCTCAGCCCAATGACGACGATGACGGTGGCCTTGGAGGTGCCGAGCGCGACGATGGCCAGCAACGCGACGATGACCACGGGGATGGCCATGAAGGCTTCCAGGACGCGGCTGACGACATCGTCGACAATGCCGCGGAAATAACCGGTGAGCAAGCCAAGCGCCGTGCCGGCAACCGTCGCCAGCAAGGTCGCCAGTGGCGCGACGGTGAGGATGTCGCGCGAGCCGACAATGACGCGTGAGAAGACGTCGCGGCCGATCTGGTCGGTGCCGAACCAGTGTTCGGACGAAGGCGGCGCCAGCGCGTTGATGATGTCGTCGGCAAGCGGATCGTAGGGTGCGAAGTGCTCGCCGAAGAGCGCGCAGGCGACCCAGAACAGCACGATGAAAAGGCCGACGAGGAAGGTCCGCGAGCGCATGAGCGAGAAGAGGACTTCCGCGAGGGGACTGCGCCGGCGCGTGCCGTCTTGTGGGGGAGAGGTGGTCTGCACGGCGCTCATTGGTCTGACCCCAGCCGGATGCGTGGATTGAGCACGGAATAGAGGAAGTCGGCGATCAACGTCGCCACGGCATAGACGATGCCGATGGTCAGGATGCCCGATTCCAGCATCGGAAAGTCCTTGCCGCGCGCGGCGGTGAAGATCAGCGAGCCGATGCCCTGGTAGCGGAACAGCGTCTCGATCACCACCAGGCCGCCGATGAGATAGCCGGTCTGGGTGGCGATGACGGTGATGGTCGGCAGCAGCGCATTGCGAAGCACATGGCGCCAGATCACCGTGCGCCAGGGCAGGCCCTTGAGCACCGCGGTTCTCGTATAATCGGAATCAAGCGCCTCGATCATGCCGGAACGCGCCATGCGCGCGATATAGCCGAACAGCACCAGGAACAGCGGCAGCGACGGCAGGATCAGATAATAGAGCTGGGTGAAGAAGCCGGCATCCTTCGGCCATGCCGCCGAGATCGGCAGCCAGCGCAGCCACACGCCGAAGATCAGGATCAGGATGATGCCGGTGACGAATTCCGGCAGCACGGTCACCGACAAGCCGCCAAGGCTGATGATGCGGTCGAGCGGCCGGTTGAGGTTGAGCGCCGCCACGACGCCGCCGAGGATACCGATCGGCACCACCAGCACGAAGGCGACCGCGGCCAGCTTCATCGAATTGCCCAAGGCATCGATGACGAATGGCGCCACCGGCGAGCGGAAGATGTAGGACGTGCCCATGTCGCCGCGGACAAAATTCCAGATCCAGGTCGCATATTGGGTGAGCAGCGGCCGGTCGACGCCGAGCGTATGATTGAGCGCGTCGACCGCGCGCTGGTCGGCAAACGGCCCCAGGATCGCACGCCCGACATTACCGGGCAGAACCTGGCCGCCCAGGAACACCATGATGCTGAGCAGGAACAGCGTCACAAGCGACAGCGAAACACGCCGGGCAAAGAAGGAAAGAATGGCTAAGCCTCCTTGTGATGGGGCTGCGGTCCGGCCAGGCCGGGCACATCGGCTAAACGCACTGTGGCAGGCGGATCGAAGGCTGTCACCGGGGGGACGGCTCCGTCAAATCGAGATACCTCGACCAGCGTCGAATTGCAGGTCGGTGATTGGGCAAGGCGCGACGTTCCCCGGTCGCGCGTCAGCACGTTCGGATTGCCATGCTTTTCCAGACTGTGCGGCTGTCCCGGCGTGGAGGGGTCAAACCATGCACCGGTGGGCAACTGGACGACGCCGGGGATCAGTCCATCCGTCAGCACCGCGCCCGCGAGGCACGCTCCGCGATCGTTGAAGACGCGCACGACGGCTCCGTCCACGATACCGCGCGCCGCGGCATCCGCCCGGTTGATCCACAGCGGCGCGCGGTCCGACACCTTGCCTGCCCGGCTGACCGAACCGTGATCGTACTGGCTGTGCAGCTTGTCGGCGGGCTGTGGTGACAGGAGATGCAGCGGGAACCGGCTGGCAAGCTCGCTGCCCAGCCATTCCCTCGGCTCCCGCCAGACGGCATGACCGGGACAGTCGTCATAGCCGAAGGAGTCGATCGTCTGCGAGAACAGCTCTATGCGGCCCGATGGCGTCGCCAGCCGCTGGCGCTCCGGATCGGCGCGGAAGGAACCGAGCAAAGTCTGCGACGTCAGTTGCCGGGCAAGGTCGGCGTGGCCGTCATGCCAGAAACGGTCGAAGGGCGGCATCTCCACTCCGGCCGTGTTCGCATTGTTCCTGGCCTGCTCGTAAAGCAAGCGGATCCAGTCGCTGGCCGCGCGTCCTTCGGTGAAGGCTTCGCCGGTACCGAGCCGCGTCGAGAGGTCGGCAAAGATCCGATAATCGTCGCGTGCTTCCCCAACCGGGTCGATCGCTTGCTTCATGGCGACGACGAGGTTTTCCCGGTTCGAGAAGGCGAGGTCGTTTCGCTCCAGCGGCGTGGTGACCGGCAGCACGATGTCGGCATGGCGCGCCGTCGCCGTCCAGAAGGGCTCGTTGACGATGATCGTTTCAGGCCGCTCCCAAGCCTCCACCAGCCGGTTCAGGTCCTGGTGATGATGGAACGGATTACCGCCGGCCCAGTAGACCAGCCTGATGTCGGGATAGGTCATCGCGGCGCCGTTGAAGTCGAAGGAACCGCCCGGGTTGAGCAGCATATCGGCCATCCGCGCGACCGGGATGAAGTCCGGAACCTGGTTCCTGCCTTGCGGCACGGATGGCCACCGGAATCCCATCTCCGGTCTTCCGGCGCCGTTGGTCGACGAATAGCCGAAGCCAAGGCCGCCGCCCGGCAGTCCGATCTGGCCGAGCAGCGCGGCAAGCGTGATCGCCGCCCAGTATGGCTGTTCGCCGTGGTCGGCGCGCTGCAAGGACCAGCTCACCATCAACATCGTGCGCTTGGTGGCCATTTCCCTGGCCAGGGCGACGATCCTGTCCTGCGCCACGCCGCTCAGGGCGGCAGCCCATGCTGGACTTTTCGGCTGGCCGTCGGTTTCTCCCAGGATGTAGGCCCGCACAGCCTCGAAGCCGGTGCAGTAGCGCGCCAGGAATGCCTCGTCATGACGATGCTCGCTGAGCAGGACATGGCACAGGGCCAGCATCAAGGCGGTGTCGCTGTTCGGTCGCAGCGCCAGCCATTCGGTCTCGACGCCACGCGGTGCGTCATCGCGCACGGGCGAGACATTGATCAGCCGGGCGCCGTTGGCGACAGCATTGCGCAAGGCCGCGGCGGCCTCGTGACGGGCCGCGCCGCCGCCTTGTATCTGCGCATTGCGCCAGGGCAAGCCGCCAAAGGCGATGATCAGTTCGCTATGCCGTTCGATACCGTCCCAGGTGGAATGATTGCCCGTCAGGCCGTCGGTCCCGCCAAGCACATGCGGCAGGATGATTTCGGCCGCGCCGTAGGAATAGCTGAGCACCGAGCTCGTATAGCCGCCAATCGTGTTGAGGAAACGGTGGACCTGGCTCTGGGCATGGTGGAACCGCCCCGCGCTCGCCCATCCATAGGAGCCCGCATAGATTGCGCTGTTGCCATGCTCGACGCGAACACGGTCCAGTTCGGCCGCCACGATGTCCAGTGCCGTTTCCCAGGAGACTTCGACAAAAGCCTCGCCGCCGCGCCCGCCCCTGCCGCCGGACCTGTTCCCTTCCAGCCAGCCGCGCCGGATGGCAGGACGGGAGACACGCAGGTCGCCCTGCACGGTGCCGAGCATGGACTTGCCGATCGGCGATGGATCGGGGTCGCCGATCCACGGCTCGACGCTGACGAGCCTGCCCTTCTCGGCACGGACTTCGTAGGTCCCCCAATGCATGGTGGTGAGCAGGGTCTCGGACTCCATGGGCAACGATCGATCGTCCCGCAACGCGAGGCTCCGCGTCCGGCCGGCGCGCTCGGCCTGGCAGCGAAAGCGCCAGCCCCACTGGGGGCTGGCGGTCGCGGGATGGGCTTGTCTGCCTCCGCTTAGGCCTTCGATGCCTTTTCGAGGAACAGCTGCGACATGGCGGTCGGCTGTACGCCGGCCACGCCCTTCGCCGTCGCCGTCAGGTAGTCGTAGAAATAGCCGAAGATAACAGGCGTTTCCTCGAGCAGCAGCTTCTGGATCTTGCCGGCATCGGCCTTCTGCGCCTCGAGATCAAGCGCCGCGATGTAGCTGGTCGCCAGGGCGTCGTAGTCCTTGTTCTTGAAGTGCGCCGCGTTCCAGGTGCCTTCGCTCTTCAGCGGGGCAGCGAGATAGACATTCGGCACGCCGCGGTGGCCATAGTCGGTGATGCCCATCACCGAATCCAGCCAGTTCGATTTGCCGAACACCGCGTCGCCGTAATACGCGCTCTGGTCGAGGATGTTGAGCTCGAGCTCGATGCCGATCTCCTTGACCCAGTTCTGGATGAGCTGGGCATATTCGGGGATTTCGAGGTAGCGCTCGGTGGTCAGCGTGATCTTGAAGCCCTTGCCGACGCCCGCCGCTTCCATCAGCTGCTTGGCCTGTGCGATGTCCTGCTTGCGCTGCGGCACGCTGGTATCTGTGGACGGGTAGACCGATGCGAACGGGCTGTCATTACCCGCCACGGCGCGACCCTTCATCAGGCCGGCGACCAGCTTGTCGCGATCCATGCTGAGCGCGATGGCGCGGCGCACGCGCGCGTCCTTCAACGGGCCGTCGTCGCAGCGCAGGTGCAGTTGCTGATGCGCTGAGGACTTCAGGCTGATGATGTCGACGCTCGGATCGCTGAGCAGGGCGACGCCGGCCAGGACCGGCATCTGGTTGATGATGTCGACCTGGCCGCCCTGCAGGGCCAGGATCATCGGCTGCACATCGGTGAAGAAGGTGAATTCCGTGCGATCGGGCAGGGCCTTCTCGCCCCAATAATTCTCGTTGCGGACGAAGGATGCGCCGACTTTCGGCGTGTACTTCTCGACCTTGAACGGCCCGGTGCCGTCGAAGCTCTTCTCGTAGTCGCCCTTGTAGCTCGCCGGGATGATGACGGCGTTGTAATTGTCCGATGAGAGCATGTAGGGGAAGTTGCCGTTCGGCGCGTCGAGGTGGAACTCCACCGTATAGTCGTCGACCTTCTTGCTGGCGCCTTTCGACAGGATGCCGGTGAACACCGACAGCGCGTTGGACGAGTTTGCCGGGTCCGCAAGGCGGTCGATGCTGGCCACCACGTCCTCGGCCTTCATCTCGCCGCCCGAATGGAATTTCACGCCCTTGCGCAGCTTGAAGGTCCACACCGAGCCGTTGTCGTTCGGCTTCCAGCTTTCGGCCAGTGCCGGCTTGAGCACGAGGTCCGGGCCATCGACGCAGAGGAACTCGGCAACCTGCTGCATGACCAGCAGGCCGCCGGCGTCGGCGATGGTGACCGGGTCGATGGCTGCCGCCGGCACGCTGCTGGCGACACGGATGGTGGCGCCGGGCGCGCCCTGGGCGCGGGCGAGCGACGGCATGCCGCCGAGGCCGGCGGCCGTGGTGATGCCACCCAGGAGTGGCAGCGACAGGCCGAGCAGGCTGCCGTGGCGGATGAAGTCGCGGCGGCTGACGCGGCCGTCGACGAGACCGTCGATAAGGTGATTTTCGAGCGGCGAGCGGTTGCGCCGGATCAGGTCGAGAATGCGGTAGTTCTTGCTCATGGGTTTAACCCTTTCCCCTTGTTTCTTATGGCTGAAGAATGCACTTGCGGTTGACGAAATTCCGTGGAGTTCTCCTGTCCCGGCCATCAACGAAGTCGGTCGACCGGGACTGTAGCATGCTGTCTTTTCTGGTCCATCCGATCCTTGCGGCGCAGGGTCAGATTTTCTTGAAGCAATGCTTCCACCCGTCAGGTGCTACCTTGGCGATCCAAGTCGCTGCGGCGCCCCTTGTTGTCGGCTAGTCTCCTTTCCTTCTCTGTCTCCTAGTTCAGCGGCAGGCGGCGGTATGTTCCGGGCTTTGCCGGGTCGTGATATTTGTTGCACGGGCCGTTCTCGGTGAAGTCGCGATGGCAGGCCGCGAGGTTTTTCCGCGACAGGGTAACGCCGAGGCCGGGGCCTTCCGGCACGCGCACGACATTGTTCCTCGGCGAAAACGGCCCTTCTTCGGTGATGTCCATCGGCTGCATGCGAAACAGCGACTGGTTCGGCTCCCGGATCCAGCCGAGCGCCGCGCACAGATGAAGATAGGCCGCGCTGCCGATGCCGCTGTCGCCGCTATAGCACCAGAAATCGACGCCCGCATGTTCGCAGGCGCCGACGAAGCGCAGCAGGCGGCCGATGCCGCCATGCGCCGTCGGATTGCCGACGAAGGCGTCGGGAACCTTGAGGTCCATGGCGCGCGCGATATCGATATTGTGGGTCGAGAACGGGATCGAGCAATGCTGCCGCAACTGCCTCATCTCCTCGATCGTCGCCACCGGGTCCTCCCAGTTGCGCACCCCGAGGTCTTCCAGCGGCCGCGCCAGCCGCCGCGCGGTGGCCAGCGAATAGGCCTGGTTGGAATCGATGCGGATCATCGCCCCGTCGCCGAGCTTTTCGCGGATCAGCTCGACCATTCTCAGCGAGACTTTCGGGTCCTCGGTCGAGAATTTGCCTTCGAAGAAGGTCGTTCCATGTGTCTCGTTGAGTTCGACGCAATAGTCGGCGACTTCTTCAGGCGTCGTCTCGCCTTTCACCTTGGGCCCGTCGCCGCGCAACGAAAAATAGTCGGTGAACGGAATGTCCTTGCGCACGGCGCCGCCGAGCAGCTGGTAGAGCGGCTGCTTCCACGCCTTGCCGCGCAGGTCCCACAACGCCATCTCGATGGCGCCGAAGGCCATGATACGGGTGCGATCGTTGATCGACTGCACACCGGTCCAGTAGGGCAGGCAGACATATTCGGCGCCGGCGATGTCGAAGGCATCTCGTCCGACCAGGCGCTCGGCCAGGACATCGTTGATGATCGCGGCTGCCGCCGGCGTTGGCGCTTCGCCGAGGCCGATCAGCCCATCCTCGGTCTCGACCTCGACAATGGTCTGCGAAAAGCCGTCGAGCTCGCCAAAGACCCAGCCATAGGGCGCTTCGAGACGAAGATTGATCGGCGTGGCCTTGATGCTGCGGATTTTCATCTCAGCCGACCTCGAAGAAAGGCTTGCCGAGCAGGCTCGGGTCCACGTCGATGCCGAGGCCAGGCCCATCCGGAATGCCCATATGGCTGCCGGTGACCGGCGGGGCGTTGAAGGCCGTGCGCACTGTCACCCATTCATGGAAGGCAATGGCATGCAATCGCCGCTCTTGCGGTGTAGACAGCGACAGATGTGCCATCGCCGCCGTGTCGATCTCGGCGCCGCCCGTGTCCTCGACCGTGATCATGAAACCGAGGTCGACGGCAACGTCACGGATCTGCCGGGTCCTGGTGACGCCGCCCAGCCGCGAGATTTTCAGCGTCAACCCGTCGGCCGCGCCCAGGCGGTGGATCTCCAGCATCTCTTCCAGCGACGTCACGGATTCGTCGAGCACCATCGGCTTGTCGAGCATGCGGCGCACCGACATGTTCTCCTCGATCGTCGTGCAGGGCTGCTCGAACGTGTAGTCGATGCCACGCGTGGCATCGGCGAACTGCCGTGCCTGATAGGGTGTCCAGCCGGCATTGGCGTCGCAGAAAATCACCGTGCCTTTCGGCACGGCCGAGGCGACCGTCGCTACCCGCTCGATGTCGTCGTGCACATTGCCGCCGACCTTGACCTGCAAACGGCGACAGCCCTCGGCGATGATCCTCTTTGCCAGGGCCGCCATCTGGTCGAGCGTGCCGTGGGTGACGACCCGGTAGGTCTCCGCCATATCGCTCTCGCGGCCGCCGAGCATGGTCACCAGGGGCACGTCGGCGGCGCGTGCGGCCAGGTCCCAGCAGGCCATGTCGAGCGCCGATTTGATGTAGGGATGGCCTTTGAACACCGTGTCCATCAGCCGGCCGATGCTGGCCAGCCCGCGCGGGTCCTGGCCGATGAGATGCGGCGCGATCTCCGGCACGCCCGCGCGTGTCCCTGCTGGAAACGCGGCCGAATAGAAATTGCCGAGCGGCGCCATCTCGCCCCAGCCGGTCACGCCGCTATCGGAAGTGATGGCGACGATGACGGCGTCGAAGCAGTCGGCGACCCGCCCCTTTGACATGCGGTAGGGGCCGTCCACGAAGGGCTGAACGACATGGTAGGCCTTGATGGATTTGATCTGCACTATTGTCTGTCCGCTGTCGGTGATTTCAGGAAAGCATCGCCGTGATGGCGAGGGCCTCAGACGTTGTTGTTCCGTCCGGCTCGATCGGCCTTGGCGCCCTTCGATTCCCGTTGCTCCAGCCCGCGCGCATAGGCGAGCAGCTCCTCGAAATCGATGTCGATATGTTCGCGGGCATAGCGCTGTGCGGCGCGCATATCCTTGCCTTTCATGAGCCGCACATAGGTTTCGTGCATGTCCTCGACCGGCACCGGCTCGTTGCGGGCATGCAGATGGAGCGCGAAATACATCTGCAGCCGGCTGGTCAGCCGCTGCCAGGTTTCCAGCAGCACCGAATTGTCGGCCCATTCGTAAATCAGTCCGTGCAGTTGCAGCGCGGTCTCGATCTGGCGCGTGGTGTCGAGAGCCCGCGTCGCCTGCTTCACCGCCTCATGGCGCCGGTCGATCTCGTCGAAGAAGCGCTGGTCGCGTAGCGGCCAGGTGCGCTCGATGGCGAATTCGTCCAGAACCTTGTTCAGCGAATAGGCATCGTCGATGTCCTTGGCGGTGACGTCGACGACGAAGGTGCCGGCGTAGGGAATGCTGGCGAGAAGACCCTCCTGCACCAGTTCGCGCATCGCCTCGCGCAATGGCGCGCGGCTGACCCGCATCTGCTCGGAAATCCTGAGTTCGTTGAGCTTCTGGCCGGGCTCCAACTGGCCGGTCAGGATGGCGCGCCGCAGCAGCGCCACGATCTCGGCGCGGCGCGTCGTGTCGGCAATCGGGCTGAAATCCGTCTTCACCATCCGGCCCACTCCAGTGAGAACAGACAGCAAGACAATCAGATTGTCGACAATCTAACAAGGTCTCATCTTCGGATTTTTCTCGGCGCCGCGCAAAATCCGACCCGGATGCGGTGGAGGGCGGTTCAGGCCGCCCGGCCGTAGAAGCCGACCCGTTCCTCGGCGCTGAACATCACGCCGGGTTTCTCGTAATAGGAGAAAACCGCGATCATGCGCTCGCGTTCGCCTTCGACGGTGGTGACGCGGTGCGCGGTGTTCTTGCCGCGGAAGACATTGAGCGTACCGGGCTTCATGCGCAGGATTTTTGCGTCGGGGTCCCGCCCTTCGAGCAGCCTTGCGACGCCGTCATAGTTTGGATCGTCGTCCGAGCGCAGATCGGTGCGGTATTCGAGGTCGCCGCCACTCTGCGCCTGCTGCAGCAGAAGCGTCGTGGTGAATTCCGAGCGGTCGAAATGCCAGTTCAGCGCCTCTCCGGCGCGGTAGGCCATGACATTGGTGCGGGCCAGCGGATCCTGCATGACATGTAGTTCTGTCTTGCCCATCGTCGCTGCGAGGAAACGCACAAGGGGTTCGTATTCGTAGATGGCAAGCACGGTGCTGTCGGGAAGCTGGTCGGCACAGACAGTGTGGCTGATGGTCTCGACCTTGCGCAAGGCGGGATGGTCGGGCGCCAGTTCGGGGATGCTGGGCTTGAAGTAGATATTGTGCATGCGCTTGTGGATATGGGACTGCGTGTCCATGACCGGCTTGATTTCCCGCACTGCCTGTTCTGCGACGCCGGGCCGCAAAAAACCTTCGAGATTGAACATGCCGTCGGCTTTGAGCGCCGCGACGGACTGTTCGACGAGGCGCTTCCAGTCGGCGCTGCCTTCGCGGTCGAGCGGATAGCGGTCGAGATCGAGAATGTCTTTCATGTCACGTGCTCCAAAGGTTGAACACAGAAGACGGCAAAAAATTCTTTCTCTCAACGTGGAAAATTATTAGGATTGACCAAGAAAATCTTACGGAACCTGGCATGGAAAAACTACCGCCGCTGAACGCGATCAAGGCCTTCGAGGTCGCCGCCCGCTCCGGCAGTTTCACCCTGGCCGCGAGCGAGCTTGGCGTGTCCTCGGCGGCGGTCAGCCAGCAGATCCGCAATCTCGAAACCTGGTTCGGCAAGCAGCTGTTCGTGCGCACTGGCAACCGCATCACGCTGACCGACGCCGGCCACGCCATCTACCCGCAGACCGCGCGTGCGCTTGGCGACATCGCGGCCATCGGCCAGCGCATGCTGGAAGGCGGCCTGAGAACGCGGCTGGTCGTCAGCGTGCCGTTTTCGCTGGCCGAGCTATGGCTGGCGCCGAGGCTGGCTGCGCTTCTCGATGCCTTTCCGCACATGGCGATCGACGTGCGCGCGGAAGACGATCCGATTGATCTGATGCGCCAGAATGTCGATCTGCGCATTTCCTATGGCGACTATCACTATCCCGGTTTGCGGATGATCCGCCTCGTCCATGACGATGTGCTGCCGGTCTGCGCGCCGGAATTCCGGAACCGGCACGGCAATGGCGATCCGGGTCTCACGGACCTGCATGAGAGCCTGTTCATCCACACCAATTGGGGTCCGAACTACGCCTCGCACCCAACCTGGGCCGACTGGTTCGCGGCATGCGGCGCGAGCCGCTCGCCAGACCCGTCGCATGGGCGCCGTGTCGGCTTGTCCAGTCTGGCGATCGCCTCGGCGAGGCTCGGCCTGGGCATTGCCCTTGGCCAGCGGGTGATGGCGCAAGCCGATCTGGAGGCGGGCCGCCTGGTTGCGCTTTCCACTGTTTCAGTGCGCCTCGGCCATCCCTATTGCGCCTTCATGCCACCGGCCAGGGCCGATCGCGCCGATGTGGCCGCCCTTGTCGGCCTGCTCGTGAAAACGGCGCCCGCGACCTGAGAAAAGGTCGAGGGCGCCGCGCGGAAACCGGGCCTGCGGGGGATTCAGGTAGCCGGTTTCTGTGGCAGTGGCGAGATCGGCATTCCCGGTCCGATCTTCTGCAGATTGCCTGTGATGATCTGGTCGCCTTCGGCGACGCCGCTCAGGATCGCAACCAGATCGCCGCTGGTCGGGCCGAGCGAGACCAGGCGCTGGTCGACCGTGTTGCCCTTGCCGACGACGTAGAGATATTTGCCGAGCTGGCTCGAACCCAGCGCCGTCTGCGGCACCATCAGCGCGTCGGGCTGCTGCCTGATATGCAGCCGCACGCGGACATACTGGCCAGGCATCAGCGTGAACTTCGCATTGCCGATGGTGGCGCGTGCGGTGATGGTTCCGGTCGAATGGTCGACCGTGTTGTCGATGAAGGTGAGTTCGCCCTTCTGGCTGGTCTCGGTCTCGCCCGGAAGCAGAACCTCGACCTCGATCGGGCCGGCCGCGCGGGCCTGCTCGATCTCGGCCAGATCCGTCTCGCTCGGATTGAAGGTGACATAGATCGGGTCAAGCTGCACCAGCGTGTTGAGCACCGTGCCGGCGACGCTGACCAGCGTTCCGACCGAAGCCTGATTGCGGCCCAGGCGCCCGGTGAACGGCGCATGGATCTCGGCATAGCTCAGATTGAGCTCCGCCGTGCGCACCGCTGCCTGGTTGAGCGCCAGCGACGCCTGTGCCTCGCGCAAGGTGCTTGTGCGCTGGTCGAAGCTGTCCTTGTCCAGGTAGCCGCTCTTGGCGAGCTCGGTGCCGCGGCCGAGATTGGAACGCGCATAGTCGAGTGTCGCCGTATCGCGCTGCACCTGGGCTTTCGCCTGGTCGAGAGCTGCCTGGAAGTCGTCGGGCGAGATCTTGTAAAGGAGGTCGCCCTGCCGCACATCCGCGCCATCTTGCGCGGTCTGTTCCTGCAGGTAGCCCGGCACGCGCGCTTGCAGCGTGATGCTGCGGATCGGCTCGATGCGGGCGGCATAGTCGAGATAGATCGGGATCGTCTTCTTGACGACGCTTGCCACCGGCACCGGCATGACGAATGCCGCCGGAGCCGGCGTCGCCGCTCCCGCCGTGGCGCCGCTCAACCTGAGGTTACCCATGTCGAGCAGGTGGACGCTGGCCACCGAGATCGCGCCCAGTGCGACAGCCGTTCCCAACGCGATTTTCCATTTACGCATGATTAGTCTCCAATCTTATTCGGCCGCTTCCGCCAGGGGAGGGAAGGCGGGTTCGGCAGTTGGTTCAGTGTGCTTGGAGGCGGGCTCGCCGCTTTCGCGGCGCTCCCGCAGTTGTTCAATGACCGCGTAGAAGACCGGCACGAACACCAGCGACAGGATGGTCGCGGCGACCATGCCGCCAAACACGGTGGTGCCGATCGACTGACGGCTCGCGGCACCGGCGCCAGTGGCGAACATCAGCGGCAGCACGCCGAGGATGAAGGCGAAAGCCGTCATCAGGATCGGCCGCAGCCTGAGCCGCGCGGCTTCCATCGCCGCCTCGACGATGCTGAGGCCCTCCTCGCGTCGCCGTCTTGCGAACTCGACGATCAGGATGGCGTTCTTGGCCGCCAGGCCGATCAGCATGACGAAGCCGATCTGCGAGTAGACGTCGATCTGCATGCCGCGCGCCCAAAGTGCGGCGAACGCGCCGAACAGGGCTAGAGGCACCGCCAGCAGCACCATGAACGGCATTGCCCAGCTCTCATACTGAGCCGCCAGGATCAGGAAGACGAAGACGATGGCGAGGCCGAAGACGACGGACGCGATCGATCCTGCCTTGAGCTCCTGGAAGGTGATGCCGGTCCATTCGAAACCGAAATCCCTGGGCAGGGCGGTGGCGGCCGCCCGTTCCATGGCGGCGACCGCCTGGCCCGAGGAGAAGCCGGGTGCGGCACCGCCATTGATCGAGGCGGAGGCGTTGTTGTTGTAGTGCGGCACGGTTTCGGGACCGACGAAGGGCACGAGCTTGCCCAGCGTCGAGAGCGGCACCATGCCGCCGGAGGCGTTGCGCACATAAAGCCGCGAAATGTCGGCGGCGCCCGCACGTGCATCCTTGTCGGCCTGGATGGTCACCCGGAAGGTGCGGCCGAACAGGTTGAAGTCGTTCACGTAGAGCGAGCCGAGATAGATCTGCAGCGTGTTGAAGACATCGGGCAGGTTGAGGCCGAGCAGCTTGGCCTTGCTGCGGTCGAGGTCGTAGTTGAACTGCGGCGTCGAGGTCGAGAACGGCGAGAACAGCTGCTGCGGGTTGATCTCCGGCTGCTTGCGCGCCTCGGCGATCACGGCTTGCGTCGCGTCGTTGAGGGCGGTGCTGCCACGACCGGTCAGGTCCTCGACGACGAATTCGAAGCCGCCCGTGGTACCAATACCCGGGATGGAAGGCGGATCGAAGCTCAGCGCAAAGGCTTCCGGAATCTGCATCAGCTTGCCGCGCACGTCGGACACAAGCTTCGATGCGCTCTGGTCGGGGCCACGCTCTTCCCATGGCTTCAGGATGGCGAACTCGACCGCCGAGTTCGATTGCGCGGCACTGGTCAGGAAGTTCAGGCCGCTGATCGAGCCGACGATGTCGACGCCGGGCGTCGCCTGCAGGATGTCGCGCGCTTGCTTGGCCACCGCGTCGGTGCGTTCCAGCGAGGCGCCGTCGGGCAACTGGATGACGACGAAGAAATAGCCTTGGTCCTCGACCGGAAGGAAGGTCGACGGCAGACGCTGCCAGACGAAGTATGTTGCGACCAGTCCGGCCGCGAACAGGCCGAGCATGATCCAGCGCAAGCGGATGAGGAAGCGCACGCCATGGGCATAGGCATGCGACAGCCTGTCAAAGCCGGTGTTGAACCAGCGGAACAGCACGAACTGCGTCGGCTGGCGATGCTTCAGGAAGGCGGCACTGAGCGCGGGGCTGAGCGTCAGCGAATTGAAGGCGGAAATGCCGACGGAAATCGCCACGGTCAGCGCGAACTGGTTGTAGAGCCGGCCCGAAACACCGGGAATGAAGGCAACCGGCACGAACACGGCCATCAGCACCGCGGTGGTGGCGATGATCGGGCCGGTGACTTCGGCCATGGCGGCCTTGGTGGCCGCCAGTGGTTTCAGCCCTGCCTCCAGTTGCCTTTCGACATTCTCGACCACCACGATGGCGTCGTCGACCACGAGGCCGATCGCCAGCACCATGCCGAGCAGGGAGAGCATGTTGAGCGAGAAGCCCAGCATCTCCATGACGACCAGCGTCGCCACCAGCGATACCGGAATGGCGATGGTCGGGATGATGGTCGTGCGCCAGCTCTGCAGGAAGACGAACACCACGGCGACGACCAGCACCAGCGCTTCGCCGAGCGTGATCAGCACGTCATGCATCGACGCCGAAACGAAGCGCGTCGTGTCGTAATGCATCGCGTAGGATACGCCCTTGGGGAATCGGCCGGACAGCTCCTGCATCTTGTCCTTGACGCGCTGCTGAAGGTCGAGCGCGTTGGAACCAGGCATCTGGTAGACGGCGAGCACCACGGTCGGGTCCTTGCCGAAGAAGGCCGAGGACGAATATTGCAGCGCGCCAAGCTCGATCCGGGCAACGTCGCGCAGCCGCACCAGCGAGCCGCTGTCGGTGTTGGCGCGCACGACGATGTCGCCGAATTCCTTCGGGTCGCTCAGGCGGCCGACGGCGTTGACCTGCATCTCGAAGGCGGTGCCTGCCGGCGCCGGAGACTGGCCGATCTTGCCCGCCGCCACCTGGACGTTCTGTTCGGCGATGGCATTCTGCACGTCGACGGCGGTGATGCCGAGATTGGCGAGCTTGTCGGGATCGAGCCAGACACGCATCGAATAGCGCCGCTCGCCGAAGATCTGGACGTCGCCAACGCCTTCCAGCCGCTTCAGCGGATCGACGACCTGGAGATAGGCAAGGTTCGAGAGCGCCACCGGATCGACGGAACTGTCGGGCGAGGTCAGGTTGACGATCAGGACGAAGTTCGGGTTCTGCTTCTTGATCGTCACGCCGCCCTGGTTGACGATCGCCGGCAGCGACGATGCCGCCTGCGAGACGCGGTTCTGGACGTCGACGGCGGCGGTGCTCAGGGAGTAGCCGACATCGAAGGTGATGGTGATGGTCGAGGAACCGTCATTGGAGCTCGTCGACGACATGTAGGTCATGCCTTGCACGCCGTTGATCTGCTGCTCCAGCGGCGTCGTCACCGTGTCGGCCACCACTTGCGCGCTGGCGCCCGGATAGTGGGCGCTGACCACGACCTGGGGCGGCGTGATGTCGGGAAACTGCGAGACCGGCAGCAGGAAATAACAAATCGTCCCGGCGAGCACCATGATGATGGCGATCGACGAGGCGAAGATCGGGCGGTGAATGAAAAAGTTTACCACGACACACATGCCTCGCCGGCTGCTCTTGCCCGCCCGAAGGCACTGGCAACCCTGGACAACTGGCCGTGCCCGTCACGGGACGCTTCCCGTGAACGCAGCAACGGCACCTCGCGACGCTGCCCATCGGCAAGCGAGCGAAGCATTTTCTCGAAAGCGCGGGGGTCGACCCCATCTGCTTTCATGACCAGCCGGATCATCGGATCCCGGACGGCCTCATCTATGGTAAGATCGCGGCGCTGTGGCATTGGCCGGCTCCTTGTCTGTCGATTCGCAGCCCATGCTCGCGAACCGTTTTCATTTCTTCACCGGCCGAGGCCGCATGATTGGCAGTTTCTCGTCCCTCTCATCTGGCAGGACCAGTTCACGGCCTTGTTATTGACGGCGGACGACATAGGTGTTACCAGTAAGTAACATTCTGGAAGTTACAGACCGGTAACACCCTAGTCAAGAGGTGGCCGAGGGTTTTTTGGAAACGAAAGGAGATCATGATGACAGACGGCGTCGTGGAGCGCTCTCGTCCCCGGGATCGAATCCTGGAGACGGCACGCGACATGTTCCACAAGCACGGCATCAAGGGCGTCGGCGTCGACGCCATTACCGAAGCTGCCGGCACGAACAAGATGACGCTCTATCGTCACTTCGAATCCAAGGACGAGCTGATCGTCGAGTGCCTGCGCGCCAGCGCGGCCAAGGCGGGCGCCATGTGGGACACTTTCGAGGCCGAGTTCCCTGGCGACAAGCTTGCGCAACTGCATGCGTGGATTCGCAAGGCAGCTGCCATGCTCAATGCGGATGGTCGCGGCTGCGATATGGCCAATGCCGCCGCGGAGCTGACCGAGCCGGACCATCCGGCCAGGCTGGTGATTAAGGAACTCAAGGAGGCTCAGCGCGAGCGCCTCGTGACGTTATGCCGGGATGCCGGCATTGGTCAGGCCGAACTGCTCGCAGACACGCTGTCGCTTCTGTTCGAGGGTGCGCGCGTCAGCGTGCAGACGGTAGGGGCCGAAGGTCCGAGCACCCAGTTCGTGCGCATGGCCGAAGGGCTGGTCGTTTCCTTCCGGGGCGCTGCCGCTGGTTGAGTTTAGTCGCCTCTGTCGGTGGTTTTCCGGTCATAAGACCGAGGCGATGCCTGGCGCCGTTCGACGCAGGCTGTGCCCCCATCCCTGATAGCAGAACGAAAAAAGCCCGCTGCCGGGAGGAGGTGGCAGCGGGCTCGATTTCGAATGTGATGCGGGAGGAGGTGCACCCCATTCAGCGTCGGCATCGCATCTGGGAGGAGTAGATGGCCGACAACCAGAAACTATGAGTTGCCCAATGATTCGGCAACAATGAATTGTGCATAGCTGCTGTGCAGATTTGCCGTGTCGTCCGCAAAAGCCGGGAAACACGGTATCATTGCACCGGAACGTTTTCCCTGAAGATCAGTCGTGGCTCGATGAATTTTCGCGTCAGATAGGGCGCCGATGAGGCGATGGAGCCCAGCAGGCGAATGACCGACTGTTCGGCGATCAGCCTGGCGTTCTGGTCGATGACGACATCGGCGAGGTCGTCGACGAGGTAGCCGCGCGTTTCTCTCGTCAGGTCGTGGCAGATGAAGACCGGCTTGCGGTTGGGCCTGGCTTCCCGGATGGCTTTTGCAACGCCGGAGCGCCCGGCCCCGACACAATAAATGCCGAGCAGTTCCGGTTCGTTGTGCAGCGCCTTCATGGTTTCGGCATAGCTGGCATCCGGCTCATCGTTGATCTCGACGGCACTGGTTACGGTGAGGTTGGGAAATTCCTCGCCAAGCACGGAGCGAAAGCCCATTTCACGTTCCTCATGTCCGCGATAGGAGCGCGAGCCGACGACCATCGCAAGATGGCCCTCGCGGCCGCCGAGGAAGCGTCCCATCAAGAGCGCGGCCGTCCGTCCCGCCACGCGGTTGTCGATGCCGACATAGGCCGAGCGGGGAGCGGCCGGAATATCGGACACCAGCGTCACCAGGCGGATGCCGGTGTCGACAATGTCGCGCAGGATGTTGCGGGTTCGCGGATGGTCGATGGCGATGACACCAACGCCATTGGCCCTCAGCGACAGGTTTTCGACGGCCCCCTGCAGCGCATTCGGCGCGATGCCGGCGAGGTTGTGGATCCGGCAGGAGGCGACCAGCGGCAGGCGTGATGCATAGTCCTCGATGTGTCTTGCCAGATCCTGCATGAAGGCATTGCTGCCGATCGGCAGGAAGAATTCGAGATTTGCAGGCTTCGAGGGAAGCGTCACCTGGTCGGCGACCGGCAAATAGCCAAGCTGCTTGGCCGCCTCCATCACGCGCTGCCGGTTGGCTGCACTGGCACCTGGCCTGTTGTTGAGCACCCTGTCGACCGTCGCGGTCGAGAGTCCGCAGTTCCTGGCGATGTCGGAGACGGTGGCCTTCATGCCGCAACCCTATGCGCCGATGCGATGGCGCGCCAGACAAGCGATTTGGCGGCCGATGCGATATTAGGGACGGGTGATCGACACCCATCATCGCGATGCGCATTCGGCTGCCTCGACAAGATGGCTTCCGCCCGTGCTCAATGTGACGGCTTGCCGTCGGCGATGGCGTCGCGGATTTCCTTGTCCGACATGCCGGTGATGATCCGCTCGACTTCCGTCACGGTTGTCTTCTTCGGGTCGATGTCGTCGGCGACCACCTTGCCCCGGCGCATGACGACGATGCGGTCGACCACCTGGAAGACATGATGAATGTTGTGCGCGATGAAGATGCAGGAATGGCCGGAATCACGGGCGTTGCGTACGAAGCTCAGCACGCCCTGCGTTTCGGCGACGCCGAGGTTGTTGGTCGGCTCGTCGAGGATGATGAGGTCGCTGTCGAAATGCATGGCGCGCGCGATCGCCACCGCCTGGCGCTCGCCGCCCGACAGCGAGCCGATTGGAGTCGTCGGCGGGATGTTCTTCGAGATGCCGACCTGTTTGAGCAGGTCGCGGGCGACGGTGTTCATCGCCTCTTGGTCCATGCGGTTGAGGAAACGCGGCGGCTTGATCGGCTCACGCCCGAGGAACAGATTGCGGGCGATCGACAGTTGCGTGACCAGAGCCGAGTCCTGGTAGATCGTCTCGATGCCCTGGGCGATGGCGTCGCTGGTGCTGCGCAAGGTTACCTTCTTGCCGCGGATGAAAATGTCGCCGCTGGTCAGCGGCACGGCGCCTGAGAGCACCTTGATCAGCGTCGACTTGCCGGCGCCGTTGTCGCCGAGCAGGCCGACGATCTCCCGCTCATTGACATGAAAATTGGCGTCCTCCAGCGCTTGCACGCGACCATAGGACTTGCGGATATTCTGCATGCGGATCAATGGCTCGGCCATGGTTCAAGTCCCTGCCTGATGCCGGCGTTCCAGCCATGAGTGGAGCGCCATCATGCCAAGGATGATAGCGCCGATGAAGATGTTGTAGGCGAGGCCCGGCACGCCGATCAGCACGATGCCGTTGCGCATCACGCGCAGGATCAGGATGCCGAGCACGGTGCCGATGATGGTACCGCGCCCGCCGGTCAGCGCCGTGCCGCCGATCACCACCATGGCGATGACTTCGAGTTCGTAGCCGGTGCCGCTGTTGGGATTGGCTGCGGACGTGCGCAGCGAGGAGATGACGCCGGCCAGCGAAGCCATGACCGAGGAGAGCACGAACAGGCCGATCTTGACGCGGTTGACATTGACGCCGCGGGCCCGCGCCGCGTTGGGATTGCCGCCCGCCGCCTGGATCCAGTTGCCGGTCCGGCTCTGCGTCAGCACATAGCCGAGCGCGATCGCCGCGGCGATGAACCAGAACAGCGACATGTAGATGCGGAACGGCCCGATGAAGAAGTCGCCGACCAGCGCTTCCGCCAGCCAGCTGCCCTCGGCGCTCCAGGTGCGTTGCGGAAAACCGTCGGTGATGAAAAGGGCACTGCCGCGCACCACCAAAAGCATGCCGAGCGTCACCAGGAAGGAGGGGATCTTGAGCTGGGTGACGAACCAGCCATTGACCAGGCCGATCAGGGCGGCGACCAGCAGCGCGGCGACGAAGCCCATTTCCAGCGAGGTGACGCCACTGTTGAACAGCGTCCACATCAGCACCGGCGAAAAGCCGAACAGGGAGCCGACGGAAAGGTCGAATTCGCCTGACGTCATCAGCAACGTCATCGCCAGCGCGATCAGGCCGAGCTCGACGGTGAAGGCCAGCGTGTTGGAGATATTCTGTGGCGACAGGAAGTCGTGGTTGAAGCCCCAGAAGACACCGATCTCTACGACGAGCAGCACGAAGGGACCAAATTCAGGCCGCGCGATCAGGCGTTGGACAAGCGAATGATTTTCCACAGGGAACCCGCGACATGGTTGGAACGGGCCGCGATCCCACCGCATCGGGCGGGCCAGTCGCGGCGCAAGGGAAACCTGGCGCCGCGTGCCAGAACGGTGCGGCGCCAGGATCGCGGTTATTTGCCGGACAGGATCTTGTCGTAGACGCCGGCCGTGTCCTTTTCGTAGAGCGCGCCGGTGATGACGTTGAAGCCCGGAGGAATGCCTGACGCGGCCATGTTGGCGAGCGACAGCGCGACATAGCTGGTCGCCTGCGGGTCCTGCCACTGGCCGGCATTGACATAGCCGTTCAGCACTTCCTGCGTGGTGTCGAGCGAATTGCCCCAGCCGACGACCGGGATTTCGCCCGGCTTGACGCCGACCTGGTCGAACACCCGCTTGATCGAGCCGGTGACGAGGTCGCCGAGGCCGATGATGGCGTTGACCTTGCCTTTGTGGGCGGTGAGGTAGTCGACCATGCGGTTGATCACCTCGGCCTGATCGAGCGTCGCTTCGGTCACTTCATAGGTGATGCCGAGCGGTCCGAACACGCTCTTGATGCCTTCTTCTTCCTGGACGCCGTAGGTGGCGCCGGGAATCTCGACCGGCATCCAGACGAAGTCGCCCTTCTTCACCAGGCCCTTGTCGACCAGATACTGCGCCCAATGCTTGCCGAAGGTGACGTTGTCGCCGCCGACATAGGCATTGAAATTGGCCTTGGGATCGGGCGTGTTGAAGTTGATGATCGGGATGTTGGCGGCGCGGGCTTCCTTGACGATCTCGACAAGGCTGCCCGGATCGGGGCTGGTGGTGACGATACCGTCGGCCTTGGCCGAGAGGGCGGCGCGAACCGCTTCCTGCTGGGAGGCGACATCGCCATTGTGGAACGAGGTGTTGACGGTATTGCCGGTGTCCTTGGCCCATTGCTTGGCACCGGCCAGGAAGTAGGTCCAGACCGGGTCGGCCGGGCCGCCATGTGAAATCCAGTAGAAGGTCTTGGCCTGCGCCGCGGCGGGAATGACCGTCAGCGCGACCAGCAGGCCGTAGAGCACAAGTCTCAGTCTTGTCAGCATTTGATTTCCTCCCGGTTGAAGATGATCCGTCCCTTGTTCCGGCTCGGCCGGATTGCGTCTTTTGCCAGCGCCGCTCGGATGCCTAAGAGCATTCCCTTTTTCGACGAATGGCAAGCCTCCATCTGCAGATGTAGTCGGCGCCTGACGCGCCGCCATCAGCGGACCCATCAGATTGCATCAGTTGGGAGGATTTTTCAGGGCAGCCGGATGATCGGCGAAGGGGCTCGGCCCGTCAGCACCTTTGTCAGCGTTGACTTGCCGGCGCCGCTTTCGCCGACCAGCGCGTGGATCGAGCCGCCCTCGATCACAAGGTTCATGTCTTCGAGCATGACCGTGCCGCCAAGGCGACTGGCGACCTTGCGCACGAACAGGATCGGCGAATCGGACATCGGAGCGGCCCCCTGACCGCACCGCGACCTTGAAGCGGATCGCGTCCGCAGTCGTCCAGTTCCGCGCAAAATCATGTTGGTTGCGGCGGTTTGGGCGAAGATTCTAGAGAAGATCAGCTTTCGCCAGGTCGCGCATCAAATGGCTGGCGCCGTAGGTCCAGTGCGGGCAATCGGGCGACAGCCGCACCCGGTTGACCAGCGCGCCGAATTTTTCCGACGAGATGGTGACGATGTCGCCGACCTTGTGTGTAAACCCCTTGCCTTTCTCGCCGCGGTCCTTCGACGGCACGAACATGGTGCCGAGATAGAGCGCCAGCCCGTCCGGATACTGATGGTGCGGCCCCATGGCCGCGGCAACCAACTCTTCCGGCGAACGGCTGATCTCGGCCATCGAGCTTGCGCCTTCCAGCGAGAATCCGTCCTCGCCCTCGACTTTCAGGCGCACCACGGCCCGCTTCACGTCGTCGATCGAGAACGTGTCGTCGAACAGGCGGATGAAGGGGCCAAGCGATGCGGAGGCGTTGTTGTCCTTGGCCTTGCCAAGCAGCAGTGCGGAGCGTCCTTCCACGTCGCGCAGATTGACATCGTTGCCGATGGTGGCGCCGACGATCCTGCCGCTCGAGGCGGCGATCATGGCGATCTCCGGTTCCGGATTGTTCCAGGTCGACACCGGATGCAGGCCGACATCGGCGCCGAAGCCGACCGAGGCCATCGGTTGGCACTTGGTGAAGATCTCTGCGTCGGGGCCTATGCCCACTTCCAGATATTGCGACCAGGCGCCGCGCGCGATGAGCTTGGCCTTGATCTCCATGGCCTCCGGGGACCCCGGCTTGAGCTTCGACAAATCATGGCCGATCAGTCCGGCAATGTCGGCGCGGATGGCATCGGCCTTTTCCGCCGAGCCGCGCGCCTGTTCCTCGATCACCCGCTCGAGCAGGCTGACGACGAAGGTGACGCCCGATGCCTTGACCGCCTGCAGGTCGACAGGGGAGAGGAGGTGCGGTTTTGCCGGATCGCGCCCGGCCTCGAAACTGTTGGCCGCGATGTCATCGAGCGAGCCGATCGGCTTGCCCCTGGCCGAGCGCACATGCCCTGCCGGATCGGCCATCTCGCAGATATCACGCACGGTCGGCGCCGCGCTTGATGTGATGTCGAAGACGGTGCCGTCACGTACCGTGACCACCATGGGATGCGAGACATCGCCACTCCTGGCGCGGCCGACAAGAAGACCCTCGGTGGGCAGATGCGTCGGGTTTGTCATGCGCGGGCTCCTCTGATCATCGAAATTGCGGCTTGCCGGATAGGCGCGGCACTTTCACCGGATTCCGATCAAAGGTCTATCCCATCGATGGTGATCCAAGCTGCCGTGCTTTGGCTGTGAAACCTCGGATCCGCGACAGCTCGGTCTTGCCAGGCGGCACAAAACGCGAGCTTTTTCAAGAGCATGAAATGCCCAATGGATTTTCATGCCGGACAAGTAAGCCCGTGCGGCTCCGGTCTCGCCGAATTCGGGCGTTGATCTCAACCATCAATGCCAGCGGGATTCTGCTTGACAGTTTCACAAATATGAAAAAATCTCAGCCAATTTCAGAATCTCGATGGAACAGGTCCATGTCGACCCTGGTTGCAACAGAGGTGCCCGAGTCCCGGTCCTTGTCGGGCTTCCGGCTCGCCATGCTGCTGCCGGGGGCAATGGTCACGTTCCTGCTGATCCTGTTCGCGCTTGGCCTGGTGCTGTTCCTTGCCTTCCGCGGCAATGACGGCTCGCTGCTCGGCGTTGGGCTGACCGTCGAAAACTTCACCACCGTGGCAACCGATCCGCTCTACTGGACGGTGACGCTGCGCTCGCTGGTCATTGCCGGTCTGGTGACGCTGGCAACCGTCGTCACCGCCTATCCCGTCGCCTACTATCTCGCCTTCCATGCCGGTCGCCGGCGCGGCCTGCTGCTTTTCCTGGTCACGCTGCCGTTCTGGACCAGCTATCTCCTGCGCGTCTTCGCCTGGAAGATCGTGCTCGCCTATAACGGCGTCTTGAATTCGGCGCTGATCGAAAGCGGCATCTGGTCGGAGCCGACGCTGGCCTTCCTCAACACACCGGCGGCGGTGGTCGTCACGCTCGCCCATGCCTACGCGCCGTTCGCCATCCTGCCGATCTATGTGGCGCTGGACACGATCCCGAAATCGCTGCTCGAGGCCGCTTCCGACCTTGGCGCGCGACCGTTCACTGCGTTCCGCCGCGTCGTTTTGCCAAACTCCATGCCCGGCGTTCTGGCCGCGGCCCTAGTCGTCTTCGTGCCGACGGTTGGTGACTATGTCACACCGGCCATGGTCGGCGGCCCGGCCAGCACCATGATCGGCACGCTGATCCAGTCACAGTTCGGCAAGGCCAATGACTGGCCGTTCGGTGCGGCACTTTCGGTCTGCGTCATGCTGGTCATCCTCCTCGTTGTGCTGGTCGCGCGCGGCGCCGACCGCAGATTTGGCAGCCGCACATGAGGGCCGAACACGCCGGGACGAAACGAGATGGCCCCTGGCTCGGCCTCTACGTACTTGCCTATCTGGTGTTCCTCTATCTGCCGGTTCTGCTGATCCCGCTGTTTTCCTTCAACGATTCCATCCAGGCGGCGTTTCCCCTGCAGGGCTTCACGCTGCAGTGGTACGCGACGCTCTACGGCAATCCGGCGCTTTCGGGCGCGCTCGCCAACAGCCTCGTCATCGGCGTCGTCGCGGCTTCGGGCGCCACGCTGTGCGGCATCACCGTGTCCTATATGGATCTGTATGGCCGCTCCCCTTTGGCCGTCACCATCAGCGCCATCGCGCGGCTTCCGATCCTCATCCCGGGCGTCATCGTCGGCATATCGTTGCTGATCCTTGTCAACCTGATCGGCCTCGGGCCATCGCGCATCGCCATCGTTCTCGGCCACATACTGGTGGCTCTGCCGACCACCGTGGTCATCATGCGCAGCCGTTTCGCCGCCATCCCCAGGACCGTTCGCGAGGCGGCCCTCGATCTTGGCGCTTCCGACTGGACGACGTTCCGGCGCGTCATGCTGCCGCTCAGCCTGCCGGCCGTGCTGTCGGCCTTCATGCTTGCTTTCCTGATCTCCTTCGATGAATTCATCGTCGTCTTCTTCCTCGCCGGAACCGAGCCGACATTGCCGCTCTACATCTGGAGCCAACTGCGCTTTCCCCGATCGTTGCCGACCGTCATGGCGCTGGGGACGGTGATCCTGGCTGTTTCCTTCATCATCGCCGGTACCGCCGAGATCCTGCGCCATCGCGGGCTTGGCGCCGCGCGCCGCAATCCAGCCTGACCATAACAACCAAGAGGAGAACGAAAATGGCATTCCTGAAATCGATAACCGGACACAAGGCCCGGGCCGGCCTCGCGGCATTGGCGCTCGCCCTGTCCTCGACCGTGACGCTGGCCGCCGAAAAACTTCAGTATTTCACCTGGTCGGGTTACGAATTGCCCGACTTCAACAAAAGCTTCCTTGCCGCGCATCCCGATGGCGTCGAGGCCTCGATCTTCGGGGACGACGACGATGCCTTCACCAAGGTCAAGGCTGGCTTCCGTCCTGACATCGCCCATCCCTGCTATGACAAGGTGGCGCGCTGGAACAAGGAAGGCCTGCTGCAGCCGATCGACACCAAGCGCATCAAGAACTGGGATTCGATCTTCCCGGTATTCAAGAACCTGCCCGACCTGCAAGCCGGCGACGGCAAGGTCTGGATGGTGCCGTGGGACTGGGGCAACACCTCGATCCTCTACCGCACCGACCTGGTGAAGAATCCCGAGGCGAGCTGGAACCTGCTCTGGGACAAGCAATATGCCGGCCGCATGGCGACCATCGACGCCGTCCATGACACGCCGATCGTTGCCGCGCTTCTCGCCGGCGTGAACCCCTTCGACATGACGCCGGCTGAGATGGACAAGGTCGCGGCAAAGCTGCGCGAACAGCGCCCGCTGCTGTCGAGCTACACCACCGACATGACCTCGGTCGAGCAGGCGCTGGCCAGCGGCCAGCTGGTCGCCGCCATGACCTGGAACGCATCGGCCACCTCGCTGAAGAAGCAGGGCGTGCCCGTCGAGTTCATGAAGCCGAAGGAAGGCATGCTGACCTGGGCCTGCGGCTTCGTCATGCTGAAGGACGCCAAGAATGTCGATCTCGCCTATGACTTCATCAACAGTCGGCTCGACGCCGACTCCGGCAAATTCCTGATCCAGTCCTATGGCTATGGCAGCTCGCTCAGCACTGCTTTCGCCGGCGTGTCGAAGGACGAACTGGAGAAGCTGCAACTGCCGTCCGACCCGGAGGTGATGCTGAAGAGCACCATCTTCACCGGGCCGATGAAACAGAACGACGATGTGGCCAAGATGTTCGAGAAAGTGAAGGCTGGCGGGTGACGCTGGTTCTTCCTTCTCCCCTTGTGGGAGAAGGTGTCGCCGAAGGCGACGGATGAGGGGTGCTCCAGCTTGGCGCCGACGGTGATCCGTCACCCACCCCTCATCCGTCTCGGCGCTACGCGCCGATCCACCTTCTCCCACAAGGGGAGAAGGAAGAAGCAAACGAGGACGAATGCATGGATGTTCTTGACGAAGCGGCGGACAAGCCGAAGGATGATGCCGATGTGCGGGTCGGCCGACGCGTGCGGGCGCTCAGGCTCGAGCGCCGCCTGTCGCTGGCCGAGCTGGCTGTGAGGGCGGGCGTGTCGATCGGCGCGCTCAGCCAGATCGAACGCGGCATGTCCTCGTTGCGCGTCAAGGTAATCTGGCCGCTCGCCGCCGCGCTCGACATCGAGCCTTCGGCGCTGATTGCCGATGGCAACGAGGCCGTCAACGATCTCTATTGCGTGCGCGCCAACAGCCGCCGCGCGATTCCGGTGAAATCCGAAGGCATCGCCAAGGCACTGCTGTCGCCGCCCGGCGCGACGCTGACCGGCATGCTGGTGACGGTGGAAGCCGGTGGCGGCACGGCGGAAGCCTACGCCCATGCCGGCCATGAATTCGGCTTCGTGCTTTCGGGCGAAGTCGAACTGGTGGTGGATTCGACAAGATATGGGCTGAAGACCGGCGACAGTTTCGCCTTCAAGAGCACGCTTTTGCACGCCTTCCGCAATCCCGGCGCGGAGCAGTGCCAGATCCTGTGGGTCAACACCACGAAGCCGTCCGAGGTTCGCGATGGCGCCTGATCCACTCGTCCGGCTGCAGGCGGTTTCCAAGGTTTTCCCCGGTGGCATCGTCGGGCTCGATGCTGTCGATCTCGACATTGTCAGCGGCGAATTCATCACGCTGCTCGGGCCGTCGGGCTGCGGCAAAACCACCAGCCTGCGTGTCATTGCCGGCTTCGAAAGTCCGTCGAGCGGCAAGGTCTTGCTCGAGGGCCGTGACATCACGGCCCTTCGGCCTTTCGACCGGCCGGTCAACACCGTGTTCCAGGACTACGCGCTGTTTCCGCACATGGACGTCGCCGAGAATGTCGGCTTCGGCCTGTCCTTGCGAAAACTGTCCGGCGCCGAGCAGGCTAAGCGCGTCGGCGAAGCCCTGGAGATGGTGGGTCTCGCCGACAAGCTTCGCGCTCGCGTCCTGGAACTTTCGGGCGGCCAGCGCCAGCGCGTCGCGCTCGCCCGCGCCATCGTCTGCGAGCCGCGCGTGCTCTTGCTCGACGAGCCGCTGTCGGCGCTGGACGCGCATCTGCGCGAACAGATGCAAGTCGAGTTGAAGCGGCTGCAGTCGCGGCTTGGCACCACCTTCGTCATGGTCACCCACGACCAGACCGAGGCGCTGTCGATCTCCGACCGCATCGTCGTCATGAACAAGGGCCGCATCGAGCAGATCGCGCCGCCGGCGACCCTCTATGATCGGCCCGCAACAAAGTTCGTGGCGAGCTTCATCGGCACCATGAATCTCCTGCAATCGCATTTTGTCGGCCGCGATGGCGATCGCCTGCGTTTCACTGCCGGCACCTTGCCGCTGGAGGCCATTTCCGAAACCGGCCAGTCCCCCGGCGAAGGCGACATGCGCACCATCGGCGTGCGTCCGGAGGATCTGCTGGCGACGACCGAGGCCGCGCCCGGCACGGCGCCGGCACGTGTCAACAGCATCGTATTTCACGGTCGTACGCTACGCCTGCATGCCGAACTCGGGCAAGGGTTGCCGGTCGTGATCGATGCGCCGCGCAAGGCAGAGGGGTTTCAATTCAGCGTCGGTGATGTGGCGCATATCAGCCTGCGTCGTGGCGCCAACTGCCCTGTGCTGCCGGGCTAGGCTGACCACCTCGCAAGGTCTGCGCACAACTGCGGGGGCGAAGCAGGTCTCGATCGACTATCGGACCGGGCACGTTCGGGGGCGGATATGCAGGTTGTGCGATCCATGGCTTCTTCAAGATCAAGGGCATCATCGGCGACGGTGACTTCGAGAGCCCTGCCTGACAGGGCTCCCTCAATCTTGAAGTTGCAGGCGCTGATGCGGAGAGCATCGGCGCCTGTTTCGTTTCAACTTGATTTGTTCACTTTATGTTCTATATTTCTCGACTGGATTCAATTTGCCGACGAGTTCCGTCATGAGTAGGCAACCTGCATTCGCAAAGAACGGTCAGACCTCTTTCCCATTTGAGGAACCGAGTCCAATCCGGGAGCCACATCTGTTCTACGCGTTTCTGGTCGAAGCCCCAGTCAACGTGATGCTGCGGCGCAGGGCAGAGCGCTACAATCGGGAACTGGGGTTGCGAGGATGGCTGACGCCAACCGATCAAATACACATAACCCTGATGGGCCTTGGCGACGGCAAACAGGAGCGTGTGGTGGAGATCGCCCGCCATGTCGGCTTGCTAATACAGGCTGCGCCATTCGAAGTTTACTTCGACTGCCTGTCGGCCTTCGGCGGCGGAGCGCTGGTGCTTCGCAGCAGCGACCATTCGCCGGCCCTGCAAGCCTTCTGGCGAAAGCTCTCCGCTGTGATCGACGACAGCCCGCTGCAGCCGTTCGTCACGAGTTCTTTGGAGCCACATGTCACGCTGCTTCGTGACAGAAGAGGCATGCCGAAAGTGCGGGAACAGATTGTTGAGCCGATATTCTGGACGGTGCGCAGCTTTGCGCTGATCCGCAGCTATCAGGGCGAATACGAATGTCCGGCGATCTGGCAATTGACCGGTCAGGACGATTCCCTTGCGGGTATGTAAGCCGCCACAAATCTCGTCACACGGCCGCGCTATATCCATCGTCCTGACACGGCTTGTCAGCTGTCATGCGGGCAAGGGTGGCGGGCCGGCAAGCACTTCCTTACTTCGAGTGCGTCTGAACAGGAGGAACACAAAATGACCATCGCGGAAATTGCCAAGGATTTCACCGAGCTCCTCAAGCAGGGAGACCACAACGGTGCCGCCGAAAAGTACAATGCCGATGACATCGCCAGCTACGAGGCCATGGAGGGACCGATGGCCGTCAGCCACGGCAAGGAGGCCCTCAGGCAGAAAAGCCAATGGTGGCAAGAGAACCATGAGGTCCACGGTGGAACGGTCGAGGGACCCTATGTCAACGGCGACCAGTTCGCGGTGCGCTTCACATTCGACGTCACACCCAAGGCCACCGGCCAGCGTGTAACCATGGACGAGGTTGGCCTCTACACGGTCAAGAACGGCAAGATTACCGAAGAGCGTTTTTACTACTGAGGCAGGAGATGCCTCCGACTTCGAAGCCTGCTCTTCGCTTCGAGATAGAAGCATTGCGGCCGGGACGGCGTCCGGGTCGCAATGTGCCGCTCAAATCGTCTTCACATACTCGGCAAGCTGGTCGGCCACCGTGCCCCAGCCATCGAAGAAGCCCATCTCCTCATGGCTGTTGCGGGTCGCCTCGTCGCGGTGGATGGCGGTGGCGGTGTAGTGCGTGCCCCGGCCATCGGGCTGGAGAGAAATGACCGCGGTGATGAACGGTTCGCCTGACGGCCGATAGCCCGGCAGCAGCGCATCCGTCCACACCAGCCGCTCGTTCGGCACGATTTCGAGATAGCAGCAATGGCGGTCGTTGACCTCCTTTCCGTCGGGCGACTGCATGCGTGTCCTGAACAACCCGCCTGGCTTGAGATCGATCTCGCAGTCGGTGATCATCCACGGCCTCGGCGTGAACCACTGCTTGACATGCTCCGGCTTCGTCCACGCCCGCCACAACAGTTCGCGCGGCGCATCGACGACGCGCTCCAGCACGAGGTCCAGCCTGGGATCCGGCTTGAAGGGATAGCTCATTTTTCCTGCTCCTTGAGGGTCATCACATAGGCGTCGAACTGGTCGAGGCGGCGCTTCCACAGTGTCCGCTGTTCGGCCAGCCAGTTCTCGGCAAGCTTCAGCGGCTCGGGTGCCAATTGGTAGGTTCGGGTGCGGCCGATCTTTTCCGATCGCACCAACCCGCAGCCCTCCAGCACCTTGAGGTGTTCGATGAAGGAGGGCAGGGCCATCTCGAAGGGATGCGCCAGCTCGCTCACCGAGGCCGGGCCGCGGTTCAGCCGCTCGACGACACTGCGCCGCGTCGGGTCGGCAAGCGCGCGGAAGATGCCGTCGATGGGCGGAAGGTTCGGATTGGCAGTCTGGAGGCTTGTCATTGCTCGGTCCCAAAGCGTCGTCAAAAGCGACCCAACAATACTTAGGAAAATTCCTTAGTATTGGCAAGCCCGAAAATTCCGCGTTTCAGGCCTGGGCGCTGGCAAAGCGGGAAGGGCGGTTTTAGGCTGTGGGAAGGATTCGATTGTCAGCCCAAGGGAAACGCGCTTTGACGACTACGATCTACGGCATCACCACCTGCGACACGGTCAAGAAGGCGCGCGTCTGGCTGGAGGGCCATGACATTGCCTATCGCTTCCATGACTTTCGCGCGGAGGGGCTGGACGCGAAACGGCTGGGTGGCTGGGTTGGCAAGGTCGGCTGGGAAAAGCTGCTCAACAAGAGCAGTACCACGTTCCGCGAACTGCCGGACGCAGACAAGCAATCGCTCGACGAAAAAAAGGCCAAGGCGCTTATGCTGGCCAAGCCGACCATGATCAAGCGTCCGGTACTTGAAGTCGGAGACCAGATCTTGGTTGGGTTCAAGCCGGATGTCTATGCTCAGGCGGTTGGCAAGTAAGGGCTGTATTCGCCCACTTCGTCATTGCCTGAAAGCGGGGCTCCGAGGCGGTCTGATTCCTCGGAGCTGTTGACGAAGCTGTGTCCAACGATGGCTAGAGCACTTCACCGTTTCACGGAAACGGCGAACCACTCTAACTCCTTGTTTTTACGAAATTCCGGACGGAAAACCGCTCACACTTTTCCTGGAATTGCTCTAGTGAACGCCTGCGAGATACCCCGCCAACGCCACCGCATTGTTGTGCGCTTCGTCATGCGCACTGTAGAGCAGCGTCACCTTGCCATGGCGGAGCAGGCCACGCAGTCGCGCCACCGCCTCTTCGTTCTCATCGAGCTCAGCGCGATACCGCTTCTGAAATTCCGTCCAGAGTTCGGGCTTGTGCCCGAACCACTTGCGCAGATCGTCGCTCGGCGCGATCTCTTTCAGCCACAGCGCCAGCGTGGCATGCTCCTTGCTGACGCCGCGCGGCCAGATGCGATCGACCAGCACCCGTTGGCCGTCGGCCTTGTCGGGTGCTTCGTAGATGCGCTTGACCGCGATATCGAA
Source organism: Mesorhizobium sp. GW821-FHT07A06 (assembly GCF_059419085.1). NCBI lineage: Bacteria > Pseudomonadati > Pseudomonadota > Alphaproteobacteria > Hyphomicrobiales > Phyllobacteriaceae > Mesorhizobium > Mesorhizobium sp. GW821-FHT07A06. The sequence goes on from NZ_JBWKRC010000001.1 coordinate 36,474, forward strand.
AGTCATCCCGCCCTCGCAGGCTGGCAAGCCGTCAGGCCCACTCGCCCTTGCGCATGACCGCCACGCGGCTGCCGTCCTTGTGGACGCCGTCTATGTCGATCTTGTCCGAACCGATCATCCAGTCGATATGGATGAAGCTCTTGTTGCCGCCGCGGGCCGCGATCTCGTCCTGGCTGAGGGAGGCGCCGTTGACGAAACACTTCGAATAGCATTGGCCGAGCGCGATGTGGCAGGCGGCGTTCTCGTCGAACAGCGTGTTGAAGAACAACAGGCCGCTGGCCGAGATCGGCGAGGAATGCGGCACCAGTGCGACTTCGCCCAGGCGGCGCGATCCCTCGTCGGTGTCGAGCACTTTCTTCAGCACGTCTTCCCCTTTCGAAGCCTTGGCCTCGACTATCCGTCCGGCTTCGAACCGCACCGAGATGTCGTCGATCAGCGTGCCCTGGTAGGACAGCGGCTTGGTCGAGGAGACATGGCCTTCGACCCGCCTGGCATGCGGCGTGGTGAAGACCTCCTCGGTCGGGATGTTGGGATTGCAGGTGATGCCGTTCTTGGCGGTCGAGGCGCCGCCCATCCATTCATGGCCGTCCGCCAGCCCGACCGTCAGGTCGGTGCCCGGTCCGGTGAAATGCAGCGCGTGGAAATCATGGCCGTTCAGCCATTCGGTGCGGCCGCGCAGAGCGGCATTGTGCGCCTTCCAGTTGCCGATCGGGTCCTCCACATCCACCCGCGAGGCGGCGAAGATGGCATCGGCGAGCTTGACCACGGCGACATCGTCGGCATCGCCGGGAAAAACCTGCTTGGCCCATGCGAGGTCCGGATAGGCGATGATGTTCCAGTTGATGTCGAAGCCGGTGATCTTTTCCAGCGCCGGCTGGTAGGCCATGGAATTCGCCTTGTTGGCGCGCGCCACTTTCGCCGGGTCCTGCGCCGACAACAGCGAGGGATCCTCGCCACGCACGGCAAGCCTGGCCGCATTGTTGGAAAAGGCCTTTGCCATGCCTTCATAGAGCCAGCCGGCGGCGTGGTCGAAACCGGCGTCGGCGCCGAAGCGGTAGCGCGCCAGCGTCATCTCGTCGTCGTTGAAGATCGGCGTCACCAGCCCGGCGCCGGCCTTGTAGGCGTGTTCGACGATGCGCCTGGTCAGCGGCAGGGCCGCGATCGACGAGGTCAGCACCAGATCCTGTCCCGGCTGCAATTGCAGCCCGACCTTGATGGCGACTTCCGCCAGCCTGTCGAGCTTCACCGGGTCGATCGTTGCGGAAACGCCGCGCGAATGTGTGGTCATGATCCTGCCTGCCGTAGTTGGATATTCGACTCTACATAGACCGGGGACACGGTGCTTTCCACCGCGATCGCGCTGGCGGGACCTGTAGTCGTCGCTCCGAATTGCGCCATCGTCGCCTCGATCTCTTCCTTGATCCAGATCTTGAAGTCCCGGACCTTGCGGCTTTCCGCCTTCGTCGACGGCGTCACCAGCCAGTAACCGAGCCCGCTCTGGGCACGGATTCCGAACGGCGCCACCAGCCGTCCATCGGCCAGCGCATCCGCCGCCAGCAACTGCCAGCCCAGCATCACGCCATGGCCGGCAATCGCCGATTCCAGGCATAGCATCGGATCGGTGAAGCGGGCGCCCTTCTGGAAGGTGACGGGCGCAACACCGGCGGCGGCGAACCAGCTGTCCCAGTTGATCATTGCCCGCTCGTCGGTGATGGCGCAGGTCCGGGCAAGGTCCTCGATCGAGCTCAGTTTCCTGGCGATGCCGGGCGCGCAGACCGGGAAAACTTCCTGCGCCAGAAGCAGTTCCGCGCGTCCGCCCGGCCATTTGCCGTCGCCAAGCCGGATGGCGATGTCGATGTCGGAATGATCCAGATTGGCCAGCCGCACCGAAGCGTCGATGCGCAGCAGCACATTGGGATGCCGGTCGAAGTGGCGCGACAGTCGCGGCAGCAGCCATTTCGAGGCAAAGGCCGGCGCCACCGAAACCACCAGGGTGCATTGGGTCGCTTCGTCCGCCAGCGCCACCGCCTGGGCAAGCTCGCGAAATCCAGCACCAAGGCGGGCCGCGAAGACAGCGCCGAATTCGGTCAGCGCGAGACCGCTGGCCGTGCGCTCGAACAGCGCCTGGCCGAGCTGCTTTTCGGTACGGCTTATCTGCTGGCTGACCGCGCTGACGGAAACGTTGAGCTCGCCGGCGGCCGCTGCAAGCGAGCCGAGACGGGCAACGGCCTCGACGGCCCGAAGGCCGTTGAGATGAACGCGATTGAGCATGGCCATTTGAGATTTTCTAAACTGGTCCGGCCGAAATCTCAATTGAAACTCATATCGGGACGGCAGACTTTGCTGATGGGAGACAGACCCGCGGAGCCGGAAATGCTGAGGATGGTGTCGTCGTTGAAGGTCCTGTTCGCCGCGAATGCCTCATGCGCGCCTCGCTCCCGGAGCGAGGCGCAGGGATGGCTGACAGACCCGCTGTCACATCCTGTGCTGAACGCCATGTCGGAGCGCGAACTTGGCGACATGCCGTTCAGGCTGACGGCACGAAGGACCGAGCACGAGACCTGCTCACCCCATGCCGGTCTGGGTGAACGCCGCTGAGTTGAAGGCCACGCGGTCCGGCCTGAGGAATGTCGGACAGAGCGTGGCGCATTGGCGGTCGTATTGGCCCAATGAAATGCGGGTTGTTTCAGCAATGCCGGCATTTATTGTGCGCCGCGATGACATCGACCTCAGCAGCGCTTCGCTTCACCGTCGCCGGCATGATCGCGCTGGCCGTCGCCATGGGCATCGGCCGCTTCGTCTACACGCCGATCCTGCCCGGCATGATGGAAGAGCTGCATCTGTCGCCGGCCAATGCCGGGTGGATCGCTTCCGCCAATTATCTCGGCTATCTCGTCGGCGCGTTTGCCGCGGCCGGTGGTTGGGCGCATGGCCGGGAACGTCTGCTGATGTTGACGGCTCTTGGCGCCAGCACTGTCCTGGCCGCGCTGATGGGGATGACCGACGCCATGCCCGCCTTTCTCCTCATCCGCTTTCTGGCCGGTCTGGCCAGCGCCTTCGTCATGGTCTTCATGGCCAGCATCGTTTTCAGCCATATCAATGCCGCGGCTCGTGGCGATCTGCAGGCCTGGCATTTCGGTGGTGTCGGGCTCGGCATGGCGATCTCGGCGGTGATGATGGCGGTGCTGGTCACTGAACATGCCGGCTGGGCGGCGGGCTGGTTGTGGTCGGCTCTGATTTCGGCTTGCGGCTTGATCGTCGTGGCGCTGCTGGCGAACGAAGGCCCGCTCGTCAACGGCGAAGCCGCCCGAGAGCCGGCCCTGCCGAAAGCCCGGTCGCTGATGAAGATCATCGTCGCCTACGGCCTGTTCGGGTTTGGCTATGTGGTGACCGCGACATTCCTGGTCGCCATCGTCCGCCAGGGCGGCGGCAGCCGCGTCTTCGAGGCCATGGTGTGGCTGGTCGCCGGCCTTGCCGGCTTTCCCTCCACGTGGCTGTGGCAGAAGATCGCCGCGCGGATTGGCCTTTACGCCGCCTATGCGCTGGCATGTTTCACAGAAGTGATCGGCGTCACCGCCAGCGTGGCGCTTGGCGGATATTCGGGGCCGCTGCTCGGGGGCCTGCTGCTCGGCGGCACCTTCATTGCCATAACCGCGCTGGGCTTGCAGGCCGCCCGCCAGCAGGTGCCAAGGGCGCCCCGGCGGATCTTTGCGTTAATGACGGCGTCGTTCGGCCTGGGCCAGATCATCGGCCCGATCGCTGCCGGTTTTTTGGCGCAGATATCAGGTGATTTCTTCCTCGCTTCGCTCCTCGCCGCGGCCATGCTGGTCGTCTCCGGCGCCATCGCCTGGTCGGCCGCGCCAAAATCGCCATGATTATGGTCTTGCTGGCGCTGGGCATCGGGCAGGCATTTTCTTTCCCTCTAATGTGTGACTTTATGCCCGCTGTTGTCAGCTGATTTGCGCCTAAGGCAAGGAATTCGCCCAGTGTTCGTATCCTTCTTCCCGCAGCCGAAGCTCTTCTTTTCTTCGGCCGCTATCTGGAGCCTTGCGGCGATCCTGTTCTGGTTTTTCGGTGGTGAGCAATTGGGCGCCGTCTTCGGCCTGCCGGCGGCGGCCGCCGACGCGCCGCCGATCATCGGCATTGCCGTCCTCGTGTCGAAGCCGTTCCTCTGGTTCTATATCTATTTCGTGGTCTGCGTGGCCATCTTCTACGCGTTCTGGAGCTGGTATTCGCCGCATCCCTGGCAACGCTGGTCGATCCTGATGACGGCGGTCATCTTGTTCTTCATCTATTTCAATGTGCAGGTCAGCGTCGCCGTCAACGCCTGGTACGGGCCGTTCTTTGACTATGTGCAAGGGCTGATGTCAGGGACCGGCAAATCGACCAACGGTGAATTCTATACCGGACTGGCCGATTTCTCATGGCTCGCGCTGGTCGGCATGAATGTGCAGGTGGTCAATGCCTTCATCGTCAGCCACTGGATCTTCCGCTGGCGCACGGCGATGAACAACTACTTCATCGAGAACTGGGCCAGGTTGCGCCATATCGAGGGTGCCTCGCAGCGCATCCAGGAAGACACGATGCGGTTCTCGCAGATCATGGAGGATCTCGGCTCCAGCTTCGTGCAGTCGATCATGACCTTGATCGCCTTCCTGCCGGTCATGATCCAGTTGCAGGCCCATATCAGCGAGTTGCCGATCATCGGCGCGATCCCCCAGCCCCTGGTGGTCGCGGCACTGGCCTGGTGTCTGTTTGGAACGATCTCGGTGATGATAGCCGGCCTGAAGCTTCCGGGGCTGCAGTTCCGTAACCAGCGCGTCGAGGCCGCTTACCGCAAGGAACTGGTTTACGGCGAGGATCATGCGGACCGTGCACAGCCTGCCACCACCGCCGAGCTGTTCGCCAATGTCAGGCACAATTATTTCAGGCTCTATTTCCACTACATCTATTTCAACGTCGTCCGGTACACCTACCTGCAGGCCGACAATATCTTCTCCCTGCTGATCCTGGGTCCGTCGCTGGTCGCCCACAAGATAACGTTCGGCGCGCTGAACCAGATCTCGAACGCCTTTGGCAAGGTGACGGGTTCGCTGCAGTTTCTGCTCACCTCCTGGTCGACCATCGTCGAGCTCCAGTCGGTCCACAAGCGCCTACGCGCCTTCGAGGCCACGCTCCTGGGCGAGCCGCTGCCCGAGATCGACCAGCGTTATCTGGCAAGGCATGGCGCCGAAGACCCGGCTTGAGAAGATTTGGGTTTGATCCGAAACGGGTTGGCGGCTCAGCCGCCGACCGTTGCCTGTTTCTGGCCAGCGCTTTGCCGCGTCACATAATCGCGAAAACTGATGCATTCGACATCGGCCTTCACGCAGACCTCGCCGGCAAACCGCTCAAGCGCGTCCCAATACGCGCCGTCATTCATCAGCGTGAAATGGAAGCCGAGTTCCAGCGGAATGCGCTTGCCCTGATACTGCGCGTCGAAAGCAGCGCGAAACGCCTGATAGGTCCGGCCGGCGAACTCGCCCGCCTTGCTCGGCCGCTCGAAGCCGCCGGAATGCCTGACATAGAGATTGTAGTCCATCGCGATCACCGGTCGGGATTTCGGCCCCTCCGGTATCTGCGGCAGTGAAAAGCGGGTGATGCCGCCGACAGTCGGCGGCAGGGCAGGGCCTTGCGAGACGCCACTTGCGTCGAACTGGTAGCCGGCGGCAGGCAACGCCTCGTAAAGCGCCTTGTTCGTCGACAGATATGGCGCGCGGAAGCCGACAACCGCATGCCGGGCGAATTCTCGCCAGCCATCCGGCTCCGACGCGATGCCGTTGATCGCATAGGCGTTCTCGAGAATGTGCTCGAACGAAGCGAACTCCTTCAGCCAGTCGGCCTTGCTCCAGTCCTTGCCGTCGAAATGACCGCAGGCATGGCTGGCAATGTCGTGGCCTTCATGCGCGGCAAGGCCGATCTGTTCGAGCCGCTCAGTCACTTCCTGCTTGGAGGCGGCAAAGCCGATGTTGGATGTGCCTGATGTCTTGCCGGGTGCGGTGTATTCGTTGCGCGTCTCCGGCGACAGCAGGAAGACGCAGGAGAGAAAATAGGTGAAATGCGCGCCGGTGCGCCGCGCCAGCGCCCGGCTGCGCGTCCATTGCGAGATGTCGCGCGCGCTGTCGAAGGAGATGATGACGACCTGCTTCGGCTTTGCCGGCATTGGCGGCGCGGGCGGATCGGCCAGAGCCGCGCCGGAAGCGGCGAGCGAGGCAAGAGAGAACGCAACAACGCGGGACAAACGAGGCATCGGCAAACTTACAGGCTCCGGGCGGTCAGCAAGCCGGCTATCCCCGAAATGTGGCGTGGGTGCGATTGGGCCATTTTGTCGTATTCCCCGGGGGCAAACATCCGTTTGCCCCCGGGGAATAGGCGATTTTCCGCCCGAACCCCTTCCATGCCGACAAAATTTCGCTAAAACGCGGGCTCATGAACCGCTCCGGCCCGGGGCAAAAGTGGTTTTGATTGATGTCCGACGACAGTTTTATCCGTGAAGTCAATGACGAGATCCGTCGCGAACAGGCGCAGGCGCTGTGGGACCGTTTCGGCCCGGCCGTGCTTGTCATTGCGGTCCTCGTGGTGCTCGGCACCGCCGCTTTCGTCGGCTATCGCTATTGGGACGAGACGCGCGCCAACCGCTCCGGCGATGCGTTCTCGCAGGCGCTGAAGCTTGCCAATGACGGCAAGAACGACGAGGCGCTCGCCGCGCTCGACCAGCTCGAGAAGGATGGCTACGGCGCCTATCCCCTGCTAGCCCGCATGCGCGCCGCCACCGTCAAGGCGAGCAAGGGCGACACCGATGCCGCCGTCAAGGATTTCGACGAAGTCGCCGCCGACACCGCCATACCCCAGGGCATTCGCGACATGGCAAGGCTGCGGGCGGCGCTCCTGCTCGTCGACCACGGCTCCTTCGCCGACGTTTCCAGCCGCGTCGAGGCGCTGACATCGGACACCAACACGCTACGCCATACAGCACGCGAGGCGCTCGGCCTTGCCGCGTGGAAGGAAGGCAAGACCCAGGACGCGCTGAAACTGTTCGACCAGATCGCCGCCGACGACGGCGCCCCGCGCAACACCCGCGAGCGGGCAACGCTGATGTCCGAGCTGATCCGTGGCTCGGGCAATGCCTCGTAAATGCATGTCGCCCAAAAGTGTGCAGCGGTTTTGGGACAACGACATGCATGATTGTAGGACCGTATGACCTTCAAAGTCGCCATTATCGGCAGACCTAACGTCGGCAAATCGACTCTTTTCAATCGGCTGGTGGGAAGGAAGCTGGCGCTTGTCGACGACACGCCGGGCGTCACCCGCGATCGCCGTGTCCATGCCGCCAAGCTCTATGACCTGCATTTCGACGTCATCGATACAGCCGGTTTCGAGGATGCCGCCGCCTCGACCTTGCCTGGGCGCATGCGCGCGCAGACCGAGATCGCCATTCACGAAGCCGACCTGATCTTCTTCACCATCGATGCCAAATCCGGCCTGCTGCCGGACGACAGGACCTTTGCCGAAATCGTGCGCAAATCCGGCAAGCCGGTGGTTCTGGTCGCCAACAAGGCCGAGGCGAAGGGCGCCCAGGGCGGCATGCTGGAGGCCTGGGAACTCGGCCTTGGCGAGCCGATCCCTGTTTCGGCCGAACATGGCCAGGGCATGCCCGATCTGCGCGACGCGGTGATCGCGGCACTCGGCGAGGCGCGCGCCTTCGGTGAGGAGGAAGAGGGCGAAGACGACGAGATCGCCGCCACCGAGGTGCTGATCGGCGAGGACATCGCCGATCCCGACGCCGAGGATACGCACAGTTACGACGACACCAAGCCGATGCGCATCGCCGTCGTCGGCCGTCCGAATGCCGGCAAGTCGACGCTGATCAACGCCTTGATCGGCGAGGAGCGGCTGCTGACCGGACCGGAAGCCGGCATCACCCGCGATTCCATATCGGTCGATTGGGACTGGCGAGGCCGCCGCATAAAGCTGTTCGACACTGCCGGCATGCGCCGCAAGGCCAGGATCCACGAAAAGCTGGAAGTGATGTCCGTGCAGGACGGCTTGCGCGCCATCCGTTTCGCCGAGATCGTCATCATCGTGCTCGACGCCACGATCCCCTTCGAGAAGCAGGATCTGCAGATCGCCGACCTGATCATCCGCGAGGGCAGGGCGCCGGTGATCGCCTTCAATAAATGGGATCTGATCGATCATCCGCAGGAGCTTCTGGCGGAACTGCGCGAAAAGACCGAGCGGCTGCTGCCGCAGGTGCGCGGCATCCAGGCCGTTCCGGTCTCGGCCGAGACAGGGCGTGGCCTCGACAAGCTGATGGATGCGGTGCTGAGGACCCACAAGGTCTGGAACAGCCGCGTCTCGACCGGGAAGCTCAACCGCTGGCTTGAAGCCATCCTGGCGCATCACCCGCCGCCCGCCGTTGCCGGGCGCCGGCTGAAGGTCAAATACGTCACGCAGGCCAAGACGCGGCCGCCGGGCTTCGTGGTCCAGTGCTCGCGCCCGGATGCGATGCCGCAATCCTATGTGCGGTATCTCTCCAACAGCCTCCGCGAAGCGTTCGACATGCCGGGCGTGCCGATCCGCATCGCACTGCGCACCTCGGACAACCCGTTCGCCGGCCGAGCCAAGAAACGCGGCTGAGCCTGGCGCTCGTCCGATCAGGCCACGGCGCGCAGGCCCGCGGTCCGCGCATTGTCGGGTAGTGCCTGTCGCGCAGCCTCCAGCAATATATCGGCGAGGCGCGCCGCCACCGGCTCGAGTTCGGCATCCCTGCGATGCAGGTACAGCGCCATTTTCGGCAGCGCCGGCAGGCCGGCAATTTCCGGCTGGATCGTGCTGACGCTGGCTGGCAGGCCAATGTCGGTGCGGATCGTCAACCCCAGCCCCGCGGCCACGGCCGCCCAGATGCCGCCAAGGCTCGGGCTGGAGAAGGCCATGCGCCAGGGCAATCCGGCGCGGTCGAGCGTTTCCGTCGCCACCGTGCGCAGCAGGCATGGCGCCTCGAGTGCCACCAGCGGCAGGGGTTCGCCGTCGAGCAGGCTGGTCTCGATGCGCTTGGCCGGACCGATCCAGCGCATTGGAACGTCGGCGACGTGCTCGCTATAGGGCAGCATCGTGCCGTTATGCCAGGCAAGCGCGATATCGAGACTGCCTGAGGTGATCTTGTCGGCAAGTTCGGAACTGCGGGCGATCCTGGCCTCGATCTTGACCTTGGGGTGGGCACGGGCGAAGCGGCCGAGCACGTCCGGCAGCACCGCTTCGCCGAAATCCTCCTGCAGGCCGAGCCGCACCCAGCCCTCCAGCTCGACATCATGGATTGCCGCCGCCGCCTCGTCATTCAACTCGAGCAGCCGGCGCGCATAGCCGAGCATGGTTTCGCCGGCCTCCGTCAAGGCGAGGCCGCGTCCCGATTTGCGGAAGATCGGCGTCGCTGCCTGCTCTTCCAGTTTCTTCAGCTGCGCGCTGACCGCCGAGGTCGACCGGCCAAGCCGTTCGGCGGCCCTGGCAAAGCTGCCCAACTCCATGCCGGTGACGAAACTGCGGAGAACGTCGAGGTCGAAGGTCACGCGTTGTTGCATAAAGGAATATCCTGTTTTTCAGGATTGATAATCAAAAAATTCCTGATTTTAAGGACGAATCTATGGCGCTAGAGAGATGGCGTCAAGGTCCATGCGACTGGAACCCATAGGAACGAAATCATGTCCGCCATCGCCGACTGCGCCGACCAGGAGCCAACAAAAATCCTGCAGAACAGGGCTGCCGGCCCCACCGAAAGGGTGTTCAGCCCCGGGCATCGCTGGAAGGTCCTGGGCATCGGTGTCGCCGCGAACGCCAGCTTCTCGGCCACCTTCTCCGGCATACCGGCAACGGCCGTCGTGCTTCGGCAGGGCTACCAATTGAGCAATGCCGAGCTTGGCCTGGCGCTTGGCCTCCTCGGACTGGGCGTTGCGCTCAGCGAATTGCCCTGGGGCTTGCTCACCGATCGCTGGGGCGATCGCCGCGTGCTTCTGATCGGGCTTGGCGCGACGGCGGCCTGGCTGCTTGCCATGGCCATGCTCGTCGTGCCGACGAGGTCAGGTGTTCCCGATATCACCCTCCTGTCGGCAAGCCTGCTCATCACCGGACTATTGGGCGGCAGCGTCAACGGCTCGAGCGGCCGCGCCATCATGGGCTGGTTCCGGGAAAACGAACGTGGCTTTGCCATGAGCATCCGTCAGACGGCGGTGCCGCTTGGCGGCGGCCTGGGCGCGCTTTTCCTGCCGTCGCTCGCCCTGGTTTTCGGCTTTTCCGCGGTGTTCGGGCTCCTCGCCGGCACATCCGCTCTCTCCGCCCTGTTCGCCTGGCGGTGGCTGCACGAGCCGCCGACCGTGGATCACGTCGTTTCGCCGGCCGCGGCCGGATCGGCGCCGCTGTGCAACATCGAGGTCTGGCGCATCGCGACCGCTATCGGCTTGCTCTGCTTCCCTCAAGTGGCGGTGCTCACTTTCGCGTCTGTGTTTCTGCACGACTTCGCAGGGCTGGGAACCGCCGCGATCAGTGCGAGCCTCGCGGCCGTGCAGATCGGCGCCATGGTCATGCGCGTCTGGAGCGGCCGCTTTACCGACCGCCACGGCAATCGCCGCCAGTTTCTTCGCAGATGCAGTGCGTTCAGCGCGCTCGCCTTCGTGGCGCTCTGGGTATCGGTCCTGGCCAGCCCCGCCATGCCGGGCGGCCATTCTTTCCTGATCGCTGTTCTTCCCCTGGTGCTGATTGCCGCGGGCATCTCGGTCTCCGCCTGGCATGGCGTTGCCTATACCGAGCTTGCCACGCTTGCCGGCGCCGGCCATGTCGGAACCGCGCTCAGCCTGGCCAACACCTTTGTTTTCGTTGGCTTCTTCCTGGTGCCGGTGGCCATCCCCGGGCTGCTGCACCTGTGGTCCTGGTCCGGCGTCTGGCTGTCGGCCGCCATCTGCGCACTGATCGCATGGCCGATCTTCTTGCGGCAGGTGGATACAACGTCAGGCGACGGCACCGACGCCAACATGCGCGGATAAAGGTGCCCGCCTGGTCATCGGGAACTTTTGCCTGGCCCAGTCCATACCGGGTGTCTCCACGGCTCGATGGAGAACGATTGAAAAACCAAGGCTTAGCATGCCTGCCGAGATCGCGGCGACTGTCGGACCACAGTGCTGCCTGATCTCGAAGTTGTAGGCCAGGACGTGGATGACAACCTGGTGAATCATGTAAAATGCGAAGCTGATCTCTCCACAGAAAACCAGCACACGGCACGACAGGACGCGCGTCAATGAGCCTGACTGATGTGCGAAGACATAGACGATGGCAGCGAATAGCGGATACAGCCCAAATTCGCGATAGGCGACGGACGCCATCAGCGATGCATGATCAGCGATAAATTGCGTGATCTCGGCATGTACGCATGCCCAAAGCATCAGGCACACCACCGCTGCAACTTGGCAGAACGTCACCCAGTCATTGGAAATGCGTCGGCTACTGAACAGCCGATAAACGGCTATCCCGGACAGGAATTCCACCATGCGCACTGGCGGGAAGAGGTGAACCAGAGACGCATCCGTGACGTAGAGGTCCAGCCAGGGCTTTTCGGAAGGAGGAGTAAATACGGGCCCGGGTATGGTCGCGGTGAGAGCGATCAGACCAAGGACGGCAACTGTCCAGCAGCAGACCACCAGCATGACCTGATTTGGCCGCAAGATCACAATGAACGGCAATGCCAGATAGAAAAACAGTTCGACCGATATCGACCACGAAACGCCGTTGTATGCGTAGGCCGTTCCGTAGGTTGGAAACCATGACCCTTGGAGTGTGGCCGCCAAGTATGCGGTGAAGAGGCTGGTCGGAGGATGACGTGCCACGAGGGCAAGGAAGAAACATAGCACGTGGACGGGCCACAGCCGGAAGAATCTCTGGAAGATGAAGTTTCTTATATCGTGCCAGCCGAAGAATCGTCCCGAGAAACTGTACGCCAGCACGAATCCTGAAAGGACAAAGAAGAACGAAACAGCACAGCCGAGATACATATCCCGAATGGATCGGGATGCATCGATTCCCAGTTCCGTCAGATGGTGGACGAATATCGCCAGGGCTGCGAAGGCGCGCAGGGCGGTCAGATTGAGAAGCATCGGGCGCGCCGTTGCTTTCGCCGGTTGGGCGTCATCCACGGCAAGATTTCCCGCGACCGCTGTCATCCGTCCGCTATGCTGAACCGCTGTTTGAAGCCAACTGCCATATGGCGGCTGGAAGATGGATATCCCGTTAAGCTCATTTCTCTGGAACAGCAGACCTGCGGGCTTGGTCCTGCAACGTCTGGTCGTTTACGACCTGGAGCCGGCCGGGAAAACCCGACCGATCCCGTTAACGTCCCATCAAGGTTAATGCATCATTTTGCTCTCCAGTGGGGTCAGTAGCGTTCCTGGAGAGAGTTCCGTGCATCGACGCGTCTTGAAGCGGCTTGCTGCCGCCGCCGGTGAGAAGAAGCGCAATTTTGTGTCTCCGCTCATCATCGGCCTCGGCATCTGGATCGGTTTCCCGACCGTCGCCGCCTACCAGGACATGACCAGCCTGGTTTCCGGCCTCGAATCGCCGACCGCGCGCTGGAATTCCTATGTCGAGAGATCCGTCGCCGGTTCGGTGCATGCCGCCGAAATGCCGTTCGTCGATTCCGATGTCACCGGCTCGATCTCCGGATCGGGTATTCACCTGGCGGGCGTCGGCTCTGTCTCGTTTCGTGGCAAGGGCGGCAAGGTCAGCGGCTCGCCCGACGAGGATCGCGTCATGCGCGCCGACAAGAAGGGCCGCATCGTCCAGGTGTCTCCCGTCGCACCGCCGAAGAACTTCAACGCCGGTTCGATCTTCCAGCGGACCTCTTCCTTGATGCGGCCGAGCATGGACAGCGACCTGAAAATGGCCTTTGCCAAGCCCCAGATCAAAGGCAAGGAAATCCAGATCGCCGCGGAATTCCATGCGCGCGAAGACAAGAAGCGGGATCCCGGCGTGCCGGCCATGCTTGCGGCCCTCGTCAACAACGATCATCCCGATGTGCTGGCAACGGCCTATGCGCAATCCGAGCCGGACTATGCCAAGGCCTCGCCCTTCGAAGCCCTTCTCCAGGACGAGCAGCCCAACAGCGGCCGCTTCATTCCGCCGATGGCCAAGGGTGACCATTGGTGGATCCAGAATCCGCTGCCTGAAAGTGTCTTCTCCAAGAAGGAGCAGGCATGCCTGGCCAACGGCATCTATTTCGAGGCGAGGAGCGAGTCCGTGCGCGGCCAGGCCGCCGTTGCCCAGGTCATTCTCAACCGCGTCCGCAATCCGGCCTATCCCAATTCGATCTGCGGCGTGGTCTACCAGAACGACAGCTGGTTCAACCGCTGCCAGTTCTCCTTCGCCTGCGACGGCAGGAAGAAGCGCATCGACAGCCCGGTCGCCTACAAGACCGCGCAGGACATCGCCATGGCCGTCACCGCCGGCAAGATCTTCATCCCGGAGGTCGGATCGTCGACCCACTACTATGCCCAATATGTCCATCCGGGCTGGGCGCGCACCATGCAGAAGATGACCAAGATCGGCCTGCATATCTTCTACCGCACCTATGGCGGCGGCTGGAGCTGAGGGTTGTCGGCCGCCGGTCTTTTCCACCGGCCACGGGCCCGATCAGCGAGCCATTGCCCGGGGGATTCGCGCAACCTATCCCCATCATCGCGGCGGGCACGATGTCGCACCTCTCTAATTGATTGATTTTATTGCCTAAAATACATGGCAATGAACTTCCGCCCGTGGCTTGACGGGCGCAACCCCTCTAACTATGTTGCCGGCGACTTTAGAAGCGGACGGACGGTGACGGTCTGACCGGGCAGGGGGGTTGCGATGGCCGACAAGAATGGGCCAGACGGAACCGGAGAAACCGGCCGCGGCAAGCAGCATGAAACCGGCATCCGCGACGACGATCTTGAGCGACGTCGGCGTGAACTTGAAGCATCGCTTGCGACAAGGCTGCCGAACCGGCTCGAGGGGAAAGACGACGCGAAAGCGGGCAGTGCGGCCGGATACGGCCAGGCGGTCAAACTCTCCAGTGAATTTATCGCTGGCGTGGTGGTGGGCGCCGGCATCGGCTGGATCATCGACCGTATGGCGGGGACTTCGCCATGGGGGCTGATCGTTTTCCTGCTGCTTGGTTTCGGCGCCGGCGTGCTCAATGTCATGCGTTCCGCGGGCGTTGTGGCAGAATTCGGACAGGGCGATAAATCGCGCTCTGGCCGGGACGACAGGAAATGACCGCCCTTCAGGCGGCATTTGGAAATAGCCGCCTCGTGCGGCAATGGTAATTTGGCCGTTCGCGGCATTGACGGGGTTAGAACGTGGCAGCTGACAAGGTCGATCCGATCCACCAGTTCCATATCATCAAGCTGGTTCCGATTAACATCGGCGGCTATGACCTGTCCTTCACAAATTCGGCATTGTTCATGGTCGCGACCGTGGTGGTCGCTGCCGCGTTCCTGTTCCTCACGACGTCGAGCCGCAGCCTGGTTCCCGGCCGGCTGCAGTCGATCTCCGAGATGGCCTACGAATTCGTCGGCAACATGTTGCGCGATGCCGCGGGCACGCAGGGCATGAAGTTCTTCCCGTTCGTGTTCTCGCTGTTCATGTTCGTGCTGGTCGCCAACCTGCTCGGCCTGTTCCCCTATTTCTTCACCGTCACCAGCCATATCATCGTCACCTTCGGCCTTGCGGCGCTCGTTATCGCGACGGTCATCGTCTATGGCTTTGGCAAGCATGGGCTCGGTTTCCTGAAGCTGTTCGTTCCGCACGGCGTGCCGGTGTTCCTGCTGCCGCTGGTGGTGTTGATCGAAGTCATCTCCTTTGTGTCGCGCCCGGTCAGCCTCTCGGTTCGTCTGTTCGCCAACATGCTGGCCGGCCACATCACGCTGAAGGTGTTCTCGGGCTTCGTCGTCAGCCTCTCCGCGCTCGGCGCGGTCGGCGTGGCGGGCTCTGTCCTGCCGCTGGCGATGGCCGTGGCGCTGACAGCGCTTGAACTGCTGGTCGCCTTCCTGCAGGCCTACGTCTTCGCGGTGCTGACCTGCATGTACCTCAACGACGCCCTGCATCCCGGGCACTGAGCCAAAGAGTTTCCGGCCCAAGAGTTTCCAACATTGGCGCCGGATGGAATACAAACGGAATTTCAGATCCAAAGGAGTTAACAAATGGACGCAGAAGCAGCAAAGTACATCGGCGCCGGCATCGCTTGCCTGGGCATGGGTGGCGCGGGCATTGGCCTGGGCAACATCTTCGGCAGCTACCTCTCGGGCGCGCTGCGCAACCCGTCGGCTGCTGATGGCCAGTTCGGCCGCCTGATCTTCGGCTTCGCCGTGACCGAAGCTCTGGGCATCTTCTCGCTTCTCATCGCGCTTCTGGCCCTGTTCGGCTGAAGCAACTGGGAAGATTGGACAGGCCGGCCGCGAAAGCGGCGGGCCTGATATCTGGGGATAGTCCATGTTCGTGACATCTGCCTTCGCGCAAGAGTCAGCGCCCGCCGCCGATACCAGCCATGCCGCGACCGGAGGCGACACGCATTCCGGCACCAGCGTGCCTGCCGAGGCACATGGCGCATTTCCGCCGTTCGATCCTGCGACCTTCCCGTCGCAGCTTCTGTGGCTGGCGATCACTTTTGGGCTGTTCTACCTCTTCCTGAAGCGGGTCGTGGTACCGCGCGTCGGCGGCATCATCGATGTCCGCAACGACCGCATCAGCCAGGATCTCGACCAGGCGAGCAAGTTGAAGGGCGAGGCCGACGCCGCTGTTGCCGCTTACGAGCAGGAACTGGCGGAAGCCAAGAAGAACGCCAACTCGATCGGCCAGCAGGCCAACGATGCGGCCAAGGCGGAAGCCGAGACCACGCGCAAGAAGATCGAGGCGGCGCTCGACGAGAAGCTTGGCGAGGCCGAAGCACGCATTTCTTCCATCAAGGCCAATGCCATGAAGGAAGTCGGCAGCATCGCCGAGGACACCGCTTCGGCAATCGTCGAGGCACTGGTCGGCGGCGGCAAGGCCAGCAAGACCGAGATCGCGGCCGCGGTCAAATCCGTGGCTCGGTGAGGAGCGCATCATGGACGCCACATCTCTCGCAACGCTTTGGGCAACGATAGCCCTGATCATCTTCCTGGGCGTCGCCATCTACATCAAGGTGCCTGGCCTGATCGCCAAGGCGCTCGATGCCCGTGCCGCCAGGATCAGCAGTGAACTCGACGAGGCGCGCAAGCTGCGCGACGAGGCCCAGCAGCTGCTCGGCCAGTACCAGAAGAAGCGCAAGGAAGCCGAGCAGGAGGCTGCCGACATCGTGGCGGCCGCCAAGCGAGAGGCCGAACTGCTCGCCGCGGAAGCACACAAGAAGACCGAGGACTACGTTACCCGGCGCACCGCTCTTGCCGAACAGAAGATCGGTCAGGCTGAACGCGACGCGGTCGCCGAGGTGCGCGCCAGCGCCGTCGACATCGCAGTCGAAGCCGCCCGCGCGCTGCTGGCCGCCAAGGTCGATGTCAAGGCCGGCGCCGACCTGTTCAAGGCTTCGCTCGCGGATGTTAAGGCCAAGCTGAACTGAGCGGTTCCCGAACCGCCGACATGGAGCCGCCCGGGCAACCTGGCGGCTTTTTTGTTGTGGCGCGGATAGTCTCCCCCCTCGAGGGGGAGATGTCGCCGAAGGCGACAGAGGGGGTCGGTTCGACCGGTCTCAGCGCAATTTTGCGGCGTAGAACAGAACAATCTTTGCGGCGTAGAATAGAAACAGTCGGCGCTTCCATGAGCGGCGACCCCTCTGGCCTGCCGGCCATCTCCCCTCGAGGGGGAGATTGCGCGCTTGGCTCAATCCAGCCCGGCCAGGCTCTCTTCTTCCGTCACCTCGGCCCCGCCCAGCCTGAAAGGCGCAAACGACACGCGGTGCAGCCGGGCGACGGGGCCATGCGCCTCGATCGCCGTGCGGTGGCGGGCCGTGGCGTAGCCCATGTGGACTTCAAAGCCGTAGCGGTCGTGATGGCTGCCGCAGCCGCACATCATGCGGTCGCGCATCACCTTGGCGACGATCGAGGCGGCGGCGATCGACTGCGAGCGCTGGTCGCCCTTGATCAACGCGCGGCCGTCGCACGGCAGTCCGGGCGGCACATCGCGGCCGTCGGCAAGCGCGAGTTTCGGGCGGACCGACAGTCCGACCAGCGCGCGCCGCATCGCCTCCAGGCTCGCCTTGAGGATGTTGCTGCCATCGATGCCTTCGGCACTGATGGAGGCCATCGAAACCGCCTGTGCGGAGCCAAGAATGCGCAGGAACAGCGCCTCGCGCTGCAAATGACTGAGACGTTTGGAATCGTCGAGGCCTTCGGGAATGTTGGCTGGATCGAGCACCACCGCGGCCGCGACCACCGGCCCGGCCAGTGGGCCGCGGCCGGCCTCATCCATTCCCGCGACAGGCCATAACCCGTCAGCCATCGCCTTCGTCTCGAAGGAGAAATCGGGTTTCTCGACGATTTCGAAGAGAAGCGGAGAATCGGAACGCGCGCGAGCCATGTTGCGGCGAGGTTCGCATCGGCTCCGATTCTCCGCAAGTCCCTCCGGGTCGGGTGGGGCGCCGGACCGGGAAGGCACCGTCTGCAGGCCGGGGCAGGCCGGACGGGATTCTTTGCCGCGATGGCAATGAGCTGCGGCGGCGAAGGGGGCGTTCAGAGCAGCATCAGCTGCTCCTGGTCCTTTCCGGCCGCGACGAACTGGTCGGTGCGCAGCGTGCGCCGCTCGGCATTGAGGCCGAGCCGTTTGGCGGTGATCTCGAAGCGGCGGCCGATCTGCCAGGCGTAGGGTCCGGCGCCCTTCATGCGCTTGCCCCATTCCGAATCGTAATCCTTGCCGTCGCGCATCGAACGAATCAGGGACATCACGTGGCGGTAGCGGTCGGGGTAATGGCGCAGCAGCCAGTCCTTGAAGATCGGGCTGACCTCCAAAGGCAGGCGCAGAACGACGTAACCCGCCTCGCGCGCACCCGCCGCGTGCGCCGAATCGAGGATCCGTTCCATCTCCTGGTCGGTGAGGCCGGGGATGATCGGCGCCACCATGACCGAAGCCGGAATGCCGGCATCCGAAAGCTGCCGGATCGCCTCCAGCCGCTTGGTCGGCGTCGACGCTCGGGGCTCCATGGTGCGCGCCAGCATGCGGTCCATTGTCGTCACCGACAGCGCCACCTTGGCCAGCCCGCGCTCGGCCATGCGCGACAAGATGTCGATATCGCGCGTCACCAATGCGGACTTGGTGACGATGCCGACTGGATGGCCACGCGCTTCCAGCACTTCGAGGATCTCGCGCATGATCCGGTACTGTTTTTCGATCGGCTGGTAGGGATCGGTGTTGGTGCCGATGGCGATGGTGCGCGGCTGGTAGCCGTCCTTCGACAGCTCCTTGTCGAGCAACCGCGCCGCATCCGGCTTGGCGAACAGCTTGGATTCGAAATCCAGGCCCGGCGACAGCCCCATGAAGGCGTGCGTCGGCCGTGCGAAGCAATAAACGCAGCCATGTTCGCAGCCGCGATAGGGGTTGATCGACCGGTCGAAGGAGATATCGGGCGATTCGTTGCGGGTGATGATGGTGCGCGGCTTTTCAACCTGCACCTCGGTCTTGAAGGGTGGCAGTTCCTCCAGCGAATCCCAGCCATCATCGAAGACATGGCGGCTGACCGGCTCGAACCGGCCGGACGGATTGATGCCCGCCGACCGGCCGCGATTGCGGTCCGGACGGATACGCATGCCACTCTGCTCGATCATCGCATTGGCCATCTCGGCTCGTCCAGCTCCGAAGGCTGCAATGTCGGCGCGCACGATCGGTTCCATCTTGGCCCGCTCCCAGGGACTGTCCATGTTGTTTCGAATCGCTCGGTTCATGAAATTATTCCTATTTTCTTGATGAGAACAAATCAAGAACTTTCTATGTTGCGCTGCAAAAACTGGCGCTGTGCGCTGCTTTCCGCTATTCGGCTAAACATGCTCAGTGTTCTCATTGAAACGCGCAATGACGAAGAGGCTCTCGCCCGTACGCTCGGCTCGCTGGTTGGCGGCGCTGTCGAGGGTGTCGTGCGCGAGGTCGTCGTCTGCGACGCCGGCTCCACGGACCAGACGCATCATGTCGCCGAGCATGCCGGCTGCCAGTACGTGGCGAGCGGCGGCATTGCCTTGGGGATCCGGCAGGCCAAGGGTGACTGGCTGCTGCTGCTGGAGCCCGGCGCGCGGCTGGTGGAGGGCTGGATCGAAGCGGTTGTCGCCCACACGGCGCGGCAAACCATGGCGGCGCGATTCTCACGCGCGCGGGGCAGCCGCACACCGTTCCTGGCTCGGGTCTTTTCGGGGAACCGCGCGCTCGCCGACGGTCTGGTGATCAGCAAGCGGCAAGCCGCGTCCTTGTCTAAGAGCGCCGGTAGCGCCGAAGCGCTGGCGCGCGGCCTGGCGACAAAGAGGCTCGACGCCGAGATCTGGGTAGCGCCGCCGAAGCAGCAGCACCGCTTGCCAAAGTGATTTTTTTGCATTTGCTCTGCCTATTGTGCATTGCACAAAACGTGACGCGGGGTTAGCCTCTCCCCGAGGTGGTGAATTGGGTTTGGGTCATACGAGTGGTGGGCACCGATGCGGCATCGGGTTCACGCTCATCGACGAGGATCCGATGAACCTTTCAACCTCTGAACAATCCGGCGCCGCCAGCCTTGAGGCCATTGCCCGCAATGGCAGCCTGTTGCGGCGCATCGCCGCGCGCATTCCGACCTATCTCACGGACCTGCGCGAAAACCCTGCCTGGCTGCCGATGTTCATGCTGGCGCGCACCATGCCTGGGCGAAGGATGCATTGGCTGGGTGCAAAACGCGCCCGTCCTGCCGGCAATGTTGGGGATACGATGTTTTCCGGTGTCGAGCGGGCGGCGGTGGTCGACGCGCTGCGCTCCGACGGCCTGTTTTCAGGCCTGGTCCTGCCATCGGAAATTCATGAGGAGATCGCGCGTTTCGCGGAACGCACGCCTTGCTTCGGCAATTTCGACCGCCGTCTCGAATTCATGCCGGGCGAGCATGCGCAAGCCGAGAAACGCCTGGCTCGGTCGCTGCTCAGCGGACACTATTTCGAGCGCATCCTCGACTGCCCGGCGGCACTCGCCATACAGCGCGACCCGCTGCTGCTCGACATTGCCGCGCACTATCTCGGCGGCCAGGCGAAACTGATCACCACACGCGTCTGGTGGAGCTTTCCAACCGGCGAGGCCTCCGACGCCGACAAGAACCTCGCCTCGCTCGGCAAGTATCATTTCGACCTCGACGACTGGCGCATGCTGAAATTCTTCTTCTACCTCAGGCCTGTCGACGCCGACACCGGCCCGCATGTCTATGTCAGGGGCAGCCACAGGCGCCGCGCCATAAAGCATCAGCTGACCCTGTTGGTCGGCCATTCCGCCCAGGAGGTCCTGGACGTCTATGGCGAGCAAAGCCCGGTTACCCTGACCGGAGAGGCCGGCTTCGGCTTCGTCGAGGACCCGTTCGGTTTCCACATGGGCACCGTGCCGGCCCGCACGCCCCGGCTGATGATGGAGGTGGGCTTCGGTGTTTCGCGCCCGTCACGCCGGCGCTTCCATGGAGAGCCGGTCATCCGCTGAGCGCGATCAATCGAAGCTGATCTCGCCCGGCATCCAGCGGAGGCGACGCCTGGCTTCGCGCTGCTCCCTGCTTTCGCCGTCGAAATTGACAGGGAGAGGCTCGCGGCTGAACGCCTTTTGGTCGTCCAGGGCATTGATGATGACGATTGCCTTCGTGTCCTCTCCGGTGATCGCGGCGACATAGACGCCGCAATCTGAGCAGATCAGATAGTCGTCCGTCCTCAACCCGAAGCGGTATCTGCGCAACCGCGCGATATCCCTGACCGAGATGGTCAGCCTGCCGTCCGGATCGGCCACGGCGCGCGAGCCATGCTTGATGCAGAACGAGCATTGGCAGGCGCGGACCTCGATTTGCGATGGATCGCGTTCGGTTGAAAATCGAAGGCCTATGTTGCCGCAATGGCATCCGCCGGTATGCTCGTTCATCGCATCGTCCTCGCCGGGATCGGCTATTGCCGTTCCAGGAAAAGGTACTTTCTCCGGCATCCGCTTTGGAATGGCGTTTCGAAGGCGCCGGCGCCGTTCTGCCTGGCAAACGCGGCGTGAAACCGGGCTTTGCCCTCGGCTTTTACGGAGCCGACTTGCCGCGCCGCAGATGTTCGTCCAGGCGCGGCATGATCTCGACGAAGTTGCACGGCATGTGGCGGTAGTCGAGCTGCGCCTTCAGGATGCCGTCCCAGGCGTCCTTGCAGGCGCCGGGCGAGCCCGGCAGCACGAAGACGAAAGTGGCGTTGACGACGCCGCCGGTCGCCCGGCTCTGGATCGTCGAGGTGCCGATCTTGTCGTAGGAGATGCGGTGGAACACCTCTGAAAAGCCGTCCATGCGCTTTTCGAAGATCGGCTCCAGCGCCTCCGGCGTCACGTCGCGCCCGGTGAAGCCGGTGCCGCCGGTGGTGATGACGACATCGATATTCTTGTCCCGCGACCACGCCAGGACCGTGTCGCGGATCTTGTCGCGGTCATCGGTGACGATGTCGCGGGCGGCCAGGATATGGCCGGCCTCGGTGATGCGATCGGCCAATGTCTGGCCGGATTTGTCGTCGGCAAGGCTGCGCGTGTCGGAAACGGTCAGCACCGCGATGCGAACCGGAATGAAAGAACGGCCCTCGTTAATCCCAGCCATTTCATTCGGCCTCCGATGCGATGCTGCGCGTCGCCGCGACGAACCAGTCGGGCTGGCGGCCGCGTATTTCGGCTGCCGCCCGCTTGGCGACATTGCCGGTCTCGAACAGGCCGAAGCATGTCGCGCCCGATCCGGACATGCGTGAAAACCCCGATCCGGCCTTGTCAAGCCACGACAGCGCCCGGCCTATGGCGGGCTGCAGCGCCACTGCTACCGGTTCGAGATCGTTGCGGGTGACCTCCAGCCAGTTGCGCAGGCTGTGAAAATCGATGCTGCGCGGCAACGGCGCCAGTGGTTCATTGTCGCGGCGCGACAGGGCTGCGAAGATGTCCGCCGTCGAGACCGGCGTGCCCGGATTGACCAGCACCAGTCCAAGCGCCGAAAAATCCGGCACCATCGACAGTTCGTCACCAATGCCGCGCGCCACCAGCGGCTTTGCCGCCAGGCACATCGGGACGTCGGCGCCAAGCGAGAGACCGATCCGTGCCAGCCTGGCGTCGTCGATGGCCAGGTCCCATGTCCGCACCAGTCCGCGCAATACGGCTGCCGCGTCACTCGATCCGCCTCCGACGCCGGAGGCGACCGGCAGGTTCTTTTCGAGTTTTATGGCGACGGGCGGAGTTCGCTCTGAGCCAGCCTCTCGTCGCAGGGCATCGCGCGCCCTCAGCGCGAGATTGCTGGCATCCAGGGGAACTGACGGCGCATAGCGGCCGGACACGGTGAAATCGTCGCTGTCGGCGAGTGCGACTTCGACCCGGTCGCCAAAACGCGTGAACACCGCCAGGCTTTCAATCAGGTGATAGCCGTCAGGCCGCCTGCCGGTGACATGCAGCGCCAGATTGATCTTGGCATGCGCGGGCCAAGTGCGCGAACCGATCTCGGTGTCCACGGCGTCAGTCGTGTGGGGGATGATGCTCAGTCCTTGGCCAGCCGGTATTCGCCGGTCTTCGGATCCTTGACCAGCGTCCCCATTGCGCCGTTGGCCGCCTGCTTTTCAGTCCGCCGCACCTTGGCGGTCACGCGCTCGGCTTCCCGGACGAAAGTGCGGTAGCCGAAATAGGCGGCGACGCCAACGACGGTGAAGAAAATGATCTGCGGCATGTCAAAACTCCTCCCACGCTGGGCCGGCGAAGGCGGCCGGTCGGGTCGGTTGATGCATGTTGCCCAAAACTGCGTTCGGTTTTGGGAAAACGACATGCATTAGACTACAAGCGCTCATGCTAGACGGTTTCGCCCGGTTTTCAAAGCCCGAAGCGAGCCCACAGCGCGCGCTCTTCCGCCGCATCGATGATGCCGCTGGCGGCGGCGCCGGCGATATCGGGCGCCGAAAAGCCCTTGCTCGAGCCGAACAGGCCGAAGCGGCTGAGGAAGCCGCGCGGCGCCGAGACCAGCCTGAGTTGGGTCTTTGCCCCGAACCGGGTCTTCAGCACGGTGCGCATGTCGCCGAGCGCATCGACGAGGCCGAGTTCCAGGCCTTTCTTGCCGGTCCAGAACAGGCCGGTGAACAGGTCCGGATCGTCCTTCAGTCTCGTGCCGCGCCGCTCCTTGACCAGATCGATGAACGTGTCGTGCACCTCCAGCTGCAGTGCCTTCAGCCGCTCGACGTCCTCCTTCTTCTCGGGCTTGAACGGATCGAGCACAGCCTTGTTCTGGCCGGCGGTGTGGACACGGCGCTCGACGCCGATCTTCTTCATCAGTTCAGGAAAACCGAACGAGGCCGAGACCACGCCGATGGAGCCGACGATGGAGGAGGGATCGGCAAAAATCTCGTCACCGGCGACCGCGATCATGTAGCCGCCGGAGGCGGCGACGTCCTCGACGAAGACCAGAACTTGTCTGTTCTTTTCGTTCGCCAGGTCGCGGATGCGCTTGAAGATCAGCCGCGACTGCACCGGCGAACCGCCGGGCGAATTGATCGAGACGGCGACCGCCGGCGCGTCGAAGGAAAAGGCCTTTTCGATGAGGCCGGCGGTGGAGGCCAGCGACAGGTTCTGCCGGAACTGGCCGCCCGACATGATGGTGCCGTGCAGCCGGATGACCGGAATGGTGACGACGGTGGAGCGCCAGGATTTCGGCAGCAGGCGGTTGAAAAGACGTTTCACGAGGACGCGGTCTCCGGTCGATGGGTTGCAGGCATGTAGGGATTTCCCGGCCAACGGCAATGTGGCGGCCAGGAATAGCTCAATCTCCAAACAGCGAGGCGAGACCGTTGGTGATCATTTCGCTGCGTTCGTCGGGGCCATTGCCCGATTGCGCGTGCAGCATCAGGGGCGGACGGATGGCGAGTTTTCCGCGGGTTCCCAGCGCGGCGCGTACGACGATGCGGATCGCCGCCGCGTCGGGGCGAGGGTGCACGGCGAGCATCTCGGCATCGCCGAAACGGCCTGCGATCGCGTCGAGGATGGCGCCGAGCTGTTCGGGCCGCGCGATGACGGCCAACCCGCCGCGCGGCTTGACCACCGCCGCCGCACTTCGGATCCAGCTTTCGAACAGCCCGTCCTCCATGACATGGGCTTCCTTTCTCAGCCGGTCAGGCGTGGCGCGGTCCCGGGCGGGGTTGAAGGGCGGGTTCATGATGACGTAGTCGAAGTCATTGTCGGCCAGACCTGCCGCCGCCCGGGCCTGGCCGGATACCGTGACATCGGCGACGAGCACGGATGCACGATCACTGAGATGGGCATTGCCGGGATGAGCAAGGGTGGCCGCCGCAAAGGCCGCCATTTCCGGCGCGCGTTCGACCAGCACGGCCTGGGCCGCCGGGCATCGCGACAGCACGGCCAGGCCGGCGGCGCCTGCGCCGGCGCCGAAATCGGCGAGGCGTCCGCCAAAGGCGGATGGTACGGACGCCGCCAGCATCATCGCATCCATGCCAGCGCGATGGCCGCCATGCTTGGGCTGCACCAGCCAGAACCGGCCGCGATGGAAGGCGTCGACCGTATGGGCCGGCGTGTCCGGGCCAAGGGTGTCAAGGGCAGGGGCGGCTGGCGCGGCCGGCATTATTTTGTGCGGATCTCGTTGGCGATGCCGGCGTCCGTCAGGATACGCCGCGCGGCATCGACCTGATCGGCGTCGACCATGACGCGTTTCTGCAAAAGGCCGATCGACCCTTCGAGAATGCTCATATTCTGATCGGCGACAAAGCAGGCGATGCCGGCGTCGCGCATCAGCGATTCGACGAAGGAGATGATCACGGCATCGTTTGTGCGGACAAGTTCTATCATCCGATGAAACTCGCAGTTTGCGCTATTGATGTAAACGGGCGGAGATTCCCTGGCCGGGCCTCGCTCCTCCAGCGGTTGACAGGCTGTTACCGGCGCCGCGCCAATTCGCCACTTGCCGTGGCCGTGTCCGCCGCCCTAGAGTCCGTATCGGGACTAAGGGTGCCGTCGCACGCGTTTTACCAAGACGGGAGTGATTGTCGTGGGTGTCGTTCTCAACATCGAAAACGGGAAGCGGGAACCCGCCTCCATCAAGGATCTCATCGATCTGACGGCCACCGATATGGGGCGCGTGAATGAATTGATCCTGTCCAAGGCCGGCTCCGACGTCGAGATGATTCCCGAGGTCGCCAACCATTTGATCTCGTCCGGTGGCAAGCGGCTCAGGCCGATGCTGACGCTCGCCGCCGCGCAGATGTTCGGCTATGCCGGCGAAGGCCACGTCAAGCTCGCCACCTCGGTCGAGTTCATGCACACGGCCACGCTTCTCCACGACGATGTCGTCGACGAGAGCGGCATGCGACGCGGCAAGAAGACCGCCCGCATGATCTGGGGCAACCAGGCGAGCGTGCTGGTCGGCGACTTCCTGCTCGGCCAGGCCTTCCGCATGATGGTCGACGTCGGCTCGCTCGAGGCTCTCGACATCCTGTCGAGTGCTGCCTCGATCATCGCCGAGGGCGAGGTCATGCAGCTTGCCGCCGCCAAGAACCTCGAAACCACCGAGGATGAGCATTTCGCCGTCATCAAGGCCAAGACCGCCGCGCTGTTTTCGGCCGCCGCAGAAGTCGGCCCCGTCATTGCCCAGGCGACCCGCAACGATCGCGCGGCCCTGCGCTCCTACGGCATGAATCTCGGCCTTGCCTTCCAGCTGATCGACGATGCGCTGGATTATGGTGGCACCAGCAAGGATCTGGGCAAGAATGTCGGCGACGATTTCCGCGAGGGCAAGGTGACACTGCCGGTCATTCTCGCCTACCGGCGCGGCACCAAGGCCGAGCGCACCTTCTGGAAACGTGCCATCGAGGACAACATCGTCGACGATGCGGGCCTGGAAAAGGCGATCGGCCTGATGACCCGCCATGGCGCCATAGCCGACACGATCGGGCGAGCCCGCCACTTCGGCGAGATCGCCCGCGATGCGTTGGCGCCGCTGGAAGAAACGCCGCAGAAGTCGGCGCTGATCGACGTCATCGATTTCTGCATCAGCCGGGTGAACTGAGAAGGCCGGCCTTTCCCGGAATTCCTTGGTTTGTGCTGGGGAGAACGCCGATGAATACGGCCTCGCCGTCTCGACAAGCTGCCCTGCCGCAAATTATCTATAAAACATGGCAAAGGGCACGGACGACACCATCGCGGTGCGCATCAGCAAGGCGTTGGCGGACCGCATCATCTCCGGCGCGATAGAGCCGGGGGCCAGGCTGCGCCAGGATCATATCGCCGAGGAATTCCATACCAGCCATGTTCCCGTGCGCGAGGCGTTCCGCCGTCTCGAGGCACAAGGCCTGGCCGTCAGCGAACCGCGCCGCGGCGTGCGCGTCGCCGCCTTCGATCTTGGCGAGGTCAAGGAGGTCGCCGAAATGCGGGCGGCACTCGAGGTGCTGGCACTGCGCCACGCCGCGCCGCACCTGACGTCAGCCATTCTCGATCTCGCCGAGGAAGCGACCAAGGCCGGAGACAAATCCCGCGACGTCAGGTCATGGGAGGAAGCCAATCGCGCCTTTCACCGGCTGATCCTGGCGCCATGTGCCATGCCCCGCCTGCTCGCCACCATCGACGATCTGCACGCCGCCAGTGCCCGCTTCCTGTTCGCGGCATGGCGATCGGAATGGGAGACGCGCACCGATCAGGACCACCGGGCAATCCTGACCGCCTTGCGGCAGGGAAACACCGAATCGGCCGCTGCAACGCTGGGGCGCCATGTCCAATGGATCGGCCGCAAGCCGGTCAGGACGGCCTCGGGCGCGACGCGCGAAGCCTTCGCGATCGTCGGCTAGGCAGTCTTTGCACAGCCAGGGCTTGCTATCTCCTGGGAAATGTGGATTCGATAATAGATCGAAAAAAGAAATTATCTATAATTTCAATCGGTCGAAGGAAATCCCTATGACAGACATCGCATTCACGTCCCGCAAGCCGTCCTTCAGCCCGCTTCGGCTCCAGGATCGCTCGCTCGCCTGGCAAGTTGGAGCCGTCGTGCTCGGGACGCTGTTCCTGGCGCTGTCATCCTACATCGAAGTGCCGATGGTGCCGGTGCCGGTGACCATGCAGACTTTCGCGGTGACATTGATCGGTGCGCTTTATGGCTGGCGTCTTGGCGCGATCACCATCGCTGCGTGGCTTGTCGAAGGCGCGGCCGGCTTTCCGGTCCTGGCCGGCGGCGCTGCCGGCGCCGCGCATTTCGTCGGGCCGACCGGCGGCTATCTCTTCGCCTTCCCGGTCACCGGCGCGTTGGTCGGCTGGCTGGCCGAGCGCGGCTGGAACGGCAACAGGGTGGTGCTTGCCTTTGCCGCCATGCTGCTCGGCAATCTGGCCTGCCTGGCTCTCGGCACGGCATGGCTTGCCGTCATGATCGGTGCCGAGCAGGCCATAACCTTCGGCTTCCTGCCGTTCATCGTCGGCGGATTGCTGAAGTCGGCGCTCGGCGCGGCGACACTCATGGCGCTTCGCGGCAAGGCCAAGCCGGCCAATCCGTGACGGTCAGGCTGCGCGCCCACCACCTCCTTTGCCTGCTCACCTATGTGGGCAAGGGATACAGCCCCGCCTTCACCGCCAATTATGACGCGATCGCGGAGCGCCTGAGCCGGGGCGAGGACATCCTCCTCGTCTCCGGTCCGGATGATGTGTGCGCGCCGTTGCTCGACGGGCCGGAACCGCATTGTCTCAACGAGAGCGTCAGCGAGCGGGACCGGCTAGCGGCACGCGATGTCGAGGATTTGCTGGCCCTGCCAATCCAACCCGGCGTCCGCCTCGATCTCGATGCGGCAACACTGGCACGGATGCGCCGGGCGTTTTCCGCTGGCGGCGTACGAAAGGTTTGCTGCGGCTGCGAATGGAACGAGTTGTGCGGAGCGATAGCGGCCGGCGGCTTTCCCGATACCAGGGTGCAGCGGTCCGCCGTACCGCGCTGACCTTGACGCGGGCTTTTCCCCGGTCGAAAATCTGTTCCAGCCATGGTTTGTTAATCGGCTGACCCGATTGTGAATTTCAGGCGGATTGAAGCGCGACCCCAAAAAGGCCATGCTTTGCCCGGAAAGATCGAGTCTACGTCGATCCCGCTGACGCGGAGATGGCGCCTGGCTGAAAGGGATACGATGCAGCAAGGACGTGCGCGCTGGCTGACAAGGCTGGCAATTGTGACGGGCATGGCGATCTCGGCTTTGCCTGCCTATGCCAAGCAATCCACCGAACCGGTCAAGATTTCCTCGTTCTCGGGTGCCTATCTGGCTGCCCGGATCGCCGAAGGTGACAACGATCTCGACAGCGCCATCGCCTACTACAAGCAGGCCCTGGCCTTTGACCCGAGCGACACCGGCCTGCAACAGAGCCTGATGCTGTCGCTGATCGCGCAAGGCCGCTTCGACGAATCCCTGGTCTATGCCGACAAGCTCAAGGAAGTGCCCGATGTGGAGCGATTCTCGCGCCTGGCGCTGGCTGTCGATTCCTTCCACAAGAAGGATTTCACCAAGGCGCAGTATTGGCTCAAGCTGTCGCTGGAATCCGACCTCGACCGGCTGATCTCCGGCGTCATGTCCGGTTGGGCCCAACAGGGCGCCGGCCAGGCCAGCGATGCAATGGCCTCCATCGACAAGCTTCAGGGCCCCGACTGGTTCGGCCTGTTCAAGGCCTTCCACCGCGCGCTGATCGCCGATGCCTCCAACATGCCCGAGAAGGCCCAGGCGATCTACGCCGCGACGATGCAGGACACGGCCGCCGGCGGCGCCGCGCCTGAAACCTGGATGCGCAATGCCCAGGCCTATGCCTCGTTCCTGGCCCGCAAGGGCGACAAGGCCAAGGCGATATCGGTGCTGGATCAGGCTGAAACGTTTTCGCCGGGCAAGCTCGAAATCGTCTCCTTGCGCGACAGGATCGCCAAGGGCGACAAGATCGCGCCGTTTGTCTCGGGTCCGTCCGATGGCGCTTCCGAAATCCTGCTCGATCTCGCCACCGCGCTCAACCGTGGCGGTGGCGAGCCGTTCGTCCGTCTTTACCTGCAATACGCCCTGGCTCTGCGGCCCGACAGCGACGCTGCCCTCGTGCAACTCGCCGCCGTCGCCGAACAGCTGAAGGACGGCGAGGGCGCCATCGCGCTCTATCGGCGCATCCCTGATTCTTCGCCGCTGAAAGAGCTTTCGGACTTGCAGCTTGGCCTCAACCTTGCCGATCTCGATCGCCATGACGAGGCGATCACTCACCTGAAGGCTTTCGTCGACGCCCATCCCAACGACATGCGCGCCTATCTGGCGCTCGGCGGCGTCTATTCCTCCAAGGACGATTTCCGCTCCGCCGCCAACCTCTACGACAAGGCTGTCGAGGTGCTGAAGACGCCGACCGCGGCCAACTGGAACATCTTCTACCAGCGCGGCATCGCCTATGAGCGCCTGAAGGAATGGCCAAAGGCCGAGCCGAATTTCCGCAAGGCGCTGGAATTGCAGCCGGACCAGCCCCAGGTGCTGAACTATCTCGGCTATTCCTGGGTCGACATGAACACCAACCTCAAGGAAGGCCTGGCGATGATCCAGAAGGCCGTCGACCTCAGGCCGAGCGACGGTTACATCGTGGATTCGCTGGGTTGGGCCTATTTCCGGCTCGGCAGGTTTGATGACGCGGTGCGCGAGATGGAGCGTGCCGTATCGCTGAAGCCGGAGGATCCGGTTCTCAACGATCATCTCGGCGATGCCTACTGGCGCGTAGGGCGCAAGCTGGAAGCCACCTTCCAATGGAACCAGGCCCGCGACCTGAAGCCCGATCCCGATGTGCTGGCCACGCTGCAGCAGAAGCTGATGAAGGGCCTGCCGCCGATCGAATCCAACACGGCGCAGGAAACACCGAAGGTCAAGCCCGAGCCGGTGCCCGCCCCGAAGGGGTGAAGTCGGCTTTTTGAATGCGAACGGGGCTTCTTTGGCAGCCCCGTTTTCCATTTCGGGCGTGGGCTTGCCAGAATTCAGCTCGGGCCGGCATCACCTGAATATCAGCTGACCCTGGAACAGGGGACGAAGCAGATCGCAGTCTTCCGGCAAACCTTCAACGTTGCGCGGCACCCTCTCGGCGTCCGCATCCGGCGTGCCTTGCTTGACGCTTCGCCGTCGTGTCTCTAGGACGTGCCGGCAAGCTAGCCTTTGCTGTCGAGGCCACCCGTGACGATTGAAATTCCCGCCCATATGCATCCCAGCCGCTCGTTCCAGGGGCTGATCCTGACCTTGCACAATTACTGGGCCGCCTATGGTTGCGTCATTCTCCAGCCCTACGACATGGAGGTCGGCGCCGGCACGTTTCATCCGGCAACGACGCTGCGCGCGCTCGGACCGCGTCGTTGGAACGCCGCCTATGTCCAGCCTTCGCGCCGTCCCAAGGATGGCCGCTACGGCGAGAACCCGAACCGGCTGCAGCATTACTACCAATACCAGGTGATCCTGAAGCCGAATCCGCCGAACTTGCAGGAACTCTATCTCGGTTCGCTCCAGGCGATCGGCGTCGACCCGCTGCTGCATGACATCCGCTTTGTCGAGGACGACTGGGAAAGCCCGACGCTGGGCGCCTGGGGTCTTGGCTGGGAATGCTGGTGCGATGGCATGGAAGTCTCGCAATTTACCTATTTCCAGCAGGTTTGCGGCATCGAATGCGCGCCGGTGGCCGGCGAACTGACCTATGGGCTGGAGCGGCTGGCCATGTATGTGCAGGGCGTCGACAATGTCTACGACCTCAACTTCAACGGCCGCGAGGGCGCCGACAAGGTGACCTATGGCGACGTGTTCCTGCAGGCCGAGCAGGAATATTCGCGCCACAATTTCGAATACGCCAACACGGCGATGCTGCTCAGGCATTTCGAGGACGCCGAGGCCGAGTGCAAGGCGCTGCTCGAGGCCGGTGCGCCGGCATCGAACGACAATCTGCCGATGCACAAGATGGTCTTCCCGGCCTACGACCAGTGCATCAAGGCCAGCCACGTCTTCAACCTGCTCGACGCGCGCGGCGTGATCTCGGTCACCGAGCGGCAGAGCTACATCCTGCGGGTGCGCAATCTGGCGAAGGCCTGCGGTGAGGCGTTCTTGAAGACGCAGGCTGGTGGTTTGGCGGCCTGAGTCAGGCCCCCTTCATCATTTCGAGGGAAGCGTGGGCCGGCGACAGGATCTGGCCGCTTTGTCCGGCCATCGTCCGCAGCGCCTGCCGCACGCCCGGCATCGAGAAGGTGCCGTGGACCTGCGCGGTGAAGCAGGCGCTGAGCGCGAGGATCTGCAGAAGTCTGGATGCCGTTTTCATCGTCGTTCAGCCAATAGTTCCCTGCCTGAGCGTGGGTCGCTTCAGCGCTGCGTTCGGTTCATGGAAATCTTTGATCCAAGGACGGGCCGGATCGCCGCGTCCCGACAGGGCAGCCAAAGTTTCTGGAAATCAGCCGAAGTCGGCGATCACCTCGCGGAAAGGGTGACAGCGGCCAGCCGAGTTGCTATGCCCTCTTACCTCCCCCTAGATGGGGGAGGTCGCCGCGAAGCGGCGGGTGGGGGTGCTGGCGCGACTTTCCATGCCGAAACTCGATCGGTTCAAGCTCTTGTCCGCGCAACGGCTTCGTGCGGCAATGACCGACGAGGAGCGCATCTTGTGGCGGCATCTATGGCGCATTCCAGTCGAAGGCACTCATTTCCGCAGGCGAGCGTCGGTCGGTATCTACTTCCCTGATTTCATCTCACATCGGCTGAAGTTGATCGTCGAGGTGGACGGCGCCCATCACAGCCTCGATGACCAGCAACGCCATGACGAGCGTCGAACAAGATGGTTTGAGAGCCAGGGTTATCGCGTGATCCGCTTCTGGAACCATGAAATCAAAAACGAACTGGATTCCGTGCTCGATACGATTTATGCGGCGGTGGAAGAACGAAAATCCCACCTTGGCCCGCGAGACGCCGAAGGCGCTTGAGACCGAGACGCCGCCACCCCACCCCGGCGCTAACGCGCCGACCCTCCCCATCAAGGGGAGGGTGAGGAGCTAACCATGCCAGACCTGCTTCTAGAACTCCGCTCGGAAGAGATCCCCGCCCGTATGCAGCGCAAGGCGGCTGGTGATCTCAGGAAGATGCTGACCGACGGTCTGGTCGAGGCGGGGCTGACCTATGAGGCGGCCCGCGAGTACTGGACGCCGCGGCGTCTGGCGCTCGACATCAGGGGCCTGACGGCGCGCTCGAAGGATATAAGTGAAGAGATCAAGGGGCCGTCGACGACGGCGCCCGAGCAGGCGGTCCAGGGGTTCCTGCGCAAGGCCGGCCTGTCTTCCATCGCCGAGGCACATGTCCACTCCGATCCGAAGAAGGGCGACTTCTATGTCGCTCACATTTCGAAGCCGGGCAGGGCGGCTGAAGAGATCATCGCCGAACTGGTGCCTGGCATCATCCGCAATTTCCCCTGGCCGAAATCGATGCGTTGGGGGCCGGCCTCGGCCAAGCCCGGCTCGCTGCGCTGGGTGCGGCCGCTGCAATCGATCCTGTGCACCTTCGGCCCGGAGACCGAGGAGCCTGTCGTGGTCGATTTCGAGATCGACGGCATCCGCTCCGGCAACACCACCTATGGCCACCGCTTCCTGGCGCCCGGCGAAATCACCGTGCGTCGCTTCGACGATTATGTGAGCAAGCTGGAGGCCGCGAAGGTCGTGCTCGATGCCGACCGGCGCAAGGAGATCATCCTCGCCGACGCCCGCAACCTCGCCTTTGCCAACGGGCTCGACCTGGTCGAGGACGATGGGCTGTTGGAGGAAGTGTCCGGGCTGGTCGAATGGCCTGTCGTGCTGATGGGTGAGTTTGAGGAGGCATTTCTCGCCATTCCGGCCGAGGTGATCCAGTTGACCATCCGCGCCAACCAGAAGTGCTTTGTCACGCGCCCGCAAGGTGAAGGCGAAACGCTGTCCAACCGCTTCATCCTCACTTCCAACATCGAGGCCAGGGACGGCGGCAAGGAGATTGCCCACGGCAACGGCAAGGTGGTGCGCGCGCGCCTCTCCGACGCGCTCTATTTCTGGACGACCGACCAAGGCGATCTGCCGGACCTCGGCCAGCTCGAAGCGTCGGCAAAAAAGTTTGGGCTCGATCTGAAGAAGCCGCTCGACCAGCGCATGGCCCGCCTCGACCATCTCGGCGTCACCTTCCACGCCAAGCTCGGCACGCAAGGCGAGCGGGTGGAGCGGATCAGGCGATTGGCGGAGGAGTTGGCGCCGAACGTTGGCGCTGAGCCGGCGCTCGCCGCCCGCGCCGCGGTTCTCGCCAAGGCTGATCTCACCACCGAGGTGGTTGGCGAGTTCCCCGAACTGCAGGGCGCCATGGGCCGCAAATACGCGCTGCTGCAGGGCGAACACCCCTCCGCGGCCGCGGCCATCGAGGAACACTACAAGCCGCAGGGCCCGTCCGATTATGTGCCGAGCGACCCGGTGTCGGTCGCCGTCGCGCTCGCCGACAAGCTCGATACGCTGGTGGGCTTCTGGGCGGTCGATGAAAAGCCGACGGGGTCAAAGGATCCTTATGCGTTGCGTCGCGCAGCGCTGGGCGTTGTGAGGATTTTGGTCGAGAATCGAATTCAATTGCGGCTCACTTCCCTTTTTGCAAAGGCTGGTGCCCGGTATGCGGGGGGCGGCGTGGAGCAGATACGAGACCTCCTGGCCTTCTTCCACGACCGCCTGAAAGTCTACCTCCGCGATCAGGGCGCCCGGCACGATCTCATCGACGCCGTCATCACCCCGCAGTCCGACGACCTCCTGCAGATCGTGCGCCGCGTCGAGGCGCTCGGCTCTTTCCTCGACACCGAGGACGGCAAGAACTTGCTCGCCGGCACCAAGCGCGCGGCCAACATCCTGGCTGCCGAAGAGAAGAAGAAAACGGCGGTCGCCGAAGCCGTTGAGCCGGCTCTGTTCAAGGAGAATGCCGAGAAATCGCTGTTCGCGGCGGTGAATCAGGCCGAGAAGCAAGCCGGCGAAGCGATTCAAAACGAAGACTTTTCCGCCGCCATGCTGGCGCTTAGCGCGTTACGCGAACCCGTTGATTCATTCTTTGAAGGCGTTCTCGTGAATGATGAAGACCTGGCGGTGCGGGCCAACCGTCTTGCGCTTCTCACGCGCATCCGCGCGGCCACGGGGCAGGTCGCTGATTTCTCGAAAATCGCCGGTTGAGCGCCCAGGAAAAATATCTTCCGGCCGGCCGTTCGAGCCGGCTTACAGTCATATGACGATGATCTCTGCGTGGCAAAAGGGACATGTTCCCCAACCCAACGGAGGCTTCCATGAATTCCGATCACGAAATCGAAGTGACTGAAGAAACCTCGGCCGGCGCCGAGGCGCTTGAATCCGCTTCCGAAACCGCCATCGATCACGCCGCCGCCGCCGCGGTCGAAGCCGCCGATCTGTCGGATGACGACGATGCCGATGACGAAGAAGGCGACGATGAAGACGGCGAAGAGTCCGACGAAGACGACGATGAAGCCGTGAAGGCCGAAGGCGACGACGCCGAGGACGAAGAAGACGCCGAGTCCGACGAAGACGACGACAAGGAAGAAGCGGCCTGAGATTTCAATCCGGTTTTGTGGGAAGAAGGGGCGGCGCATCGGCGCCGCCCTTTTTGTCGGTCGTCCCGAACTGACTTGTCAGTTCTCCAGGACGCTGACCCGCACGCTGTTTTCGTAGACATCGACCTGGATCAGCGGTTCGCCGTTGACGATGGCGCGCTTGGTCGAGGAACTCATCGCGCCGGGACGTTCCAGCATGCGCTGCAGATCGGCGCGCTGGTCGTTGGTCCCGAACCAGGCATCACCCTCATCGTCGCGGTCGCGGCGATGGAATTTGTGCCAGTTGGCGCGGTCCTGCCGCACCATCTGCGCGGCGCTGTCCAGCGCATAGCCGTCGCTCGCCTGGTGATCCCGATCGGAAATACGCGCCACATAGGATCCCAGCATGTCATCGGCTTGCGCCGCGCTGGCACCCAGCATCGATGCCAGCAAAAGCGCGGCCACGGTAACTGTCTTGGATAGTCTCATGATCAACCCCCTTTGAACGACGAAGTCGTCTGCCAGAGCCGCCCCTTGGCCTGAATCGCTTGACCAAATCCAGGCGGCTTCGAGCGGTCAGATACGTCAAGGCGAACTCGCGCGGCAATGGTGCGCAGGGCGCCGTCAAGCTGTCAACGATCTGGCCAGTCCAGCAATTTGTGGCCGCTACTTGACCTTGTTGGCCCCGGGAGCGGGCGTTGGTATGGCTGCCCGTGCGGTCGGCTTCTTCTGCGTGCCCGACGCCGGAACCGCCGAGGCGGTCGCCTGGGCTGGAGCAGGAGCGGGGGTGGCGGTCGTGGCAGGTGCCTTGACTAGCGTCGGTTTCGAGAAGTCGCCGCCGGCCACGCCGCCACGAATGATCATCGGGCCCTGTATGAAACCGTGCCGTGGCTCGGGCGCGTTGGGGATCGCCGCCACCTTTTCATCAGTAACCTCGGGTTCGCCGAGCTCGACGACGGACAGCACGTCGCTTGCTCGGATGCCGTCCGCCTTCACGACAAGGATGGAGGGCGTCGCGGCCGGCGCGCCGGGAAAGACAAGTGACGAGGCCTGAACTCCGCCGCTCAACGCCGCCAGAGTGATCCCCAACAGGATACGCACAGACACGATGACCACTCCCCTTTGCCCAGGCCCTGACGGTAGCGGACCGGAATTGATGCCTGCTTTCGCGAAAACGTAGCATTTTAGGAATTGATAATTCGCCAAGACCCTCTCTTGCCCAACAGCCGGCTTGCCCAATAGCCGCCATCGTACTACGCAGCCGGCATCTGCGAGGTGACGAGAGTGGCTGAGATACTTGCCGTCGACGAAGCGTTGGAGCGGGCGCTGGCTCTGCTTCAGGGCGGCGATGTCGTGGCCATCCCGACGGAGACCGTCTACGGGCTTGCCGCCGATGCCACTAACGGCATCGGCGTGGCGCGCATCTTCGAGGCCAAGGGGCGGCCGCGTTTCAATCCGCTGATCGCCCATGTCGCCGACATGGCGATGGCCGAGCGCATCGCAATATTCGATCCGCTGTCGAGGAAACTGGCGCAGTCGTTCTGGCCGGGTCCGCTGACGCTGGTGCTGCCGCAGCGGCCCGGAAACGGCATCCATCCGCTAGTCACGGCCGGGCTCGATACGATTGCCTTGCGCATGCCGAGGGGCTTTGGCGGTGACCTCATCGCAAGACTTGGCCGGCCACTTGCCGCGCCCAGCGCCAACTCATCCGGCAAGATCAGCGCGACGACCGCACAAGCAGTGGCGGCGGATCTCGGGACGCGCATCAAGCTGGTGGTCGATGCCGGCGCGACGCCGGTCGGGCTGGAATCGACCATCGTCAAGGCCGAAGGGGCAGGAGTGCGCTTGCTTCGGCCAGGGGGCGTCTCCGCCGAGGAAATCGAAGCGGCCATTGGCGTGAAACTGTTTCGTGGCGGTGCCGCCGGCATCGAGGCGCCGGGCATGCTTGCCTCGCACTACGCGCCGGGGGCAGGGGTGCGGCTCAACGCCGGAACGGTAGGCAAAGACGAAGCCCTGCTCGGCTTCGGGCGCCAGCGGGCCGAAGGCTGGCGTGATGCCGCAGCGTTCCTCAATTTGTCTGAAACCGGTGACCTGCGCGAAGCGGCAGGCAATCTTTTCGCCTATATGCAGGAACTCGACCGCAGCGGCGCGCGCACCATCGCCGTCGAGACGATCCCATTCGACGGGCTTGGCGAGGCCATCAACGACCGGCTCTCGCGTGCCGCCGCCCCTCGTGACAATGTACAGCCCGCACCGTAGTTTTCCCACATGACCGACATTTCGCAAAAACTCGATCCCGCTCTCATCGATCGCTTCGCCGCCATCGTTGGCGAAAAATACGCGCTGCGCGACGAGCAGGATATCGCGCCCTATCTCATCGAGCGGCGCGGGCTCTGGCATGGCGCGACATCGCTGGTGCTGCGGCCGGGCAGTGTCGACGAGGTCAGCAGGATCATGCGGCTTGCGACCGAGACGGGAACGCCGGTCGTGCCGCAAAGCGGCAACACCGGCCTGGTCGGCGCCCAGGTGCCGGACAGATCCGGCCGCGAGATCATCCTGTCGCTGTCGCGGCTGAACCGCATCCGCGAGATCGATGTCCTGTCCAATACGGTCACGGCGGAGGCCGGCGTCATCCTGCAGACGCTGCAGGAGGCGGCCGACGCCGCCGACCGGCTGTTTCCGCTCTCGCTGGCCGCGCAAGGCTCCTGCCAGATCGGCGGCAACCTGTCTTCCAATGCCGGCGGCACCGGCGTGCTTGCCTACGGCAACGCGCGCGAACTGTGCCTCGGGGTCGAAGTGGTGCTGCCCACGGGCGAGGTGTTCGACGATTTGCGCAAGCTGAAGAAGGACAACACCGGCTACGATTTGAAGAAC
This sequence comes from Mesorhizobium sp. GW821-FHT07A06, assembly GCF_059419085.1. NCBI lineage: Bacteria > Pseudomonadati > Pseudomonadota > Alphaproteobacteria > Hyphomicrobiales > Phyllobacteriaceae > Mesorhizobium > Mesorhizobium sp. GW821-FHT07A06. The sequence continues at coordinate 74,124 of NZ_JBWKRC010000001.1, forward strand.
CTGTTCGTCGGCGCTGAAGGCACGCTTGGCATCATCACCGCCGCAGTGCTCAAACTGTTCCCCAAGCCGAAAGGGCGCGAGGTCGCATTCGTTGGGCTGTCGTCGCCCGAGGCGGCACTGGCGCTGTTCAGCCTGGCGATGGACCGCGCCGGCGCTTCGCTCACCGCCTTCGAACTGATCGGCAAGAGACCTTACGATTTCACCCTCAGGCATGGTCAAGGTGTCGTGAGGCCGTTGGCCGAAGATTGGCCCTGGTATGTCTTGATGCAGGTTTCCTCAGGCCGCTCGGATGCCGACGGCCGGGCTCTGATCGAGGAGGTGCTGGCGGATGGTCTCGAGCAAGGCATCGTTGGCGATGCCGTGGTCGCGGCAAGCCTTGCCCAGGGCGACGCTTTCTGGAATTTTCGCGAGACGCTCCCAGAATGCCAGAAGCCGGAAGGCGCTTCGATCAAGCACGACATTTCGGTGCCGATAGCATCGATCCCCCGGTTCATCGAACAGGCGGCCGGCGCGGTGGCATCGGTCAGCGCCGGTGCCCGCGTGGTCTGCTTCGGCCATATGGGCGACGGCAACCTCCATTATAACATCTCGAGGCCGCTCGAGGGCGACGACGAGGCGTTTCTCGCCCTTTATCATTCCATGAACAAGGCCGTGCATGATGTCGTGCGGTCCTTCCACGGTTCGATCTCCGCCGAGCACGGCATCGGCCAGTTGAAGCGCGACGAACTGCTCGCCACCGCGCCGCCGATGGCCATCGATCTGATGCGCCGGGTGAAGGCTGCCTTCGATCCTGCCGGCATCATGAATCCCGGTAAGGTTATCTGATCCTTTCAACAGCTTGTGCCCGGTGGCATTCCGATAACCATCCCTGAGATCAGCAAAATTTAACCGACTTTCTTAAGCGCGGCGGTAAGGAGCCCACGCTACTGTTTCCCCATAACGAGGCCGGGAAAACTGGCCCGGAGAGAACCGGACACCGGCTCTCAGGAGACAGACAGGAAGGCACTCTATGAACACTGGACTGAAGCCAGTCTGGGCGGGACGCAACATGCGCCTCGACCCATTCCGCCTGCCGCAGGTGGTTAGCTACGCCACACGCGACGACTATGGCGACGTGACCTTCACCATTGACCAGCGCGGCGCTGTGATCCGTCGCATGCTTGAGATGAGCGGCGTGCCGGCGATCATCGCACTGCCCGCCAATGCGTTCCGCGGCGTTGCCGCCCGCGCGATGGAGGATCCGGACGGCAACGTCACGGTTACCCTCGAACTCCTTCACAACGACCCCATGCTGTCGGTGCCTCTGCTGGTGGCCGACGACCTCGATGACGTCGCCGCCGACTGGCGCGCCTGGGCCGATGCCTACCGCCTGCCGATGCTCCTGATCGAATCGGACGGCGTTGCCCGCACGCTGGAAGAATCGCTCGGCGCCGCCATCAAGACGCTGCCGCCGCAGGATCGCCGCAAGGGCCGCATTTCGACCACGCGCCGCCCGCGCTTCCTCGCCCGCCGCAGGGCCGGCAACCTTGGTCTCAGGCTGGTCATCGGCGGCCAGGAGATCATTTCAAGGGATTGAGAAGCGGTTCGCGCAACGAACGAAAAGCCAATTGCTTGGCTTTTCGAGCTTCGAACGCCCTGAGCCTGCGAAGGGCTGGGGCGCGGAAAAAAGTCACTACACCAGCGGCTTCAGTGCGACCCACAATGCGCCGCCGATCAGGCCGAGGAAGATCAGCCAGCCGACCTGGTTGTTCGACCGGAACAGCCGCAGGCATTGGTCCGGATCGTTGATATCCAGAACCGTGATCTGGCGGGCCATGTGGGCGCCGGCGGCGATCAATCCGGCGAGCGCCACCACCGGCGCCTGCGCCGAGGCGAAGGCGATGGCGAAACAGACCAGCGTACCGCCATAAAGCCCGGCCAGCCACGCCTTGGTGTTGTCGCCGAACAGCCGTGCCGTCGAACGCACGCCGACAATGGCGTCGTCTTCCTTGTCCTGATGCGCATAGATCGTGTCGTAGCCGATCACCCACAGGATCGAGCCGATATAGAGCATGATGGCGGGGCCATCGAGATCGCCGAACTCGACCGCCCATCCCATCAGTGCACCCCAGGAAAAGGCAAGGCCTAGGAACAGTTGCGGCCAGTTGGTTATCCGCTTCATGAATGGATAGATGGCCACGATCGCCAGTGAGCAGACGCCGAGCAGAATGGCGAAGCTGTTGAACTGAAGGAGCACGGCAAGGCCGACCAGGGCCTGCAGCACAAGGAACAGCCAGGCCCGCCGCCGCGTGGTCTGGCCGGACGGCAGCGGGCGCGAGCGGGTGCGCTCGACCTGGTTGTCTATGCCTTCGTCGACGATGTCGTTGTAGGTGCAGCCGGCGCCGCGCATGGCGATGGCGCCGACCAGGAACAGCATGAGATACCATGGCGCCGGCAGCAGCGAGAGCAGCGGGTCGCCGGGGCGCGGATAGGCGCTCGCCGCGAGCGCCGCCGACCACCAGCACGGCCACAGAAGCAATTGCCAGCCGATCGGCCTGTCCCATCGCGCAAGTTGCGCATAGGGCCAAACCGCGCGCGGCAGCACGCGGTAGACCCAATGGCCGTTCGGCGCATCGGCGACACGGCCCTGGGCCGCTTTCGATTGGATAGGTTCCATGTCCATGGAGTGGCAGCAGGCGCGGAACCCGTCAAGCGGCAAGCGGACGAGGGGCGACTGTCACCCGTCATGAGGTAAAGATATCGCGGGTCGAAGACCAGGATTTTGCCGCCTCGACGAACGCGAGTGCCGCGTTCGACACGCGCTGATGCGTGTCATAGGTGAGAATGATCCGCTGCATCGGCAGCGGGTCCGACAGCGGCTTGCAGATCAGGGGCAGGCCGTCGTAGCTGCGGTCACCATGCGGCCGGGTGTAGCTGACGGCGACACCAAAACCGTTCGCCACCATGCTGCGCTGGAGTTCGAACGAACTCGTCGCCTTGTCGGCCACTGGCGAGAGACCACGGCTGCGGAACAGATCGAGCATATGCTGCCAGCTCTGCGGCTGGTTCGTGGTGATCAGCGGATAGGCGGCCAGATCCGCGAGGCTCACTTCGGGGCGACCCGCTAGAGCATGGCCCGCCGGCAACAGCGCGTGCGGTCGCAGTTCGTGCAGCAGGATGCGGGCGAAATGCGTGGGCAGACCGAGATCGTAGCTGAGCCCGAGATCGATGGCTGCGTCCGCCAGGCGTCGTCCGAGCGTCTCGAATGTCTCGTCGCGAACGATGACGTCGACACTTGGATGGCGCTCGGAGAAAGCGCGGATGAGACCCGGCGCGAAATAAGGCGCCAGATCCTCGAAACATCCAAGCACCAGCTCGCCGCCGATAACTGAATTGCCCGAACCGAGACTCACGAGTTCATCGGTCTCAGCAAGAACCTGTTTTGCCTTCGCCACGACGACACGGCCGAACGAGGTCAGCGAAACGCCGCTTCCGCGCTGGCGCACGAACAGTTTTTGGCCGAAATCCTTTTCGATGGCGTCGATAGCCACCGAAATCGACGGCTGCGAGATATTCAGAGTTCTGGCCGCTCCGGTGACGCTGCCGTGGCGGGCGACAGCGACCAGATAACGCAACTGGGTGAGGGTGAGGTTCATAGTTTCAGTCTATATGTCAGATGAGAAGTTATTATTTTACTGAATAAGTGATCGTTGCGATAGTCGTCTCGATCCTGAAAGGAGGACACAATGGCTTCCCAGACTGCTGCCCACGCAATCGACACCGATATCATCGACGCGGATATAATTGCCGACTACCAGCGTGACGGCGCGGTCTGCATTCGCGGCGCCTTCAAGGGTTGGGTCGACACGATTGCCGCCGGCATCGAGCGCAATATGCAAAACCGCAGCGCCACCGCGTCCGACATCGCCAATGGCAAGGGCAGTTTCTTCGACGATTACTGCAACTGGGAGCGTATTCCCGAATTCGTCAGGGTGGTGCGCGAATCGCCGGCCGCCGAACTGGCGGCGGCGGTGATGCAGTCGCGCACCGCGCAGTTCTTCCATGATCATGTGCTGGTCAAGGAACCCGGCACCCAGAAGCCGACACCCTGGCATCAGGATATCCCCTATTATTTCGTCGATGGCCAGCAGACGGTGAGCTTCTGGATCCCCATCGACCCGGTAAAGGAGGCGACGCTGCGCCTGATCGCCGGCTCGCACAAATGGGACAAGATGATCCTGCCTGTGCGCTGGCTCGACGACAGCAATTTCTACGCCGGCGAGGGCGACTACCTGCCGGTACCCGATCCCGACAACGATCCGTCGATGAAGGTTCTTGAATGGGAGATGGAGCCAGGCGACGCCATCTTGTTCGACTTCCGCACAGCGCACGGCGCGCGCGGCAACCCGACCGCGGCACGGCGCCGGGCGCTGTCGCTGCGCTGGGTCGGCGACGATGCCCACTATGTCGAGCGGCCGGGCCGCACCTCGCCGCCCTATCATGGTCACGGCATGCAGCCGGGCCAGAAATTGCGCGAGGACTGGTTCCCGGTGGTTTTTCCCGCCTGAAGCGGGCTGGAAAATCGGCGGCGATGGCCGGCGCCGGGTTTCGGCCGGGATAACGTTCCCGTGTGCAATTTTGATCAAAACACCCTGATGTCTTGACCCGTCGCCCGGAGAGCAATAGCGGGTGCTCTCCAGGGTTTGCATCAAGAGGTGGCCATGAACGTTCTTCTTCTCGGCTCCGGCGGCCGCGAACATGCGCTTGCCTGGAAGATCGCCGCTTCGCCGCTGCTGACCAAGCTCTACGCGGCCCCCGGCAATCCGGGCATCGGCAGCGATGCCGAGCTGGTGAAGCTCGATATCACCGATCATGCCGCCGTGGCCGCCTTCTGCCGGGAGAAAGAAATCGACCTCGTGGTGGTCGGCCCGGAAGGGCCGCTCGTCGCCGGAATTGCCGACGACCTGCGCGCGGAAAACATCCGCGTCTTTGGGCCTTCGAAAGCCGCCGCGAGGCTGGAGGGTTCGAAGGGTTTCACCAAGGATCTCTGCGCGCGATACAACATCCCGACCGCCGCCTACGGCCGTTTCGGCGATCTGGCCTCCGCCAAGGCCTATCTGGAGAAGACTGGTGCGCCGATCGTCATCAAGGCCGACGGGCTCGCCGCCGGCAAGGGCGTTACCGTCGCCATGACGCTGGACGAGGCGCTGGCGGCACTAGATGCCTGTTTCGAGGGATCCTTCGGCGCCGCCGGCGCGGAAGTGGTGATCGAGGAGTTCATGACCGGCGAGGAGGTGAGCTTCTTCTGTCTCTGCGACGGTACCACCGCACTGCCCTTCGGCACGGCACAGGATCACAAGCGCGTTGGCGACGGCGACGTCGGCCCCAACACGGGTGGCATGGGCGCCTATTCGCCGGCCCCGGTGATGACGCCTGAGATGGTCGAGCGCACCATGCGCGAAATCATCGAGCCGACGATGCGCGGCATGGCCGATCTTGGCGCGCCCTTCGCCGGCATTCTCTTCGCCGGGCTGATGATCACCGACAAGGGGCCGAAGCTGATCGAATACAACACCCGTTTCGGCGATCCGGAATGCCAGGTGCTGATGATGCGGCTGAAGGACGATTTGCTGGTGCTGCTCAATGCCGCCGTGGACGGCCAGTTGGCGCACACTTCCATACGCTGGCGCGACCAGGCGGCGCTCACCGTGGTGATGGCCGCGCGGGGCTATCCCGGCACGCCGGAAAAAGGCTCCGTCATCCGCGGCGTCGAGCAGGCGGCGGGCGAAGGCGCCCAGATCTTCCACGCCGGTACCGCCATCAATGGCGGCGCGCTGGTTGCCAATGGCGGCCGTGTCCTCAATGTCACGGCAACCGGAGCCACGGTCCGCGAGGCACAGGCGCGGGCCTACGCCGCGCTCGACCGGATCGACTGGCCGGACGGATTCTGCCGTCGCGACATCGGCTGGCAGGCCGTGGCGCGCGAGCAGGCGAGCTGAAATTAGGGCGTAGCGGCCTATTGCTGACCGCGGTCGATTTCGGTCGAAGCGGTGCTGACCGGATCGGCCCCGGCGAAAGCGGCGTCGAGCTGCTCGGGTGAACGCTGTTCGGTTCGCTTCCAGGCGACATATTGCACAATGCCGAAGCCCGGCCTGCGCGGCACCGTCTTCACCACAGGCATGTGGAACCCGTCGCGGAATTTCGACCAGCGCGAACCGAGCACGGCGACCATTTCCTCGAACGTCGGAGGCGTTGCCACATCCGCATAGATCAGGGTCGCCTTGCCCGCGAGCGCTGCCTCGCGCGAGAGCGGCACCGGCACGCTGGCAAGATAGTCTGATGGCACGTCGATCAGCCCGCCAAACGGCCATTGCTGGCGCAGCGTGGCGGCATCGGTCGGCGCGACGTTGACGTCGATATCGTTGGGCGTGCCGGCAACCCTGTAGGGGCAACGGAAGCGGCCGCAATTGGCCTGCGCGGAAAATTGCCAGAGCGCATAGCCTTGCCAGTTGCCCATCGGAAAATGCACGTCGATATCAGGCCTGTAGCGCGCGTACCAAAGCGGCAGCCGCGACAGAAGCCGGTACTTGTAGCGATTGTCGGCGATGTACTGGGCCGTCTTGCCGTTGGTATAGAGCACCGGGAAGCGGCCCATGCGCCGATGCACCTGGCGCACGAACTCCTCGGCATCGTCGAGCGACATCCACTGCGAGGGATCGTTGCCCTCGAGGTCGAGAACCATGAGATCGTCCGGCGCGGGATCGGCAAAATCGAGGAAATTGTTCGCCTGCTCGACCGGATTGCCGGGGCGGGCCAGGTGATAGGCGCCCCACTTCATGCCGAGCGCCTTGGCCACGACCCGGCGCGTCTGGAACAGTTCGCGGGTCACCGCATGGCGTTTCCACAGCGCCTTGCACAGCTTCACGTCTGTATCGCTGCCAAAACAGAAATAGGGCGGCGGCATGCCGTCGGAAGCCTTGTTGATGAATCCGACGATGCGCTTGTCGGTGGCAAGTTGCGCCCAGTCGATGGAATTGTATTCGTAGGCATCGACCACCAGGGCGCGGTCGGCATTCTTCCACGGCTCGGAGAAATCCGAAGCCTGTGCCGCCATCGACAGCCCCAAGGCCGCCGCGAAAGCCAGAGGCGTCAGTGCGTGTCGCCAGAAAATATACAGAGGTTTCAGAGAAGCGGCATGCTCAGGGAAAAAGGGTCTGGCGAGCGTTGGCACAGCGCTCTTTGAACGGCGATGGAAACGCCTTTGCAATTTCAAAACAGGGAATCCCGGTTGATCAAAGGCAAATCCTGAACCGTCATGGTTAAGGAATGCTTCTCGATGCTGGGGCAGCCCGTGCCAGATTAGAACACACCGCCAATCCCAATACCGCCACTGATGTCGGGAGGGGGCGCGGCGGGACGCGACGATGGCGATCGTGAGGGCGTGGAGGCCTTTCGGCTCGGCGCTCCCTTTTTGCGCAGAGCGGTGTCCGAGGCGACCTTCGCCGGTTTGACTTTCACGATGACCGGATCCTTGCAGACGCGGCCGGAGTGCAGGAAGAGATCGCCCAGAAGTTCAACCGTTGGCTCGGTCGCCGACGCGGCCCGCTTGGTGTTCTTGTAGTAGGTGTTGAGAGCCTGGACCGAGTGCTTGCCCCAATCTCCATCGACCGTCATGCGATAGCAGCCCAAGCGGCGCAATTCCGTCTGGATGTTGCGTGCGAGGTCGGTCGCTTTCGCAGGGTCCGGCTCGCCTGCCGACGTGCCGACGATCAATGTTTCAAGACCGGAAACCACGCTTTGCCGGGCTCCTTCAAGGCTGGCAAGCTGCGTACCTGCCGGTTCCGGTGAAGCGCCGGGCGGGACTGAAATCTCGGCCGATCGCAATGTCTGTCCCACGATAAGCACGGCGGTCTGCAGGTCGTTGGAAGCAAGCTCAAGCTGCAGTTTTTTCTTGGCGGCCGGGTCCGACAGAATGCGAGACAGGCTAGCGCTCAACTGAGCCGGGTCGAGCTCTTGTTGCTCGGTGAAATAGAACTGCTCGCGAAGGTTCGACTGGTCCCACGGAACCTGACGACCTGCGGTGAGTGCCTCTGTCTCGTTGCGAACGCGGATCATCATATCCGAGATGCTGAGCCCGGGAATCTCAACATTCCTCAACAGGGCCGTGGTAAAGGGGCTGTTGTCTCCCGAGCCATCGGCCGTGATGTTGCCTGGCTGGGTCGCGAAGGCGACAAACGTGTTTTCGCCCACTTCGACCTGGGCAAGGCCATCCATGACGCTGGCGCCCTTGCCGACCGGGTTGTTGCGGCAAGCGTCGAGAAAAATAAACGTCTGCCTCTCCCGGTTGGAAAACTTTGCGATCACGTCGTTTAGCCTGATCGCGCCCGCGGTCAGTTTTTCCAGGGTTTCAGGATCGGGTGTATCGACGGGCAGGAGATAGTTCTCTCCCTGCAACTGAACGCCGTGACCGGCGTAGAAGATCACCACGGCGCTGGCGGTTGCGAGTTTGCTGTCGGCGCTGTCGAAGAGCTTGGCAAACCCGTCCGACGAAAGGTCGAGCCCCGTCAGCACGTCGAAATTCAGCCTCTTCAGACTCTCGGAGAGTTGTGTGGCGTCGTTTACCGCATTGGTCAGATGTTGAAGGCGGGCGCTTTGGTAATGCGAATTGCCAATGATGATGGCAAGCCGCTTGCTTGGCTTTGATGCAAGCACTTCCTCGACCGCGGCTTGGGCGGCCATCGAACCGAAAAACACGACCAGCAGAACTGCAGCGAAGTGCCGGAAGAAACTGTGGGTCATGTCACGGGCTCGTTTCAGCTGCGACAACGTTCGCGCCGTCGAAGTGTCCGTCCGGCTGATGCGCCGCCCCCCTTGGGCGCCGGAAACCCGTATCTCCGAAGACCGCTGAATTTTACACCACAAACCGCCTCAAAGAAAGGGCGAGGGTCTCGCGACCCGCGTTTGATCGGCCAAGCGGGACGGCGCTGACCATCGTCTTATAAGCGCTTCAAAAGACTCGTTTGGCAAGGACCGCGGCCGCGCCGGCATGCGCAAGCCGATTCGACGCTCGAAGCCATATCTTCCCAGGGCATAGCCTGTTATAATCACCATAGTGCAGTCGCAGTATGTTGAGCGCGCACGCTGAGGCTGGATGGATATTTTGAATATCGTCGGCGAATTGCATCCCTGATTATTATTGTCTTACTTGTAATAAAGAGGGGAAATGACAATGACAGCAAAGAAATGGTATCTTGACCCCGTCAACGCGATTGCGCTCTCGATCGGTGCCCTGGCCGTCCTCCTGCCTTCCAAGGCCGCCGCCTGCATCTTCGTTGGCGAGGGAACTGTTCTGTCAGGGCAGTGCTATCTCAACGGCATAGCCAATGGCGCGGTTGTCGACACGTCCCTGGATGCGCTTCTGAGTGTTGTCGATAACGCGATCGAGTCGGATGTCGGCTCTGCGAGCGGCCCCGCGCAAGCTCTGTCGGCGCCGTTCGGCGTCTTCGCTTCGGGCCAGTTGGCGCACACGAAGCACGACGGCTTCACGATTTCACAGGGGCCGACCGTGATTACCGGACCGGACTTCGACGTTGACGAATTTTCCGCCGCGGTCAGCGTGGACTTCAATGCTGCAAAGCACTTCGGTTTCGACAATGAGCACGGACTGAACCTGGGGCTGTTTGGCGGTTATGCATCGGCCAGCGTAGACGCCAATGCGTTCGGTTTCTTTCCTCCCAACGGCGAAGCCACCAACAGAAGCGGTATGTTCGGCGGTTATGGGCTCTATCGTCGCGGCACCAGCTATATGCTCGTGGCGGCATCGGCGTTCCTCGGCAACACCGATGTCGAAAGCACAGGCCTTGGCTCCGGCACGTATGACACACAAGGCTACGCCGTGACGGGATCGGTCGGCCACATCTTCAACTTGACCGATCGGGTGCGCTTCGATCTGCGTGGTGGATTGCTTGGTGTTAGTTTCACCGGCGACGAGTACACGGACAGCTCTGGCGTTTCGTACGGAAAAAGCCGCCTGTCATTTGGCGCAATCAAGTTCGAACCTGGAGTTTATGCAGATTATCAACTCGGAAACGGTATGGTGATCAGCCCCTACGCGCGAGCCGATCTGCAGCAGCGCTTCGGCTATTCAAACACCGCGAGCGTATCCGGTATCGAGAGTGACTTCGAAGATGCGGACTTCTCGGCGGCGGTGTCGGCAGGCTTCAATCTGAAAATGTCCCAATCGACCACCCTCAGCAGCGAGATCCGGGGCAAGTGGTCCCAAGACAGTTCAACCGTCAGCGGCAAGCTGGGTGTAAAGATCGCCTTCTGAACATGGACGACCAGATGATCGTTTCGGTCGCCGGCAACGCAAGATGCTCGGCGGGCGGTTATGCGGCTAGCGCCGGATGCCGGGCGGAAATTCAAACGGGTCGGGCGCGGGCTCCTGCTGCAGCGTGCCTTCGGCGGCGCGCTTGCGGTGGTGGGCCAGCGAGCATTGCGGCGAGCACAATATGCCGCGATCCGACCAGTAGGCCGCACCATGTTCCAGCCTGCCCTCATGATACCAGAATCCGGGTGCGCGATAAGGCAGGCCGCATTCGATGCAGCGGTAGGCGTCGGGTCTGGCGAGCATGGATGTTCCGGTCGGCTGATTCTGGTCTGTCGCCGGTCGATTTGATCCGGCTTCGACGGAATTTAATACAGGCCGGCGCGATTGCAAAATCCGCGTGACAAAGTTTGACGTTTACGTAAAAAGACGATGGGAGACCGCCCAAAGGCGGATGGTTTTGTGGCGGCACTGGCTCTAGGGTCGGCGAGGCCGATGCATCAGGAGGATCGAACGGCATGTATCGGGCACCGGTCGAGGATATCGCCTTTACGCTGAAGCACGTGGCTGGGCTCAAGCAGGGGCTCGATGCCGGCGCATTTGGCGATCTCAGCGAGGATCTGGTCGATGCCGTTCTTGGCGAAGCAGGCCGTTTCGCCACCGAGGAAGTGGCTCCCCTCTACAAGATCGGCGACGAACACGGTGCGGTGCTGAAGGACGCTGCCGTCACCACGCCGCCCGGCTGGAAGGAGCTCTATCGCCGCTGGATCGATGGCGGCTGGAACGCGCTGTCCGGGCCCGAGGAATATGGCGGCCAGGCGCTGCCGACCCTGCTCGGCGTCGCCGCGCTAGAAATGTGGAATTCGGCCGCCATGGCCTTCGGCATCGGCCCGACGCTGACCATGGGCGCGGTCGAAGCGCTGGACAAGCATGCTTCGGAAGAGCTCAAGGCAAAATATCTCGAAAAGCTCGTCTCCGGCGAATGGATGGGCACCATGAACCTGACCGAGCCGCAGGCGGGCTCGGACCTCGCTGCCTTGCGCGCCCGCGCCGAGCCTGCCGGCGACGGCACCTACCGCATCTTCGGCCAGAAGATCTTCATCACCTATGGCGAGCACGATTTCACCGACAACATCATCCATCTGGTGCTGGCGCGGCTGCCCGATGCGCCTGCCGGGACGCGCGGCATCTCGTTGTTCCTGGTGCCGAAATTCCTGGTCGGCGACGACGGCTCGCTCGGCGCTCGCAACGATGTCTTCTGTTCCGGCCTCGAGCACAAGCTCGGCATCCATGCCTCGCCGACCTGCACCATGATCTATGGCGATGGGTTCCAGGGCGCCAAGCCCGGCGCCATTGGCTGGCTGATCGGCGAGGAGAACAAGGGCCTCGCCTGCATGTTCACCATGATGAACAATGCCCGCCTGGCCGTCGGCATGCAGGGGGTCGCCGTCGCGGAAGCCGCCACCCAGAAGGCGGTCGCCTATGCCAATGAGCGCCGCCAGGGCAAGGCGGCGGATTACGCCGGCGCCGGCATGGCGCCGATCGTTCACCACCCCGACGTGCAGCGCAATCTCTTGACCATGAAGGCGCTGACGCAGACGGCGCGGGCGATCAGCTATTCCTGTGCCCATGCGATCGACATGGCGCGGGTCTCGGACGGTGACCAGGCCGGGCATTGGCGTGATCGTGCCAATCTTCTGACACCGCTGGCCAAGGCATTTTCGACCGATGTCGGCGTCGAAGTGGCCTCGCTCGGCCTCCAGGTGCATGGCGGCATGGGCTTCATCGAGGAGACGGGCGCGGCAGCTCTCTACCGCGACGCGCGCATCGCGCCGATCTACGAGGGCACCAACGGCATCCAGGCGATCGACTTGGTCACCCGCAAGCTGCCGCTCGGCGGCGGGGGGCATGTGCATGGCTTCATTGGCGAACTGGCTGTGGCCGCCAACGCCGTGCGCACCTCGAACCTGCAGGGTTTCGGTCGCACCGCGGATGCGCTCGACGCAGCACTCGGCGATCTGACGCAGGCGACGCGTTTCCTGCAAAAACTGTCGGCGGACGGTCGGGCGGAGGAGGCGCTGGCGGGTGCGACGCCTTATCTCAGACTGATCTCGCTTGCCGCCGGCGGCGCCTATCTGGCGCGCGGCGCTCTTGCCGATCAGGGCCGCATCGGCCTTTGCCGCTTCTTTGCCGAAAACCTGCTCGGCGAGACGGGTGCCCTGAAAGGGCGTGTTGTCGATGGCGCGGAAAGCCTCGTGGCTGCCGGCAAGACGCTGATTTCAGCCTGACGTTCACAAGGAAAACACTGTGACAGACCATATCCTCGTCGAGCGCCAGGGCGCCATCCAGATCATACGCATGAACCGCCCGGACAAGAAGAACGCACTGACGCGCGCCATGTACGCCAAGATGTCGCAAACCTTGGCCTCGGGTGACGCCGATCCGGCGATCCGCGTCCATGTGTTCCTCGGCGTGCCTGGCGCGTTCTCCTCGGGTAACGACCTTGCCGATTTCATGGTCGTGGCCACGGGTGGCGATGGCGGCACGGAAGTCTGGGATTTCCTGATGGCGCTGGCCAGGGTCGAAAAACCCATCGTCTCCGGCGTCGACGGCATCGCGGTCGGCATCGGCACCACGATCAACCTGCATTGCGACCTGACCTTTGCCACGCCGCGCACTGTGTTCAGGACGCCTTTTGTCGATCTTGGCCTGGTGCCCGAGGCGGGATCCAGCCTTTTGGCGCCGCGGGTCCTGGGGCAGCAAGGCGCGTTCGCGCTGCTTGGCCTTGGCGAGGGCTTTTCCGCCGAGCGTGCGAAGGCCGCCGGCCTGATCTACGACGTGGTCGAGGAGGCTGCGCTGGAGGCGTCGGTGCTGGCGGCTGCCGGCCAGATCGCGGCCAAGCCGCCGCAGGCGCTGAAGATCGCGCGCGATCTCATGCGCGGCTCGCGCGACGACCTCGTCGCGCGCATCGGCGAGGAAAGCGAGCATTTCCGCGAGCGGTTGAAGTCGGACGAGGCGCGCGCGGCGCTCACGGCGTTCATGACAAGGAAGAAGTAGCAATTCCTCAGGGATAGAGCCGCGTCTTGTCCCAGCCGCCCTTGGCGTTGCGTGAAAAGACCACCCGGTCATGCAATCGGAAGGGTCGGTCGTGCCAGAACTCGATCGTCTTCGGCACGATGCGGAAACCCGACCAGTGTCTTGGCCGCGGAATCTCGCCGATGGCATAACGCGCCGTGTATTCGGCGACCGCCTTCTCCAGCGCGAAGCGGCTTTCGAGCGGCCGTGACTGTTTCGATGCCCAGGCACCGATGCGGCTGCCGCGCGGCCGCGTCGCATAATAGGCATCGGCCTCGGCGTCGCTGACGATCTCCACCGGGCCGCGAATGCGTACCTGGCGGCGCAGCGATTTCCAGTGGAAACACATCGCCGCCTTCATGCTGCCAAGAATCTCCTGGCCCTTCGCGCTCTCGAAATTCGTGTAGAAAACAAAGCCGCCTTCATCGAACCCCTTGAGCAGCACCATCCGCACATCCGGCATGCCCTCGGCATCGACGGTAGCCAGCGCCACGCCATTGGCGTCATTGATCTCGCTCTTGGTGGCGTCGTCCAGCCATGCGGCAAAGAGGCGAAACGGCTCGGCCGCCTCGGTAAAGTCACTGCTTGTTAACTCTGTGTCACTCATAGTTTTTCTCAAATTGTCACGAACCGGGGGAGGTTGCCGATTGTCGCGTATCGCGCAAGCTTTTGACAGCAGGCAATGGAGCGTTATCGCTTCGGCCAGCGCGAAAGCGGCGATCGTGGCAATCGCCCTGCCACTTGTTGGCTGTGGCGCAGGTGGATTCAGCCTGGAAAAAGCCGAAGTCGACCGCTCGATCCTGACCAGCAGCACCTCGGCTTCATCCGCCCCCGCCGATTCGGATCGCGACTCCGATCAGACGACGATCGGTAATGCGGTGTCCTCCGCCGATATCGAGCAACTCGGCGGCCAGGCCGTGCCGTGGGCGAATGCCGGCACCGGGTCGCGTGGCTCCATCACCGAGCTGGCGGAGTTGAAGGACAGGGGGCGGACGTGCCGCCGCTTCAAGGCCTCACGCGAAAGCTTTGACGGCGTTGCCATGTTCGAGGGTGAACTGTGCCTCGCCGGCGCCGGCGGATGGCGCATGCAGGGCTTCAAGGCGCTCTGACTTTCCGCTTTTGATATGACGGTCCGCCACTGGAATTTCTTCCTATGCGAGCGCATATAGGAGGCAAGTATGGACTCAACTCTTCTCCAGGGCAGAACGCATGCGCGACCCGTATGAGGTGCTGGGCGTTGCAAAGAACGCATCGGCCAAGGACATAAAATCGGCGTACCGGAAACTCGCCAAGAAACATCATCCGGACCAGAATCCGAATGATCCCAAGGCGAAGGACCGTTTTGCCGCGGCCAATCAGGCCTATGAGATCGTCGGCGACGAGAAGAATCGTGCCGCTTTCGATCGCGGCGAGATCGATGCCGACGGCAAGCCGCGCTTCCAGGGGTTTGAGGGCGCCGCCGGTGGTGGCGACCCCTTTGCAGGGTTTCGCCGCCAGCAAGGGGCCGGTGGTTCGCGATTCGAATTCCGGTCAGGGCGCCCGGGCGGCGATCCTTTCGACGGCAACAGCGATATTTTCAGCCAGATTTTCGGCGACGCCTTTTCCGGTGCGCGCGGCGCGGGCGCAGGCGACCGTCGCCAGCCGGCGACGGCGGCCGATCTGAACGTCACGCTCGACATCACCATCGAGGAAGCGGCAAACGCCGAAAAGGTGACGGCGATGTTTCCCGATGGCCGCAAGGTGGCTGTCAAGCTGCCGACCTTTGTCGAGGATGGTCAGACCATCCGGTTGAAGGGGCAGGGCGAGCAGGGGCCGGGCCAGCCTGGCGACGCGCTGGTCAAGATCCATATCCGCCGTCACCCGCGCTACCGCATGGAAGGCCGCGACCTGCATGCCGATCTGCCGGTGCCGCTGGCGGATGCGGTGCTGGGCGCCAAGGTACCGGTCGAGACGCCGACCGGCCGGCTCGCGGTCAACGTTCCCGCCTGGTCGAGTTCGGACAAGGTGCTGCGCCTGAAGGGGCGGGGTCTCCCGGAAAAAGCCGGCGGCCATGGCGACCTCTACGCCCATGTGCGCATCATGCTGCCGGAAGGCGGCGACAGCGCGCTGGAAACGCTGTTGCGCGGCCAAAAAGGCTGATCCGGCGCTTTTGTCCCCTGAACTGTCCGGTTTGAGCGCTTGAAGGGGCAGTGTGCCTGTGCGATAGGCACTCCACAAAGCACAAACCTTGCGGAGAGCGCTCACATGGCGGGTGGACAGGGCCTGATGGCCGGCAAGCGCGGCCTCATTCTTGGCGTCGCGAACAACAGGTCGATTGCCTATGGCATCGCCAAGGCCTGCGTTGATCATGGTGCCGAAATCGCGCTGACCTATCAGGGCGAGGCGTTCAAGAAGCGTGTCGAGCCGCTGGCGGCGGAACTCGGCGCCTTTGTCGCCGGCCATTGCGACGTCACCGACCCGGCGAGCCTCGACGAGGTTTTCGCCAATGTCGCCAAGCATTGGGGCAAGCTCGACTTCCTCGTCCACGCGATCGCTTTTTCCGACAAGGACGAGCTGACCGGCCGCTATGTCGAGACGACGCGCGACAATTTCCTGCGCACCATGGACATTTCGGTCTATTCCTTCACCACCATCGCCAAGCGCGCCGAAGCGCTGATGACCGATGGCGGCTCGCTGCTGACCCTGACCTACTATGGCGCCGAGAAGGTGATGCCGCACTACAACGTCATGGGCGTCGCCAAGGCCGCGCTCGAGGCTAGCGTGCGTTACCTCGCCGTCGATCTTGGCGCCAAGAAAATCCGCGTCAATGCCATCTCCGCCGGGCCGATCAAGACGCTGGCCGCCTCCGGCATCGGCGACTTCCGTTACATCCTGAAGTGGAACGAATACAATTCGCCGCTGAAGCAGACGGTCACGCAGGAAGAGGTCGGCGATTCCGGCGTCTATTTCCTGTCCGACCTGTCGCGTGGCGTCACCGGTGAAGTGCATCATGTCGATTCCGGCTATCACGTGGTCGGCATGAAGGCGGTCGACGCGCCCGATATTTCGACGGTCAAGGATTAATCCCTCCGCTCCTCCTCCGCCCAGGCCCTGGCCCGACCTCCGGAAGACCTGATGTACCCGCTGGTTTATATCGTGCGCCACGGCCAGACTGCGTGGAACGCCGAGTTCCGGCTTCAGGGCCAGGCCGACACCGACCTCAATGCCCTTGGCCGCGAACAGGCAACCGGAAACGGGCATCGGCTGGCCCAACTTGTCGGCGATGTCAGGGATTTCGATTTCGTCGCCAGCCCGATGCGGCGGACGCGCGAAACGATGGAGCGCATCCGCGCCGCGATGAAGCTCGATCCGCTCGCCTATCGAACCGATGTCAGGCTGGTTGAGGTCAATTTCGGCGATTGGCAGAGCTTTACCTTTGCCGAGCTCGAGACGCAGTCTCCCGGAGCAAGCCGGTCACGTGCCCTGGACAAATGGAATTTTCAGCCACCCGGCGAGGGGGCGGAAAGCTACCAGATGCTGCTCGAACGGGTGAAGCCTTGCTTCGACGAACTCGATCGCAGGACGATCTGCGTGACGCATGGCGGCGTCATGCGCACCCTGTTCCGCTTCGTGCTTGACATGGCCGAGGACGAGGCCGCGAACCTGGAGATACCGCAGGATCGCGTGCTCAAGCTCGAAGGGCATAGTCTGGAGTGGCTTTAAGCCGCCTGAGCTAGTTCGTGTCGCTGTCCGGCAACTGCATATCGGTCACGACATTCTCGCCATTGGTCACATCGTAAGCGATTACGATGTCCATGCCCGGCTTCAGGGAGTCGAGATCGGTTTCGGCGTTCAGCTTGTAGGATTTGCCGTCGTCCAGCGTCAGCGTCAGCGCATCCTTGTCGATCTTCTTGATCAGGCCCTCGGTCTGTCCGGCGAAGGCGGCGGTGGAACAAAGCAGCATGGCGGCAACAGCGCCAATCAGGGTACGCATGATTGTCCTCTTTGGTCATTGCGCCGGCACTGTGGCGGCGGATCCTCAACGGCGGATGGAAGAAAGCAGAAACCAGCCGAATGTGTCAAAACTTAAACGGCGGGGATGACAGTTTGACCACCGCAAAAAACGCCAATAGAAGGCAGGCTTCAACCGGCTCGACTGCCGGGCAGGGCAGTTTTCCATGTCTCACAACACGTTCGGCCACCTTTTCCGCGTCACCACCTGGGGCGAAAGCCATGGGGCAGCGCTCGGCTGCGTGGTCGACGGCTGCCCGCCGGGCATCCGCTTCACGCGGGATGAAATCCAGGCCGAACTCGACAAGCGCCGGCCGGGCCAGTCGCGCTTCGTCACCCAGCGCCGCGAGCCAGACGAGGTGAAGGTGCTGTCCGGCTTCGTCCTCGACGGGGACGGCCAGACGATGATCACCACAGGCACGCCGGTCTCGATGCTGATCGAGAATGTCGACCAGCGTTCGAAGGACTATGGCGAGATCGCACGCCAATACCGGCCAGGCCATGCCGACTACACCTATGACGTCAAATACGGCATACGCGACTATCGCGGCGGCGGCCGCTCCTCGGCCCGCGAGACGGCCGCGCGCGTTGCCGCCGGGGCGCTTGCCCGCAAGGTCGTGCCGGGCATGGTGGTGCGCGGCGCTTTGGTGTCGATGGGCGAGAAGTCGATCGATCGCGCCAACTGGAACTGGAATTTCATCGGTGATGCCGAGAACCCGTTCTTCACCCCCGATCCCGCTTCTGTTCCCGTCTTCACGCAGTATCTCGACGGCATCCGCAAGGCCGGTTCGTCAGTCGGTGCTGTGATCGAAATCGTCGCCGACGGCGTTCCGCCAGGTCTCGGCGCCCCGATCTACGCCAAGCTCGACCAGGACATCGCCTCCGGGCTGATGTCGATCAATGCCGTCAAGGGCGTCGAGATCGGCAACGGCTTCGAGGCCGCCCGTATCACCGGCGAACAGAATGCCGACGAGATGCGCATGGGCAATGACGGCAAGCCGGTGTTCCTGTCCAACAATGCCGGCGGCATCCTCGGCGGCATCTCGACCGGACAGGCGATCATTGCGCGCTTCGCAGTCAAGCCGACTTCATCGATCCTGACGCCGCGAAAGTCGATCGACAAGGACGGCAACGACGTCGAGGTAATGACCAAGGGCCGCCACGACCCTTGCGTCGGCATCCGCGCCGTGCCGATCGGCGAGGCGATGGTTGCCTGCGCGATCGCTGATCATTATCTGCGGCATCGAGGACAGACGGGGAAGGGAGGGGGATGAGGCGGTAGGGCAGTATGTTACGCTGCCTGCCGAAACAGCCAAAACCCTCCCTTTCCCAACTGCCCTATTCCTTACTGCCCTGCGAGCCAAGCGAGCGCCCATGCCTTACGATCAAAAGAAGATTGTCGAAGCCATCCGAGCCTTCGAACGTGGCGAGATCGTCGTCGTCATGGATGATGACGGGCGCGAGAACGAGGGCGACCTGATCGTCGCCGCCGTCCATTGTACGCCCGAGAAGATGGCCTTCATCGTGCGCAACACCTCCGGCATCGTCTGCACGCCGATGCCGCGCGAGGAGGCCAAGCGGCTCAACCTGCAGCCGATGGTCGCCGACAATGATTCCGCCCACACCACGGCCTTCACCGTCAGCGTCGATTTCAAGCATGGCACGACGACAGGCATTTCGGCCGACGACCGCACGCTCACCGTGCGCAACCTCGCCAACGGCAATGTCGGCGCCTCCGATTTCGTCCGCCCCGGCCACATCTTCCCCCTGATCGCGCGCGAAGGCGGGGTGCTGATGCGTTCGGGCCATACCGAAGCAGCCGTTGATCTCTGCAAGCTCGCCGGCCTGCCGCCGATCGGCGTCATTTCCGAACTGGTCAATGACGACGGCACCGTCAAGCGCGGCCCGCAGGTGCAGGCTTTTGCCGAGGAGCATGGCCTCAAGCAGGTGTCGGTCGCCGACCTCATCGCCTATCGTCAGCGCAAGGAAACGCTGGTCGAGCGCGTCGCCTGCTCCGATATCGACACGCTCGGCGGCAAGGCACAGGTCTTCACCTACACGCTGCCGTGGGACACGATGCATCACGTCGCTGTCGTTTTCGGCGACATCCGCGACGGCGAGGACGTGCCGGTGCGGCTGCATTCCGAGGATGTGGTGACCGACGTCTTCGGCCCTAGCCATCGGTTGGACGGCATCATGAAGGCGATGGGCGAGCGCAAGCGAGGCGTCATCGTCTATTTGCGCGAGGGTTCCGTCGGCGTCGCGCATCAGGAACGCAAACGGCCTGCAAGCGGCGACCGCGAGGATCATGAAGAGGCCCGCCGGCGCGAGAACGAATGGCGGGAGATCGGCCTCGGCGCGCAAATCCTGAAGGACCTCGGCATTTCCTCGATCAACCTGATCGCCTCGCGCGAGCGCCACTAT
Source organism: Mesorhizobium sp. GW821-FHT07A06 (assembly GCF_059419085.1). Lineage (NCBI taxonomy): Bacteria > Pseudomonadati > Pseudomonadota > Alphaproteobacteria > Hyphomicrobiales > Phyllobacteriaceae > Mesorhizobium > Mesorhizobium sp. GW821-FHT07A06. Next base: position 93,919 of record NZ_JBWKRC010000001.1, read on the forward strand.
GTCGGCCTCGAAGGCTTTGGCATCCACATCGCGAAGACCGAGATTCTCTAGGCCATGTTGATATTCAGGAGGTCGGCCTGACGTGAATCTCGACATGGCCAGGCTGTCACTCGGCCGGAACGGCAGCGGCGTCGCATTCCTCCAACTCGCATTTACGGGTGGCAAGGCTGCGCTGGCCGAGCAGCACGGTGGCAAGCGCGATGGTGCCTGCCGCCACTGAAACCCAGAACCCGCTCTGGGCGCCGAATGCGTCCACCACGGCGCCGGCGGCGAAGGAGCCGAGCGCCATGCCGATACCGATCCCCGTGGTCACCCAGGTGATGCCCTCCGTCAGCATCGCTTCCGGCACATGCCGTTCGATCAGGCCGAATGCCGTGATGAAGGTCGGCGAGATGGCCACACCGCTGATGAAGACGGTGAGTGCCAGAAGGGGCACGGTGCCGGCGGTGAGCGGCAGCAGCGTGCTGACCGCGATGACGGCTACCGCGATGGCCAACTGGCGTTGCAGCGGTGTTTTCAGATTGAGCGCGCCGACAATGATGCCGAGCACGAACGACCCCAGCGCGTAGACGCCAATGACGAGGCTGGCGGCGCCGGGTTGGCCAAGTTCCTTGGTGATAGCCACGGTGCTGACTTCCGTCGTCGCGAAGGTGGCGCCGATGAAGATCAGGGCGAATGTGATGATCTGTACCGGGCGCAGGCGAATTGCGGAGCCGCTCGAGCCTGCACCCATTGGCCGCACTTGCGGCTCGGTCGAGCGCTGCAGGATGAACGCCGTCGAGCCCAAGGCAAGGAACAGCGTGCTCGCCAGCATGCCCGCTTCCGGGAACAGGGCGGCACTCAAGCCCACCGACAGCGATGCTCCGGCGATGTAGACCAACTCATCCGCCGCCGACTCGAAGGCGAAGGCGGTGTTCATCTCGGGCCGACCGCGGAAAAGCTCGGTCCAGCGTGCGCGCACCATCGCCGGCATGCTGGGCATTGCGGCGGCCAGCAGAGCCGACACGAACAGCGTCCAGACTGGCCAGTCCTGATTGGCCGACGCAATCAGCGTCAGGAATGCGAGCACGGAGATGATTGTGGTGGGCACGACGATCCGGGTCTGGCCAAGGCGGTCGACCAGTCTTGATATTTGCGGCGCCAGGAAAGCGTTGGCCAATGCGAATGTCGCCGAGACAGCGCCGGCCAGCCAGTATTCGCCGCGCGTCTGTGACAGCATCGCCACGATGCCGATAGGCGCCATGGCGATCGGCAGGCGCGCCAGGAAACCGGCGGCTGCGAAGCCTTTGGCACCGGGTGCGCGAAAGATCTCTGAGTAAGGGTTTTGCATGATCCGGTTCCTCGACAAAGGGCGATCTGACAATTACATACGGAGCGTATGAGAACTAGATAGATCATACGCGGCGTATGTCAATTGGCATACGGGGCGTATGTAAGTAGGGCCAGAAGATGCACAGACCCCGCAAGGAGATGATCGCCGAGACGCGCGCCAAGCTGATCGCAGCTGCGCGCCAGGCCTTCGGGACGATCGGATATGCCGAAGCGTCGATGGATGATTTCACGGCATCAGCCGGACTGACGCGCGGCGCGCTCTATCATCACTTCGGCGACAAGAAGGGACTGCTGGAGGCGGTTATCGCCGAAATCGACGGCGAGATGGCGGCTCGGGTGAACGAGGTCGCCTCGAGAGCGCCGACCCGCTGGCAGCGTTTCGTCGACGAATGCACCACCTATATCGAGATGGCGCTGGAGCCGGAAATCCAGCGCATCATGTTCCGGGATGGCCCGGCTGTGCTGGGCGATCCGGCGCAATGGTCGAATGCCAATGCCTGCGTTGGCTCAATGACCGATCACCTGACAGCGCTGCAGGGGGAAGGGGTGGTCGTCCCGGGCGTCGACCCTGAAACGGCCGCACGCCTTATCAACGGGGCGAGCAGCCAGGCGTCGCAGCGGATCGCCAATTCAAACGACCCCGAAGCCACGTCGAGGAAGGTGGTGTCGGCGTTCAAGCAACTGCTTGAGGGGCTGCTCAAGGAGCCGGGTCCGCAATCGAACTGAAGTCCCTTCTGCGGCCTGGTGCCCGCTCATGATTGACAATCCGCGGGGTGAGCGCATGCTCCCTAGCCATCTCTGAGGGGAGATTCGGGGCATGTGGGATTTCGATATCGGCAGGTCGGTGTCCATCATGATGCGGACCTGGCCTTTCATTGTCTTTCGCATGATCGTCTATTTCGGCATCACGCTGGCCTACATCATGGCGACCGGCACGGGCGCCTCGGTCGGCTATGGCGTCGGCCATATTTCCACCGATCCCGATGGACCGCTGTCCTTTGCCTTGTGGGGCGGCGTGGTCGGCTTCGGCATCGTCTCCATCGCCGTCTACTGGATCCGCGAATACATCCTCTACGTCGTCAAGGCCGGCCATATCGCCGTCATGGTCCACCTGATCGACGGCCATGATGTCCCTGACGGCCAGAACCAGATCGCCTATGCCCGGCAGGTCGTGACCGAGCGTTTCGCCGAGGCCAACATCCTTTTCGTCGTCGACCAGCTGGTCAAGGGCGCCATCCGCGCCATCACCGGCCTGCTCGGCGGCGTCGCCGCCTTTCTGCCCATTCCGGGCCTGAGCGGCCTGGTCTCCTTCATCAACACGGTGATCCGCCTGTCGCTCACCTATATCGACGAGATCATCCTCGGCTACAACATCCGCATCAACTCGTCCTCGCCTTTCGAAACCGCGCGCCAGGGCGTGGTTCTCTACGCCCAGAACGGCAAGACCATGGTCAAGAACGCCGTCTGGCTGGCGGTCATCATGTGGGGCGTGTCGTTCGTGATCTTCCTGCTGATGCTGGCCCCGGCCGGCGCCATTCTGTTCATGATGCCCGGCCAGCTCGCCGGCTGGGCCTTCGTGCTGGCCATCGTCTTCGCCTGGGCCTTCAAGGCGGCGTTCATCGAGCCCTTCGCCATCGCCTGCCTGATGCAGGTCTATTTCAAGACCATCGCCGGCCAGGTGCCTGATCCGGCTTGGGATGCCCGGCTGGCCGAGGCGTCATCGAAGTTCCGGGAACTCAAGGACAAGGCGCTTTCCTCCTTCGGCGGCTCGCGCTGGGGCACGGCCGGCGCGACGCGCTGATCAGCCGGGCTGGCCTGTGCGGTATCGACGGCTTTCAGGCGCGCCACCGCTGACTTGAGCGGTGCCTCGCCTTTCCCGCAAAAGGTCTCGCTCATGATCAGTTCGGGCAGGGGCAGGCGCCGGCCCCAGCCATGCGTTTCAAGGTCCGGTTTGGGCGCGAACTCGGAAACCCGGCCGACGCAGAGATAAGCAATCGGCGTTACATGGTCGGGAATGGAAAGCAGGCTTTTCAGCGCCTGCGCCTCAATGATGCTGACCCAGCCGACGCCGACGCCTTCGGCGCGTGCCGCCAGCCAGAAATTCTGCACCGCGCAGACCGTGCTGTAGAGGTCCATCTCCGGATTGTGCCAACGTCCCAGCGGCGAGCCCTTCGAGCGCTGTCGGTCGCAGGTGATGCAGATGTTGAGCGCGCTTTCGCAGATGCCTTCCAGCTTCAGCTTGCGGTAAAGCGCCTGCCGATCTTCCTCGATTTCTGGCAATTCCTGTTCTCGCGCGGCCAGGAACAGGTCGCGTACCTTCTCCCGTCGCGCGGCATCGCGGACGACGATGAAATTCCACGGCTGCATGAACCCGACCGATGGCGCGTGATGGGCGGCAAGCAGCAGCCGCGCCAGCACCTCATCGTCGAGAGGAGCAGGCAGGAAATGACTGCGCACATCGCGCCGCGTGAACATGGCACGGTAGACTGCGTCGCGCGCCATCTGGTCAAATCCGTCGCCGACAGGAGCGGTCATAGCATCCGGCATCGCTTGTCCCCTTGCGATTGCAAACCCATGTCCTCCGCCTGACCATGCGGATGACGGTGCCTGCCAGGCCGGTCTTCTGGCTCAGGATCAACCCGCGTCCGGTGCCTTCCCGTCATCGACAGTGGCATTTACCGGCGCGGTCCCCCTCACAGCGTTGGGCACGCCACGGAATTCAACCGTGTTCCCGATTCTCCCGCTTGCGGCGGGCACCAGGCAGTGAAGGCGACCTTATGCCGAAGCGTCCGCGCCGCCAATCCCCACAGCGACGCCAATGGACGCAGAAGCGATTTTCCCCAGCCATTGGGCCGCGACGCATGGCCATCGCGGCGTTGGGGCACTAGATAGGGACGATGGCCACTCGTCTCTACACGCATCCGATCTTCCTTGAACACATCACGCCCCCCGGTCACCCCGAGCGGCCGGACCGCTTGCGCGCCATCGAGCGCGTGCTTGACGACGAAGCCTTTGCCGAGCTTGACCGCGTCAAGGCGCCGGAAGGCGACGAGGCCACCATCCTTTACGCGCATCCGGCCGATTTCGTCGCGCGCGTGCGCGCCGCCATCCCCGACGAGGGCATTGCCCGCATCGATGCCGACACCACCGCCAGCCCGAAGAGCTGGCAGGCGGTGATAACCGCGATCGGCGCCGCCAACGCCGCCGTAGACGACGTCTTCGCAGGCCGCGCCGACAATGTCTTCGTCGCCGCCCGGCCACCCGGCCACCATGCCGAAAAGACCACGGCAATGGGCTTTTGCTTCTTCAACACGGCGGCGATCGCGGCCCGCTATGCGCAGAAGAAGCACGGCGTCGAGCGTGTCGCCGTCGTCGACTGGGATGTGCACCACGGCAATGGCACGCAGGATATTTTCTGGGACGATCCCTCGGTGCTCTATTGCTCGACGCACCAGATGCCGCTTTATCCTGGCACTGGCGCAAAGAGCGAGACCGGCGCCGGCAACATCGTCAATGCACCATTGGCGCCGCGGACCGGCAGCGAGGTGTTTCGCGATGCCTTCCTGTCGCGCGTCCTGCCGGCGCTCGACAATTTCGCGCCCGACCTCATCATTATTTCGGCCGGTTTCGACGCGCATCACCGTGATCCGCTGGCCGAGATCAACCTGACCGAGGACGATTTCGACTGGGCGACCGGCCAGCTGATGCAGCGCGCTGCCCGCCACAGCGGCAACCGGCTCGTCAGCCTGCTCGAGGGCGGTTACGATCTGCAGGGACTGGCATTTTCGGTCGCCGCCCATGTCGGGCGACTGATGAAAGGATGAATGATGGCTGCTGAGACCAACGAAGACGTCAAGGCGATGAGCTTCGAACAGGCACTCGACGCGCTGGAGAAGATCGTCGATGATCTGGAGCGTGGCGACGTGCCGCTCGATCAGTCGATCCGGATCTATGAGCGCGGCGAGGCCCTGAAGGCGCATTGCGACCGGCTGCTGAAGGCGGCCGAGGACAAGGTCGAGAAGATCAGGCTATCGCGCGATGGCAAGCCGGTGGGAACAGAGCCGCTCGACGCGGACTGAGGCCTGGCCGCGAACCATGGTCTTGCCTCACCGGTTTTTGGACACGATCATGATTGAAACTCGTCCCGATTGAAACAGCTCCAGGACAAGAGGAGATACGGAAGCGATGTGCAGAAACATCAAGACCCTGTTCAATTTTGATCCGCCGGCAACCAATGACGAAGTGCGCGACGCAGCCCTTCAATTTGTCCGCAAGCTGAGCGGAACGACGCGGCCCTCGAAACAGAACCAGCATGCGTTCGACCACGCCGTGGAGGCCATTGCGGCATCGGCGCGCGAACTTCTCGATTCGCTCGAAACCAACCAGCATCCGCGCAACCGCGAAGAAGTGGCCGCCAAACTGCGGGCAAAGGCGGCGATCCGCTTTGCCTGATGCCGCCAAGGCGGTTGCCGAACGCTGATAAGGAGAGTTCATGAGCTTCTTCCCGGGGAAAGACCCTGAAGCCGGCGACGCCTTTGCCAGCGACCAGATCGAACTGATGGTCATCCCGAACGCCAAGGACATTGGCGGCTTCGAGGTCCGTCGCGCTCTGCCGACCGCCAGGAGGCGGCTGGTCGGGCCGTTCATCTTCTTCGATCGCATGGGGCCGGCGATCCTGCGTGCAGGCCAGGCGCTCGACGTCCGTCCGCATCCGCATATCGGCCTGTCGACGGTTACCTATCTGTTCGACGGCAAGATCAGGCATCGCGATTCGCTCGGTACCGAAATGGTCATCCAGCCGGGTGACGTTAACCTGATGACCGCAGGCCGAGGCATCGTCCACTCCGAGCGTACGCCCGAGGAATTGCGCGGCGCGCCGATGTCGATCTCCGGCCTGCAGACGTGGCTGGCATTGCCGGACGGCAAGGAGGAAGTGGCGCCCGTATTCGAGAACACCGCTGCCTTGCGGCTGCCCGAGATCGATGCCGAAGGCGTCACGGGCCGCGTTGTGATCGGTGACTTCCAGGGACTGCGTTCCCCGGTACGGGCCGACGCCGACACGCTCTACGCCGACCTCAGGCTGGCGGCCGGCGCCAGCATAAAGATCCCGGCCGATGCGGAGGAGCGCGCCATCTACACACTGGAAGGCGAGGTCACGATTTCGGGTGACGTCTTCCCGGCTGAACGCCTGCTGGTGTTCCGGCCCGGCGACGAGATCATCGTGTCGTCGCACACCGGCGCGCATTTCATGCTGTTCGGCGGCGCCTCGCTCGGCTCGCAGCGCTACATCTGGTGGAATTTCGTCTCCTCCTCCAAGGAGCGCATCGAACAGGCCAAGCAGGAATGGAGGACGGGCCGCTTCGATATCGTTCCTGGAGACGAGAAAGAGTTTATTCCGCTGCCGGAGAACTGAGGAAAATCGGCGAGGGGACCTGCTTGATCCGCGTCACCGACACGCATTTACTTTCGCAGGCCGGCGGCCTATCCCGCCGTTGAACAGAAAGCCCGAACTCCCGTGAACGCAACGCCGCATACGCCGCTTCTCGACAAGGTCCGCATTCCGGCGGATTTGCGTGCGCTTGACGAGAGCGAACTGCCGCAACTGGCATCAGAACTCCGTCTCGAACTGGTCGACGCGGTGTCCCGCACCGGTGGCCATCTTGGCGCCGGCCTTGGCGTGGTCGAACTGACGGTCGCGCTGCACTATGTCTTCAACACCCCGGACGACCGGCTGATCTGGGATGTCGGCCATCAGGCCTATCCGCACAAGATCCTGACCGGCCGCCGCGATCGCATCCGCACGCTGCGCCAGGAAGGCGGCCTGTCCGGCTTCACCCGCCGCGCCGAGAGCGAATACGATCCCTTCGGCGCCGCCCATTCCTCGACATCGATATCGGCGGGCCTCGGCATGGCCGCGGCGCGCGACCTCTCCGGTGGCCGCAACAACGTCATAGCCGTCATCGGCGACGGCGCCATGTCGGCCGGCATGGCCTATGAGGCGATGAACAATGCCGGTGCGCTCGACGCCCGTCTCATCGTCATCCTCAACGACAACGACATGTCGATCGCACCGCCGACCGGCGCGATGAGCGCCTATCTGGCGCGGCTGGCCTCGGGCAAGGCCTATGCCGGCCTGCGCGACTTCGGCAAGAAACTGACGTCCTATCTCGGCAAGCGCGCCGATCGTGCCATCACAAGGGCTGTCGAGCATGCGCGCGGTTACGTCACCGGCGGCACCTTGTTCGAGGAACTCGGCTTCTACCATATCGGCCCGATCGACGGCCATAATCTCGAGCATCTGATCCCGGTCCTGAAAAACGTCCGCGACAATGGCGAAGGCCCGGTGCTGATCCATGTCGTCACCCAGAAGGGCAAGGGCTACGCACCGGCGGAAGCCGCCGCCGACAAATATCACGGCGTCAACAAGTTTGACGTCATCACCGGCGCGCAGGCCAAGGCGCCGGCCAACGCACCGGCCTACACCAAGGTGTTCGCCGAAAGCCTGATCCAGGAGGCGCGCGAGGACGATCGCATCGTCGCGGTCACCGCCGCCATGCCGAGCGGCACGGGGCTGGACCTGTTCGGCGAAGTGTTCCCGTCAAGGACCTTCGATGTCGGCATCGCCGAACAGCATGCGGTCACCTTCGCGGCGGGCCTGGCGACCGAAGGCTACAAGCCGTTCGCGGCGATCTATTCGACCTTCCTTCAGCGCGCCTACGACCAGGTCGTCCACGACGTCGCGATCCAGAAACTGCCGGTTCGTTTTCCCATCGACCGCGCCGGCTTCGTCGGTGCCGATGGCGCCACCCATTGCGGTGCCTTCGACACCACTTTCCTGGCAAGCCTGCCGGGCTTTGTCGTGATGGCCGCCGCCGACGAAGCGGAGCTGCGCCACATGGTGCGCACCGCGGCAAGCTATGATGATGGCCCGATCGCCTTCCGCTATCCGCGCGGCAACGGTGTCGGCGTCGACATGCCGGAGCGCGGCTCGGTTCTCGAACTCGGCAAGGGCCGCATCGTCAGGGAAGGCACAAAGGTGGCGCTGCTGTCCTTCGGCACGCGCTTGCAAGACTGCCTGATGGCTGCCGAGGAACTCGGCGCGGCCGGGCTTTCCACCACCGTCGCCGATGCCCGCTTCGCCAAGCCGCTCGACGAGGATCTGATCCGGCGGCTGGCCCGTTCGCACGAGGTTCTGGTGACGGTGGAGGTGGGCGCCATTGGCGGCTTCGCCAGCCATGTGCTGCAGTTCCTCGCCCACGAAGGACTGCTGGAAAGCGGCCTGAAGGTGCGCCCGCTGGTGCTGCCTGACGTGTTCGCAGATCACGCCAAGCCGGAAAAAATGTATGCCGATGCCGGCCTCGATGCCGCCGGCATCGTGCGCACCGTTTTCACCGCGCTCGGGCATACGGCCCGGGCCCAGCGCGCCTGAATCAAAACCTCAAGCGCTTGAATCAGTTTGCCGGCTTGATTTATTAACGCATTGTTTACGCTGCTGTTTGGCGCTTTGCTTACCGTGTCTCTTGGCCGTTTTTCAATGGCGCCCTGCTAGATCGACGTCAGGCAGGGAGACAATAACAATGAAGACGCTTTTGTGCGGCGTGGCACTTTTAGCCATCATCGCGACACCCGCCGCCGCCGAGACGCGTTATGACCGCAATCTCGAAAAGGCGGCGATGGGCATCGTCGCGAGCAAAATGGGCGATCTCAGAGGCGGCTTCTCCTATAAGCAGGTGCCGCAATTGGTGGTCGTGTCGGAACCAGCGCCTGCGTCCGCGGGTGCGGGTGCGGCTGAGCCTCCACGGGAGCAAGCTTCAGGGGATCGGCACGACGGCTTGTCTCCTGCCGTCGAGCGCCAGGTGTCGCGCACTATCTTCTAGAACCACATGTCGCGCACGCAGCGGCCATCGCGCGGCAGGTCGTCGAAAGTGTCAAGACCATCGAAATGGTCGATCGGCAGATCGGCCACGGCCTCGAGCGGCGCCAGCCGCACATTGACGGCGATACGCGTTCGACCGGAGGCATCGGCGCGCAGGCCGCGCCAGGCGAGCACGCAGGCGCAGGTCGGGCAGAACAGGATTTCGAGCGAAGGCGTATCCTTTCCGGCGCGCGTGTACCTAGCCATCGGCCCCGCGACGCGAATGCGCTCATCGGCATAGTCATAGGCCCAGAGCACGCCATAGCGGCGGCAAAGCGTGCAGTTGCAGGCGGTGATCGGCCCCGGATCGCCCTCAAGGGTCCAGTGGGTTGCACCACAGTGGCAGGTTCCCGTCAGCATTCTTTGTCCCCGGGTTCCGACGATGGAGGTTCTCCTCCTCGATTACCATTTTGCCGAACCCGATGCGATGCGTGCAAGCCGCGGCGCGGCCTGATGCGCTCGCCGCTCTTTCCTTGTTCGGTCCAATGTCCTTGCCTTCGCCGCCAGCTTTCGCCATGAAGGCCGATGAACTCGCCTCTGCCAGCCAGCACCCGCCAGCGGCTCGACGACCTGCTCGTCCAGCGCGGCCTGTTTGCCAGCCGCTCGCGTGCCCGCGACGCGGTCGAGCGTGGCGCGGTGACGGTTGATGGCACCATTGCCCGCAAGCCCGGTCAGAACGTTTCGCCGCAATGCCTTGTTGTCATCGATGATCCGGCGCAAGGCTATGTCTCGCGCGCGGCACTGAAGCTGATCGGCGGGCTCGACCACTTCAGCCTCGACCCAGCCGGCCGCGAAGCGCTCGACATCGGCGCCTCGACCGGCGGGTTCACCCAGGTGCTGCTCGAACGCGGCGCCGCCCATGTCACGGCAATCGATGTGGGTCATGGCCAGATACATCCTGATATTGGCAAGGACCCGCGGGTGACGGTCGTCGAAGGGCTGAACGCCCGCGATATCACCATCGCTGACCTTGCCGGCCGTGTTCCAGGTTTCATCGTCTCCGACGTCAGCTTTATCTCGCTGAAGTTGGCGTTGCCGCCGGCGCTCGCCATTGCGAAGCCCGGTGCCGCCGGGATCTTTCTGGTCAAGCCGCAATTCGAGGCGGGTCGCGAGGCGATCGGCAAGGGCGGCCTCTTGAAAGACCCCTTCGATGCCGCCCGGGTCGCGGGCCTGCTGCAGGATTGGCTGGACACCGTGCCCGGCTGGCGCTCGCTCGGCCTGCATCTGTCGCCAATCGAAGGCGGCGACGGCAATCGCGAATTCCTGCTCGGTGGGATCAAGGATCGATGAGCGCGCGCTTTACCATCAAAAAGCTTGGCGCCCAGGGCGACGGCATTGCAGAGACCGAAGGCGGCGATCTGTTCATTCCCTTTACGCTGCCCGGGGAGACCGTCACCGCCGCGCGCGAGCGGGATCGCGCCACGTTGATGGCGGTGCTGGAGGCTTCGCCACTGCGCATCGAGCCCGCCTGCCGCCATTTCACGGAGTGCGGCGGCTGTGCCCTTCAGCATTTCGAGGCCGAAGCCTATCGCCAGTGGAAACGCGAGAAGGTGGTGCACGCCCTGAAGGGCAAGGGCATCGAGTGCGACATCGACGCGCTGGTTGCCTGCGCGCCGCGGACGCGACGCCGTGTCGTGCTCGCCGCGCGCCGCACCGATACAGGCACGCTGCTCGGCTTCAATCGCCATCTGTCGCCTGAAATCATTTCCATATCGGAATGTCCGATCTCGCTGCCTGAAATCGTCGGAGCGCTTGGCCAGTTGAAGGCGCTCGCTGACTTGATATGCGCCACCACCAAATCTTTCCGGATGGCGGTCACCGTGACCGGTTCCGGCCTCGATGTCGCGGTGCATGACTCCGGCAAGCTCGGCGAACACCAGCGCCGCATCGCGTCCAATTTTGTCCTTGCGCAAGGCTTTGCCAGGCTGTCCGTCGATGACGAGATCATCATCGAACCGAGGAAGCCCGTGGTGATGTTCGGCAGCGTCGCGGTCGCCGTGCCGCCGGGTGCCTTCCTGCAGGCAACCGAAGCAGCCGAGCAGACGATGGCCGAGATTGTCGGCGGACATCTCAAGCGCGCCAAGAAGATCGCCGACCTTTTCGCAGGCTGTGGCAGCTTTGCGCTCCGGCTCGCGGCGAGGTCGGAAGTCCATGCCGTGGAGGGCGATGCGGCGGCACTTTCGGCGCTCGACCGGGGATCGCGCTTCGCGACTGGCATCAAGCGGGTGACGGGCGAACGCCGCGACCTGTTCCGCCGACCCTTGACCTTCAAGGAGTTGAACGCCTTTGACGGCCTTGTCTTCGATCCGCCGCGAGCGGGTGCCGAGGACCAGTCGAAGCAGATCGCCCGCTCGGTTGTTCCATTCGTTGCCGCGGTGTCCTGCAACCCGGTGACGCTTGCTCGCGACCTGCGCATCCTCGTCGACGGCGGCTACACCTTGAAAAGCGTGACGCCGATCGACCAGTTCCTGTGGTCGCCGCATGTCGAGGCGGTCGCCCTGCTGGAAAAGCCGAGGAAAAGGCGCGGCTGAGCCGGACGATGATCACGTTTCGTTGAAACCGGGCAATCCGACCGCGCGATACCGAAAGACGTCGGATTAACGCCGCAAAGCTGCCTTTTTGCGCAAGCCTAGTCTGGGCTCTGGGGCGGAAGCATCGTCACTCTCACCTGCCGGATGATCGCAATGCGGACGGTCTTGAAATTCCTCGCCTTCTTCCTCGCTCTCTCCATTCTGGCATTCGGCTCTACGGCCGGGGCGCTGGCGCAAGGCGAAAAGCGCCTAGCCTTCGTCATCGGCAATGCCGCCTATCCCGCCAGCGCGCTGACGACGCCTGCCAATGATGCGGGCTTGATCGCCCAGACATTGCAGGCGGCCGGGTTCGACGTGGTCGGCGCGCGCGACGTCGACCAGGAATCGCTGCGTGGCGCTTATCGCGATTTCCTCGCCAAGGTGACCGCGGCCGGCCCCGACGCGGTGGTATTTGTTTATCTGGCCGGGCAGGGATTGCAGTTCGAAGGTGAGAATTATTTCGCGCCCGTCGATGCCGAGATCGCCAATGCGGCTGACGTGCCGATGGCAGCGGTGCGGATTTCCGACCTTACAAAGCCTCTCGCCGCGCTGCCGACGAAGGTCAACATCGTCGTGCTCGACGCCGCGCGGCCAAATTCTTTCGCCAAGTCGAACCAGCCGCTGGCCGGTGGCCTCGCACTGGTCGATCCCGACCCGAACATGCTGATCGCCTTCAACGCAGCCCCGGGCACGGTCGCGCCGGAAGGCAAGGGGCCGTATGGGGCCTATGCCCAGGCGCTTGCCGAGATGATCAGGGATGGTGGCCTGCAGCTGGGCGATGTGTTTGACCGCACACGGCTGCGGGTCAATGAAGTGACTGATGGCGCGGAGGTGCCTTGGAATGCCTCCAAGATCACCGATCCCTTTGTCTTCTTCGATCGCGGCCCGGATGCTCCGGCGCCGCAGGTCTCCGCCGCCGAGGTGCGTACCAACCGGACTAAGGAGATACGCGATTTCGATGCGCGTGATGCCTACATAGCGGCTCTCGATCGCGACACGATGCGCGGCTACGAAGATTTCATCGTTGCTTATCCGCATGATCCGATGGCCAAGCGCGTGCGCGCGATCCTGGCGGCGCGGCGCGAGGCTATCACCTGGCGCCAGACCTGGCTCAGGGACACGCCCGAAGCCTACTGGTCCTATCTCGATCGCTATCCGCATGGCCCCCATGCCTGGGACGCCCGCCGCAGGCTCGAGCATTTCGACGCCGCCCTGGAGCCGCCGCAGAATTTCGCGGTCTATGACTATGACGTGCCGCCGCCACCGCCGGAAGAGATCGTCTATGTCGACCGGCCCGTGCTCTATTTCGACGATCCGGAATTCGACTTCGATCCACCGCCGCCCGTGGCGGTGATCTTCCTGCCGCCGCGGCCGCGCGACTTCATCGAATTGCCGCCACCCCCGCCGCCGGTCGGGATCTTCGTGCTGCCGACGCCTGTCTTTGTGCCGGTGCCTGCCTGGGTGAACCCGCCGCATGACATCTTCCCGCCGCCGAACGACGTCATCTTCAACAATATCCACAACACCACGATCATCAACAACACGACGATCAACGAGACCAACAACCAGGGCGGTGGCCTCACCACCGGCCAGAAGCTGACTGCTGGCGCCGTGGGCCTGGGTGCTGCCGCCCTGGCGACCAAGGTGGCGTTGCCGGCTTTCCTGCAGAAAAAGGAAACCGTGCTGTCCAAACAGAACCCCGGCGGCCTGCCGCTGAAGCTGGGGCAGGGTGGCCAACAGCCGGGTGGTGCCAGGCCGTTGTCGAAGACATTGCCTGCCGACAAGCTGACAGGTCATGCCTTGCCCGGCGCTGACGGCAAGACCCTGCCGCTCGTCAATGGCAAGCCGGTGCTGAATGGACAGAACCTGCCCAACAACAAGTCCAGGAAGCTCTTGAACAAGCAGGTCACGGCAGGTGGAAACGCCGCCGTGACCGGCAACCCGGTGGTGAATGGGCAAAACGGGACCAATGGCCAGGGCAATGGGCAGGGCCAGAACGGTACCGGCAAGAAGCTCCGCAAGATCCCGGGCGTCAACGGCACGCCTGCGGCGAATCGAGCGAACAACCCATCGGCGCTCAATGGCCAGAATTCAAGCCAGAATCCGCCTAACGGCAAGTTCAGGAAACTTCACAATCAGGGCGGCGGCCAGACGAACGCCCAGGCCAATGGGCAAGGCAATGGGCTCAAGGGCGATGGCAAGGCTCCCAAATTCCGCAAGTTGCCTGTCAACGGCAACACTGGCGGCAATGTCCAGCAGAAATTCAAGGCCAACAACGGCAACCCGCAGCTGAAGGTGCAGGTGCAGCCCAGGCCGCAGAGGCCAGAGTTCCACGCCCAGCCGAGGCAGCAGATGCAGCCCAGGCCGCAGAGGCCAGAGTTCCACGCCCAGCCGAAGCAGCAGGTGCAGCGGCAGGCACAGCCAAGGCCGCCGCAGCCGCCAGCTGCCAGGAAGCCGTCTTGCGGGCATCCCAATGAGCCCGCTTGCAAGAAATAGCGCATGTCCCCCCAAAAGGTGATCCGCTTGGGTCGGGACATGCATAAGACAAAGGCTTGAAGCGCGTTGCTGGTCGCGTGGTGTGGGGTGAGTCGGCTTTGCCGGCCGGCGGCAAAACATGGCGGGCCGCGGCGGCGACCTGCGATCACATCACAACTGCGTGGTTGGCCACGGCCAAGATTGCGCAGTGCCTCGGCTCGCTGTTACCAGTCGATGTCGGGTGGGGTGTCAAAGGGAGTGACCACAATGAGGATTGCAAGCGTTCTGACGTCCATCGCTTTGGCCGGGTTCATTGCGACGGGAACCGCCGCGGCAGCGACGACGGCGGCGACCACGACGGCGCCGGCCACCACAACGGCCGCCCCCGCGAAGAAGGCAAAGACGACTGCCATGACGCCTGAAAAAACCGCGATTTCGAAGCAGTGTTCCGCGCTCGCCGACGCCCAGAAACTGCACGGCAAGGCCCGTGAAAAGTTCCGGGCCGACTGCAAGAAGAACGGCGGCAAGGCCGGCTGATCAGCCGCCTTCGCGGGTGAAGGTTTCGCCGCCAGCCTGCCAGCAAGGCTGGCGGCAATTCCGGAAAATGTGAACCGGGTTTCCGTCCGAGATCTGTTCGCCTGTGCCAGATCAAGGGCGGATGAAACCCACCAAACGCCTGAATGGCTGGATCGCCAGGCCGTTCAGTTCACGAGTTTGGCAACATTCGTGATGGCCTTCGGCGTGCCACCTCGCTGGTTGATCGACACCCAGACATTCGGGTTCTGCTGCGACTGCCGTTTCAGGAAATAGTAGCCTGTTGCGTTCCAGGGTCTGATTTCGTCGACCAGATTGTCGAGGACCAGATCGCCCTTGTCGGTTTTCACCGTCAGGATAGTGTGGCCTTCATTGTCAAGGTCGTGCACCACTGTCATCAGCAGCGCCTGCCGGGGAAATCCAGCCTCCTGAAGAAGCTTGCGCTTGTAGAGTGCGTAGATCTTGCAGTCGCCCTTGCCGTCAACCGGGTAATCCCAGTGGTCCGTCATCGTGCCCCAGTGGTCGAAATTGCTGACGGGTTTGATGGACCTGTTCGCCTTCTGATTTATCCGCTCGAGGGTGCGCAGGTTCTGCGCGGTCAGCTTGACGCTGGCGGCCGGGAGAGCGGGCACCTTGCACTCTTTTGGTCGGCGATGGCAGAAATCGAGCCAACCGTAGGGGACGCTGGTGGAGCCGCCAACGGCGGCGGAGAGTGACCCATCCGTGGATGGGCGCGTCGATATTCGCTTGAACAAGGTCGACTGCGCCGCCGCCGGGCTGACTTGCAGCGACGTCGCACCGATCAACGAAACGAAGCCAAGCAGGATAGACGAGGTCAGGACGGAGGAATGCCGCATTGCCAAAACCACCACCGCAACGAGGGAACTGGTGCTGCGTTCGTGCGCAAATGCAGCCCAGGCAGTTAAACACTTAACAATTTCCTAACTTGGATTGTGTTCACTTCAAGGTGCCGGCCAGGATTCAGGCCGGAAAACGTCTGCGTCAGCCCGCCGCCGAGAGAATACGTTCGACGAAGGCAGGCACCACTTGCGTCGCCGGTCCTTCCATCTGGTCGTCGAAGCGGGAGGCCCAGCCGGCGCATTTCAGGTTGAGTTCGATCGTCAAGGCGCCGGCGGCGCGCGCCTCCTCGACAAAACCCGCGGCCGGGTAGACGTTGCCGCTCGTTCCGATCGCCACGAACAGGTCGCAACGCGTCAACGCCTCGCCGATCTCTTCCATGCGGTAAGGCATCTCGCCGAACCAGACCACGTCGGGCCGCAACCGTCCCTTCGCACCGCAGGCTGGACATCCGGACTGAATAGCGATGTCGCCGGCCCAGGCGCTGCTTCCGCCACAGTCCTGGCAAAGCGCGCGGCCGAGCTCTCCATGCATATGGATCAAGTTTCGCGAGCCGGCGCGCTCATGCAGATCGTCGATATTCTGGGTGACGAGGAGGACGTCGCCTCGGATTTCGCGCTCCAGCCTGGCCAGTGCCGCATGGGCCACGTTCGGCTCGACGCTGTCCATTTGTCGCCGGCGCATGTTGTAGAAGTCCTGCACCTTGACGGGATCGCGGGCAAAACCTTCCGGCGTCGCAACGTCTTCGAGGTTGCATTTCGTCCAGACACCATCGGGATCGCGAAAGGTCGCGACGCCCGATTCCGCCGAAATGCCGGCACCTGTCAGGATGACGATCCTTGATCTGGGCATGGCCGGGCCGCCTGCATCCGGAAACATCACTTTGGCCGATGATGTTACCGAAACGGCTCCAAGGCCTCAAACCCTTGTGCCGCCAACCGTCATCTGGTTCATCCTGAGATGCGGCTGGCCGACGCCGACCGGCACGCCCTGTCCGGCCTTGCCGCACATGCCGATGCCATTGTCGAGCTTCATGTCGTTGCCGACCATCGAGACGCGGTGCATGGCATCCGGCCCGTTGCCGATCAGCATCGCCCCCTTGATCGGCTGCGTTACCTTGCCGTTCTCGATCATGTAGGCCTCGGTGCAGCCGAACACGAATTTGCCCGAAGTGATGTCGACCTGGCCGCCGCCGAAGGAGACGGCATAGATGCCGTTCTTGACCGAGGCGATGATCTCGTCCGGCTCCATGTCACCAGAAGTCATGTAGGTATTGGTCATGCGCGGCATCGGCTGGTGCGCGTAGCCCTCGCGCCTTCCGTTGCCGGTGGCCTTCATGCCCATCAGCCGGGCATTCTGCCTGTCCTGCATGTAGCCGACCAGCTTGCCGTCCTCGATCAGCACGTTGCGGGCCGACGGCGTCCCTTCGTCGTCGACGGTGAGCGAGCCACGCCGCTCCGGGATTGTGCCGTCGTCAACCACGGTGACGCCCTTGGCGGCGACCTGCTGGCCCAAAAGGCCGGCGAAGGCCGAAGTCTTCTTGCGGTTGAAGTCGCCTTCCAGCCCGTGCCCGACGGCTTCGTGCAGCATGACGCCCGGCCAGCCGCTGGACAGCACGATGTCGAAGGTACCGGCCGGGGCGGGAATGGCCTCGAGATTGACCAGCGCCTGACGGAGCGCTTCCTTGGCGGCATGCTTCCAGCTGTCCTCGATCAGGAATTCGCCAAAGGTCTTGCGTCCACCCATGCCGTAGGAGCCGCTTTCCTGGCGGTCGCCGTCGCCAACCACGACCGAGACGTTGATGCGGACCAGCGGCCTGATATCGCGCACCACCTGACCGTCCGCGCGTACGATCTCGACATGCTGCCAGGACGCGGCGAGCGAGGCCGTCACCTGGCGCACGCGTGGATCCTCGGCGCGCAGCCAGGCGTCAATTTCCTGCAACAGCTTTGCCTTGGCCTCGAAGGAAGGCGAGGGGATCGGGTTCTCGTCGCCGTAGAGATGGCGGTTGGTGCGGGCGGGCGGCGTGGCAAGCGTACCGGAATAGCCGCCCTTGACGGTCGCAACCGCAGCGGCCGCGCGCAGCAGCGAGGCCTCGGAGATGTCGCTCGAATGAGCGTAGCCACTGGCCTCACCGGCGACCGCGCGCAGGCCAAAGCCCTGGTCGGTGTTGAAGTTGGCGGTCTTCAACCGGCCATTGTCGAACATCAGCGCTTCGCTCTCGCTGTATTCGAGAAACAGTTCGCCGTCGTCGGCGCCGTTTATGGTGTCGGCAACGATCTGCTTGATACGATCGTCTGACATGTCGAATTGGCCGATCAGGCTGTTCATGGCGTGCACCCGTGGGAAGATTGCTTTCCCCCGATGTAGGCGCGAAGCCGCCCCCGCACAATCGGCAATGAAGATCGGTGTCGACGAAGGGGCGGCGGCCGGTTGATGCAAGCCCCGCTTCCGATCACGAAAGCCGCGTCAGCATCCGGGTTTCCGAAGGACGGGGTCAGGGAAGGGCGGCGAAACCCTCGGCAAATCCCTTGAGATCGACAGGGATGCCTATGCCTTCTTCAGGCGTCTGGAAGACGATGAACGTCGCCGACGTGCCGGTCTTCAGCGTGTCTAGGAGCGGCTTTTCCAGGATGACCTCGGCGTAGCAGCCGTCCTGGAAGCAGCGCACGAAATAGGCGCGGCCGATATCCTTGCCGTCGACGTTGAGGCCGAGACCGTTGGGCAACAGCACGCCGAGCGGCGCCAGCACGCGCAGGATCTCGGCCTTGTTGTCGGCGGTGCGCAGCACGACCACCGACAGGCCCATCTCCGGACGGTCCTCGGCAACGACATTCTGCATCATGACACATTGCTCGGAGGTCGCGCCTGCGGGCGTGTCGCAGATGATCGACCACGCGCCATGCGTCGAGCGCACCGTGCCGCTCGGCTGGGCCGCATCGGCCTCACTCGCGACGAACAGACCGGCTGTGGACAGGACGGCGAGAAACATGACCTTCGCCAGGGCTGTCGAAAGCCCCGGTCTCGTGTGCCTCAGTCTCGAAAGCCAAGAGTTCATGACGGCTCCATTGCGAATCACGGCACTTTAAGCCGCGCCAATGCCAAGTAAAGGACGAGACCGCGTCCGAACTGTCCCGAAACAGGCAATACAGCGCTTTTTACCGCCAATCTTGCCTGAATTACGACGCTTCGCGCACTCCGCCCGCATGAGGCGGGCGACCCGCCCGAGCATACGCGATTCGCCGCTGCGGCCGCCGCCACGGAAGAGCCGCGCCAGCTTGCGCGCAAAAATGCCGCACAGTTTCCTCCGCTCCTTTCTTGCGGAGGGAAAAAGAGTATGGTTTGAACCACCTTGAGACTGTCGGGATTCCCGTCCCGGCATTGTTCGTTATTCTCGTTGGCGCAGCCGCGAGGAACTGGGAGACGAAGAGGGCGATGAGAAATTTCCGAGCTGGCGCCAGGTTTCTAGCAAGTGCCAAGTTTCTGGGTGCTTGTGCCGCTGCCACGATTTTTGCCGGCACATCCGCCCATGCCGATCAGCCCGTGGCGTGGGAGACGACCTTCCAGGCGCCGGCGACCGATATGATGCGGCAGATCGAGTGGTTCGGAAACTACACGATGTGGTTCATCGTCCCGATCACCATTCTGGTGCTGCTTCTTCTCGCCTACTGCATCGTGAAATTCCGCGCGAGCGCAAATCCGGTCCCCTCCAAGACCAGCCACAACACGCTGATCGAGGTGATCTGGACCGTTGGCCCGGTCGTGGTCCTGCTTTGCCTCGCCATTCCCTCGTTCCAGCTCTTGACCGCGCAGTACACGCCGCCGGAAGAAGCCAAGCTGACCGTCAAGGCGACCGGCAACCAGTGGAACTGGGACTACGAGTACCAGACCGACAACACGCTTTCCTTCAATTCGGCCATCCTCCAGGATGGCGATCGCGCCAAGGCGGGCAAGGAGGATCGCAAGGTCTATCCGCGCCTGCTCGCCGTCGACAACGAGTTGGTGGTGCCGGTCAACACGATGACGCGCGTGCTTGTCACCGCGACCGACGTGATCCACTCCTTCGCCATGCCGTCCTTCGGCATCAAGATCGACGCCATTCCGGGACGCACCAACGAGACCTGGTTCAAGGCCGAGAAGGAAGGCCTCTATTACGGCCAGTGTTCGCAGCTTTGCGGCAAGGACCACGCCTTCATGCCGATCGCCATTCGTGTCGTCTCGGATGCGCAGTTCAAGACCTGGCTGGCGGCAGCCAAGACCGACCTGCCCGGCGCCAACAAGACGCTCATGGCCGAGGTCGAAGGCCAGAACAAGGTAGCGGCCGCCGGCAATTGATGCCGCGGGTTAGCAAGATTTAGGGAACGGAGCGGAACATGGCAGACGCTGCAGCTCACGACGGGCACGACCACAAGCCTTATCACGGTTGGGTGCGCTGGGTTTATTCGACCAACCACAAGGACATCGGTACGCTCTACCTGATCTTCGCGATCATGGCCGGCATCATCGGCGGCGCCCTGTCGGTTGCCATCCGCATGGAGCTGCAGGAGCCCGGCATCCAGATTTTCAGCGGCCTGGCGCAGATGGTCTACGGCATGAACGGTGACGCCGCGATCGATGGCGGCAAGAGCATGTACAATGCCTTTGCCACCGCGCACGCGCTGATCATGATCTTCTTCATGGTCATGCCGGCCCTGATTGGCGGCTTCGCCAACTGGATGGTGCCGATCATGATCGGCGCTCCCGACATGGCTTTCCCGCGCATGAACAACATCTCCTTCTGGCTGTTGCCGCCGGCCTTCATCCTGCTGCTCACCTCGATGTTCGTGCCGAGCGCGCCGGGCGCTTACGGTGTCGGCGGCGGCTGGACGCTCTATCCGCCGCTTTCGACCTCGGGTCAGCCCGGGCCGGCCATGGATCTGGCCATCCTGTCGATCCACATCGCCGGTGCCTCGTCGATCCTCGGTGCCATCAACTTCATCACCACCATCTTCAACATGCGCGCTCCGGGCATGACGCTGCACAAGATGCCGCTGTTCGCCTGGTCGGTGCTGGTCACCGCCTTCCTGCTGCTGTTGTCCCTGCCGGTGCTCGCCGGCGGCATCACCATGCTGCTCACAGACCGCAATTTCGGCACCACCTTCTTCGCGCCTGATGGCGGCGGCGACCCGCTGCTGTTCCAGCACCTGTTCTGGTTCTTCGGCCATCCGGAAGTGTACATCCTGATCCTGCCGGGCTTCGGTATCATCAGCCATATCGTCTCGACCTTCTCGAGGAAGCCGGTGTTCGGCTATCTCGGCATGGCCTACGCCATGGTCGCGATCGGCGCCGTCGGCTTCATCGTGTGGGCGCACCACATGTATACGACCGGCCTGTCGCTCGACACCCAGCGCTACTTCGTCTTCGCCACCATGGTCATCGCGGTGCCGACGGGCGTGAAGATCTTCTCCTGGATCGCAACGATGTGGGGTGGATCGATCTCCTTCAAGACGCCGATGCTGTGGGCGCTCGGCTTCATCTTCCTGTTCACCATCGGTGGCGTCACCGGCGTCCAGCTGGCCAATGCCGGTCTCGACCGCTCGCTGCATGACACGTATTTCGTCATCGCCCACTTCCACTACGTGCTGTCGCTGGGCGCGGTGTTCGCGATCTTCGCCGGCTGGTACTACTGGTTCCCGAAGATGACCGGCTACATGTATTCGCCCGTCATCGCAAACACCCACTTCTGGGTCACCTTCGTCGGCGTGAACCTGATCTTCTTCCCGCAGCATTTCCTTGGCCTGGCCGGCATGCCGCGCCGCACCATCGACTATCCGGACGCGTTTGCCGGCTGGAACTATGTGTCGTCGATCGGCTCCTACATCTCGGCCGTCGGCGTGGCGATCTTCCTCTACGGCGTGTTCGAAGCCTTCCAGAAGAAGCGAATCGCCGGTGCCAACCCATGGGGTGAGGGCGCCACCACGCTCGAATGGCAGCTGCCTTCGCCGCCGCCTTTCCACCAGTGGGAGCAACTGCCGAAGATCAAGTAAGGCGGCTCCCGCCTGAATACAGAACCGCCGGCCCGCCGGCGGTTTTGGCCAACGGAATGATGGACTGAGTACGCATGGCCCTAGTCGACGAAACCAGCATTGACGAAGCGGGCTTCCGCATGTCGGAAGCGACGGCGGGCGATTTCTTCGCCCTGCTGAAGCCGCGCGTCATGTCGCTGGTGGTGTTCACAGCCTTCGTCGGGCTGGTCGCCGCACCCGTGACGATCAATCCCCTGCTGGCGGTGATCGCCATCCTTTCGATCGCCATCGGTGCTGGCGCCTCTGGCGCGCTCAACATGTGGTACGACGCCGACATCGACGCGGTCATGACCAGGACGGCCAGCCGTCCAGTGCCGTCCGGCCGGATCCAGCCGCACGAGGCGCTGAGCTTCGGCCTGGTGCTCTCGGTGCTTTCGGTGATGACGCTCGGCGTGCTGGTCAACTGGCTGTCGGCGACGCTGCTGGCCTTCACCATCTTCTTCTACGCCGTCGTCTACACGATGTGGCTGAAGCGCTGGACGCCGCAGAACATCGTCATCGGCGGCGCGGCCGGCGCGATCCCGCCAGTCATAGGCTGGGCCGCGGTGACCGGCTCGGTCAGCCTCGAAAGCATCATCCTGTTCCTGATCATCTTCCTGTGGACGCCGCCGCATTTCTGGGCGCTCGCGCTGTTCAAGTCCGAGGACTACGAGCGCGCCGGCATCCCGATGATGCCCAATGTCGCTGGCCAGGCGTCGACCCGCCGTCAGATCTTCGCCTATGCGCTGGTGCTGGCCCCTGTTGGCGTGCTGCCGTGGCTGCTCGGCTACACCACGCCCTTCTATGGCGTGGCCGCCATACTGCTCGGGCTCGGCTTTGTCTGGTACGCCTGGAAGGTGCTCGGCATGGCCGACGACGACCGCGCCATGAAGCCGGCCAAGGCGCTGTTTGCCTATTCGCTGCTTTATCTCTTCGCCATCTTCGCTGCCTACCTGGCCGACAGCGTTGTCGAACGCGCGCTTGCCATGGGTGGAGCATGATCATGGTCGAGGAGAAGCTCGAGACGGTCACCCTGACCGATCGCCAGAGGAAGGCCCAGCGCAGCCGGTCCATCGCCATAGGCCTGGCGCTGGCGGTGCTGGTCGTCATTTTCTACATCGCGACGATCGTGAAGTTCGGCCACAATTTGTCGGGCAAGATGTGATGAGCGTCGAGACGCCCAAAGAGACGGCCGGCAAAAACAGCAACCGCATCGTCGCTGCTGTTTGCCTTGCCTTCTTCACCGGCATGATCGGCATGGCCTATGCCGCCGTGCCGCTCTACAAGATGTTCTGCCAGGCGACCGGCTATGGCGGCACGACGCAACGTGTCGAGAAGCAGTATGCCGGCCGCGTGCTCGACCGCGAGATCACCGTCCGCTTCGACGCCAATATTGCCGGCGTGCCGTGGGAGTTCCAGCCGGTCCAGCGCTCGATGACCATGAAGATCGGCGAGACAGTGCAGGCGCACTATCAGGCGACGAACAAGTTCGATCGCCCAGTTACCGGCCGCGCCACCTTCAACGTGCAGCCGGAACTGGCGGGTCCTTACTTCAACAAGGTCGAGTGCTTCTGCTTCACCGATACGTCGCTGAAGCCCGGCGAGACGCTGGACATGCCGGTCCTGTTCTATGTGGACCCCGACATCGTGAATGTGCCGGAACTGAAGGACGTGAAGACGATCACGCTGTCCTACACGATGTTCCCGGTCGAGAAGAACAAGCCGGTCGCCTCCTCGGAGCCGGCCAAGGGCAACAGCAAGACAGTTTCAGATACCGAAGCAAATCTCGGGGGTTGATATGGCAGACGCGCACGCAAAACATCACGACTATCATCTCGTCGACCCGAGCCCATGGCCCTTCCTGGGCTCGATCGGGGCGCTCGTCATGGCCTTCGGCGGTGTCTGCCTCATGGAGTACCTGAAGGGCGGCTCTTTTCCGATATTCGGCTTCAACATCGCCAACCCGTGGCTGTTCTTCATCGGCCTGGTGATCGTGCTCTACACGATGTTCGCCTGGTGGTCGGATACGATCAAGGAAGCGCATGAGGGCCATCATACGCGGGTCGTGTCGCTGCATCTGCGCTATGGCATGATCATGTTCATCGCCTCGGAGGTGATGTTCTTTGTTGCCTGGTTCTGGGCCTATTTCGATGCCAGCCTTTTTGCCGGAGAGGCACAGAACTACGCGCGCAAGGCATTTACTGGTGGCGTCTGGCCGCCCAAGGGCATGGAGGTTCTCGATCCCTTCCACCTGCCGCTCTATAACACTGTTATCCTGCTCCTGTCCGGCACCACGGTCACCTGGGCGCATCATTCGCTCATCCATGGCGATCGCAAGGGGCTGATCAACGGCCTGGTGCTGACCGTCGGCCTGGGCATGCTGTTCACCATGGTGCAGGCCTACGAGTACATGCACGCTCCGTTCGGCTTCAAGGATTCCATCTACGGCGCGACCTTCTTCATGGCGACCGGCTTCCACGGCTTCCATGTCATCATCGGCACCATCTTCCTGCTGGTCTGCCTGATCCGGGCGATGAAGGGCGACTTCACCCCCAAGCAGCATTTCGGCTTCGAGGCTGCTGCCTGGTACTGGCACTTCGTCGACGTGGTCTGGCTGTTCCTGTTTGCATCGATCTACGTCTGGGGATCGGTCGGCGCGGTGATCGAAGGCCACTGATCCGGGCGTTCAGCATTTGGATTTCTGGAAGGCGGCCAGGGCGACGGGCCGCCTTCTTCTTTTCGGCGCAATGATCGCCGATCGGTTGCCGATGCGGCGGACAGTTTCCTGGGCGATTTGCGCATTCATTCTCTTGGCATTCCCGGTTCTTGCGGCTGAGAAGGTCGATCTGGTGCGTGTCCGCAAGGCGGAACGGCGGCTCGAACTGGTCGGTGACGGCAAGGTCCTGCGCAGCTACGGCATCGCGCTCGGTGGAAATCCCTTCGGCCACAAACGCCAGGAGGGCGATCAGCGTACGCCCGAGGGCCGCTATATTCTCGATTGGCGCAACCCCGACAGCATCGCGCACAAGTCGATCCACATCTCCTATCCCAATGCCGACGATCTGGCGGCCGCGAAGGCGCGCAATGCCGATGCCGGCGGCATGATCATGATCCATGGCCAGCCGAATGGCTTCGGCTGGTGGGGCTGGCTGCTTCAATTGGTCGACTGGACCGATGGCTGCATTGCCGTTACGGATTCCGACATGGACGAAATCTGGGCAATGGTGACCGATGGGACACCGATCGAGATCGAGAAATAACCATGAATGACGACAAAGCGATCTGGCCTCCGATCGATCCGATTTCGGCCGGCCTGCATGGCCGCTGCCCACGCTGCGGCGAGGGGCGGTTATTTTCCGGGTTCCTCACCGTCGGCAAGCGCTGCATCAATTGCGGCCTGGATTATTCCTTCGCCGACGCGGGCGACGGGCCGGCGGTCTTCGTCATCCTGATCATCGGCTTCATCATCGTCGGCCTGGCTCTCTGGGTCGAAGTGACGCTGAGCCCGCCGCTCTGGCTTCATCTGCTGATATGGATTCCGCTGGCCCTGGTGCTGTGCCTGACGGCGCTGCGGCTGATCAAGGGTGTGCTGCTCACCCTGCAATACGCCAACAAAGCGGCCGAAGGCCGGCTGGACCACGGCGAATGAGCGAGGCCTCCGTCAAGGATCGTGGCCGTTCGCGGCCGCGATCGGCGTTGCTGCTCGGCCTTGGCCTGCTGCTGCTTTTGATCCTTCTGGCGCTCGGCACCTGGCAGGTCCAGCGCCTGCACTGGAAAGAAGGCCTTCTGCAGACCATCGATCGACGCACCCACTCGGCGCCAGTGCCGCTGGCCGAGGTCGAGAAGGAATTCGCCTCGACCGGCGACGTCGACTACACGCCGGTCACGGTCTCCGGCACATTCCTGCATTCGGGCGAGCGCCATTTCTACACGACCTGGGAAGGTGACGCCGGCTTCAACGTCTACACGCCGTTGGCCCTCGACGACGGGCGCTTCGTGTTGGTCAATCGCGGCTTCATCCCCTACGACCTCAAGGATGCAGCCAAGCGCGCCAAGGGGCAGGTGACGGGCAGGGTCACGATCACCGGGCTCGCTCGCAATCCGCTGCCGGCGAAACCGTCGATGATGCTTCCCGACAATGACGTGGCGAAGAACATTTTCTATTGGAAGGACCGCGACGTCATGGCGGCGAGCGCCGGCCTGCCGGCCGGGTTCACGCTGGTGCCGATCTTCATCGACGCGGACAAGACGCCGAATCCCGGTGGTCTGCCGATCGGAGGCGTCACCATCATCGACCTGCCGAACAGCCACCTGCAATATGCTGTCACCTGGTATGGGCTTGCCGCGGCACTCGCAGCCGTGCTCATCCTGCGGCTTCGCCGTCCCGCGAAAGAGGAATGAACGCGCGAGCCGCCTTTCCACCGCCGCCCCTTTCTGCCGATGCCCCCTTTCTACCGATGCCCCCTTTTCTACAGATGCCCTTGACAGGGCCCGCTCTTGACAGAACAGGGGTAGGCACCTCATTTCGGCGGTGACGAACCGGCCAGGATTCAATGCTTCAGACAATCGCCAAGCCTCCTCTGACGATACGGCTCTGCCAGCCTCGCGGTTTCTGCGCCGGCGTCGACCGTGCCATCCAGATCGTCGTGCTGGCGCTGAAGAAATATGGCGCGCCGGTCTATGTCCGCCACGAGATCGTGCACAACCGCTACGTCGTCGAAGGACTGCAGAGCCTTGGCGCCGTCTTCATCGAGGAGCTTTCCGAAATCCCGCCCGAGCATCGGCAGTCGCCGGTCGTCTTCTCGGCGCACGGCGTGCCCAAATCGGTGCCGGCGGACGCGCAGGCGCGCAACCTGTTCTATCTGGACGCCACCTGTCCGCTGGTCTCGAAAGTCCACAAACAGGCGATGCGCCATCAGCGGCTTGGCCGCCATGTACTGTTGATCGGCCATGCCGGACACCCAGAGGTGATCGGCACGATGGGGCAATTGCCCGGGGGCGCGGTCACGCTGATCGAGACCGAGGCCGATGCGGCCAGGCTTGTGCCGACCGATCCGAAGGCGCTTGGCTTCGTCACCCAAACCACGCTTTCGGTCGAGGACACCGCCGGCATCATCCGTGCGCTGCGGGACCGTTTTCCCGACCTTCAGGCGCCCGCGGCGGAATCGATCTGCTATGCCACCACCAATCGCCAGGAAGCGGTCAAGGACACCGCGCCGGGGGCTGATCTCTACCTGATCGTCGGCGCCCCGAATTCCTCCAATTCGCGCCGCCTTGTCGAGGTCGCGGAGCGTGCCGGCGCCACGATGTCGCTTCTCGTGCAGCGCGCCGCCGAGATTCCGTGGAATGAGATCGGCAACATTTCGACCCTTGGCCTGTCGGCGGGTGCATCGGCGCCGGAGATCATCGTCGACGAGATCATCGACGCGTTCCGCCAGCGCTTCGATGTGACGATCGACCTGGCCATCACGGCCACCGAAACAGAGGATTTTCCGGTCATGCGGGTACTGCGCGATGTCGAACTGACGCCGGCCGACATGGCCTTCGTCAATGGAGCCGCGTAAGGCACATGGCGGTCTACACCGATGTTGCGGAGGGCGAACTCGGCGCTTTCCTGAAGCACTACCCGGTCGGCGATCTCCTGTCCTACAAGGGCATCGCCGAAGGCACCGAGAATTCGAACTTCCTGCTGCACACCTCCACCGGCTCCTACATCCTGACGCTCTATGAGAAGCGCGTCGAGAAGGCGGACCTGCCGTTCTTCCTTGGGCTGATGGGCCATCTCGCCAACAAGGGCGTGTCCTGCCCGCTGCCGGTGACAGCGCATGACGGCAGCGTCATCGGCACACTCGCCGGCCGTCCGGCGGTCATCATCACCTTCCTCGAAGGGCTTTCGCTGCGACGGCCGACAGCGACGCATTGCGCCGAAGTCGGCAAGGCGCTGGCCGCCCTGCACCTGGCCGGCGCCGATTTCTCGATGACCCGTCCCAACGCGCTCGCCATCGAAGGCTGGCGCAAGCTGTGGACCGCAGCCCGCGGCCGGGCCGACGAGGTTGAGCCGGGCCTGGCGGCCGAAGTCGATGCCGACTTCGCCGATTTCGAGCGGAACTGGCCAAAGGGTCTCCCCGAAGGCATCATCCATGCCGATCTTTTCCCGGACAATGTGTTTTTCCTCGGCGAAAAGCTCTCCGGCCTGATCGACTTCTATTTCGCCTGCAACGACCTCTACGCTTACGACGTCGCCACCTGCCTCAACGCCTGGTGCTTCGAGAAGGATTTTTCCTTCAATCTCACGAAGGGCAAGGCGCTGCTCGCCGGCTATCAGAGCGTGCGGCCCCTGAGCGATCAGGAAAAGGCAGCCCTTCCGATCCTGGCTCGCGGCTCGGCCCTGCGCTTCATGTTGACCCGGCTCTACGACTGGCTCACCGTTCCCGATGGTGGCCTGGTCATGAAGCGCGATCCGACCGAGTACATCAGACGGATGCGGTTCCATCGGGCAATCAAATCTGCTTCGGAATATGGATTGGCCGAATACGGGGTATCATGAGCAAACAGGTTGAAATCTTCACCGACGGCGCCTGTTCGGGCAATCCCGGCCCTGGCGGCTGGGGTGCGATCTTGCGCTTCAACGGCACCACCAAGGAACTTTCGGGCGGCGAGGCCGAGACGACCAACAACCGCATGGAGTTGCTGGCCGCCATCTCGGCGCTCAATGCGCTGAAGGAGCCTTGCACGGTCGAGCTTCACACCGACAGCAAATATGTCATGGACGGCATTTCCAAATGGATCCATGGCTGGAAGAAGAACGGCTGGAAGACCGCCGACAAGAAGCCGGTCAAGAACGGTGAACTGTGGCAGGCGCTCGACGAAGCCAACCGGCGCCACAAGGTCACCTGGAACTGGGTCAAGGGCCATGACGGTCATACCGAGAACGAACGCGCCGACGAGTTGGCCAGGGAAGGCATGGCGCCGTTCAAGAAAGGCTCCTTCAAGCCGGTGGGGCCGAAGCCGGATGTCCAGGCAAGACAGCCGCCGGCCACGAAAGCGCGTCGTTCGACACAGAGCTATTGATTTCCGGCAACTGCTCCGTGCTCAGGTAGTAACCTCTCGACCATGCCGATCCTCTACTATGTGACGCATCCCCAGGTTCAGGTCGATGCCACCGTTCCCGTGCCGGAATGGGGTCTATCGGACGTCGGCTGGGCGAGAGCCGTTGCCATGCTTGATCAACCGTGGGTCGGATCGATCCGGCGCATCGTATCTTCCGCTGAACGCAAGGCGATAGAAACCGCTGAGATCCTCGCAAGCCATGTCGGCCTTGCCGTCGATGTGAGGGAACGGACGCATGAGAATGACCGGTCGGCGACAGGCTTCCTGCCGCCGCTGGAGTTCGAAGCGGTCGCCGACGAGTTCTTCGCCAATCCGCGCAAAAGCGTTCGCGGGTGGGAGCGGGCAATGGATGCGCAACATCGTATCGTGAGCGAGGTCCGCGCCGTGCTCGGCACGCATGACGCTGGCGACATTGCTATTGTGGGCCATGGAGGCGTGGGAACGCTCCTCCTTCTCTCCCTCGGCGGGCGGGAAATCAGCCGCGACGCGGATCAGCCGGCCGGCGGCGGCAACTATTTTGCCTACGATATCGGCGCGCGTCACGTCATCCACGGATGGCGGCCGATCGACAGGCTGGAACAGCCCTGAAGCCTCAGCGGATCAGCAGCGCGGTGCTCCAAAGCCCGAGCGCGAACACTGTGTGCGAAACCAAGTTGAGCGCCCGGATCCGCATGGGATTGGGTCGTTTCGACGCTGCCCATCCCGCTCCCATGCCGGGCGCCAGCAGAAACCAGCCGGCACCGACGGTGACGATGCCGAGGATGAAGGCCGGCAGGAAGGTCGGCGCGGCAAGCCAGCCGGCACCAGCCACCACCACCAGGATGATGCCGTAGACGATGCCGACGAAATAGTGAAAGGCCCAGCCCAACGCCACTTCGTGCGCGTAGGGCGCTGCATCGCCGATATCATCGTGAAAGACCTTGTCACCGAGATGCCAGACCCAGCGCCCGACCGGTCCCCAGTTTGGCCGTGGCTGGCCGAACGCCTTGTGCAGGAAAATGGCCCAGAGATCCATCAGCGCCGTGGCGCCGACGCCGATCGCGATAACGCGCCAGAAGACGTCAAACATTGTTGGGACCCCCGAAAAATCGGCAGCTCTGGAGTGCAAGCGGTTCGGGCGAGGCCAGCCGTCGCGGCCTCGCCCGATGCAATCGTAAAAGTTCAGAGCTGTCCGAGAATGTGAGCCGCGCCGGACTCGTCGACGCCGGGCTTGGTCTCGACATTGACCGCGGTCACCTTGCCGTCGTCGACGACCATCGAAAACCGCTTCGAGCGCAGGCCCATGCCGCCACCGGAATAATCGGCATCGAGGCCGACCGCCTTGGCGAAATCGCCGTTGCCGTCGGCGAGGAACAGGATCTTGCCCTCACCGCCGGTGAAACGGGCCCAGGCGCCCATGACATGAACGTCGTTGACCGAAACGACTGCGATGGTGTCGACGCCACGCGCCAGGATGGCGTCATGGTTTTCGAGATAGCCGGGCAGATGGTTGTTGCTGCAGGTCGGCGTGAAGGCGCCGGGAACACCGAACAGAACCACCTTCTTGCCCGGGAAAATCTCGGCTGACGTGATCGCCTTGGCGCCATCGGCGGTCATTGTCTTGAAAGTCGCCTCGGGCAGCTTGTCGCCAACGGAAATGGTCATGAGTTCCTCGCTTGGGGAATGGGAAGAGTGCGTGCTTGCGTAGCGAACTCGGCGGCTTCCTGCAACCATCGAGGCATCAAGGGAAAGGCAGCAGTCCTTCGACCGCACCCGCCGAACTCGTCAGTGTGTAATGAAGCCCGCCATCCGTGGGCGTTGTCGAAGGACGGTCGAGGATCGGTACGGTGAAGATCAGCTTGCCATCCTTCTCGCTGCGGGAGGGGGCGCCGAACATGTAGTCCCGCTCACCGGCGACGAAGAAATCCGCCGCCTCCGGGTCACCGGGAAAGCTTGCCTCGACAACCAGCGTCTCGTGGTCGCCCGGCAGCACGTTGATGCCGAAATCAGGCCTTGCCTGCGCCGGCAAAGCCGTGAAACTCGCCTTCACCAATGCTGCGTCGTCGGCATTGTCGGGATCGGAAGTGGGGTCGACGGTCAGCCGCGTCTGCACCGGGATGCAGATCGTTTCACAAATGCCGAGAAATATATCTGCGTCGATGACCGCCGGTTGGTTCGGGGTCGCCAGCGTGAACGTCACGGGCAGCGAAACCGGATAATTGTAGCCGGCCCATTTGCCATAACCATCGTCGTGGCGCTGGGGCGCCGGAAACGAGAGGGCGGCATTGGCGATATTGGTGCTGGCTGAAATGTCGAGTTGCGGCGGCACGCCGGCGTCGCCTGGATCGCGCCAATAGGTCTTCCAGCCGGGCTTGAGCGCTATGTCGAGCACGCCCTGGATGCGGCCGGCCTCGTCCGGTTTGCCTGATGTCACCAGCCGCACCTTGCCGCCTTCGCTGTTGTACCAGGCGGATGAGGAAGCGGAGGCGGGGAGGACGGTCACCAATCCGATGGCGGTGCCGAGCACCAGGATTTTCAAGCTTTGCATGGCGGTGATTTGATCGTCCGTTCGTGGCGGTGCAATGATTTCATGGCCTTGCCGGCATCATATTTGCGTGACCCCCGGTGGCAAGCAAGGCCCACCGGCAACATGGGCTTTGGTCGAATCCGGCGCGGCACATCTTTTCGGCGCCCGGGAAACACGGTACCCTCCCTGCCATGGATTTGTTGCGCCACAAGAAGACGGCCGCTGGACGCGGCTTTCTCGACGATCAGTTCCTGATTGCCATGCCCGGCATGAAGGACGACCGTTTCACGCGCTCGGTCATCTACATCTGCGCGCACAGCGATGAAGGCGCGATGGGCCTGATCATCAACCAGACACAGCAGATGCTGTTTCCGGACCTTCTCGTGCAACTCGGCATCATGAACGAGCAGGAGGCGATCCGCCTGCCGGCGCAGGCGCGCGATTTCGTCGTGCGCAATGGCGGCCCTGTCGATCGCAGCCGGGGCTTCGTGCTGCATTCCGGCGACTATCGCGTGGAATCGTCGCTGACCGTTTCCGACGATATCTGCCTGACGGCGACGGTCGACATCTTGCGCGCCATATCGTCGGGCCGCGGCCCGCGCCATGCGCTGATGGCACTGGGCTATTCGGGCTGGGGCGCCGGCCAACTGGAAACTGAGATCGCCGAGAATGGCTGGCTGACCTGCCCGGCCAGCCCCGGGCTTCTGTTCGACGCCGATATCGAGCGCAAATACGATCGCATCCTCGCCTCGATCGGCATCGATCTGGCGCATCTTAGCCTCGCCGCCGGTCACGCCTGAAGCTGCCGAAGCGTGGACGCATCACGCCTGCGTCAGCGGATATTGTTCCTTCAACGTCTTCAGCACCTGGTCGCCCGGCATCGGGGCGCCGAACATGAAGCTTTGGACGTATTCGCAACCCATCTGACGCAGTTCCAGCGCGTCGCGCTCGTCCGATATGCCCTCGGCGACCACCGACAGGCCGAGCTCATGCGCCATGTTGACCATGGATTTGAGCAGCACAGCGCGCTTGGGCGTGTTGTCGTCGACGAAACTCTTGTCGATCTTGATGGTGTCGAACGGGAACCGCGTCAGATAGGCAAGCGAGGAATAGCCGGTGCCGAAATCGTCCAGCGACAGCCCGATGCCGAGTTGCTTCAGCTTGGTCAGCACATGGGCGGTCTGCTCGGGATTATCCATGACAAGGGACTCGGTGAGTTCCAGCCGGAAGCAGCGCGGCTTCAGATTGGCCCGCGCGATGACCGAGCGGACATCACTGACCAGGTCGCGGCGGATGAGCTGACGGCTGGACAAGTTGACCGAGACCGACAGCGGCGCATCGCCGATCTGCTTCTGCCATCCAGCGAGATCCTCGGCCGCCTGCTGCATGGCGAACAGCCCAAGCTGCACGATCAGCCCGCAGCTTTCGGCGACCGGGATGAAGTCCGCCGGCGGGATCATGCCGCGACGCGGATGATCCCAGCGCAGCAAGGCTTCGAAGCCGGCAACGCTGCCATCTTCCAGGCGCACGATCGGCTGGTAGGCAAGCGTGAATTCGCGCCGCTCGATGGCGCGCCGCAAATCGGATTCGAACTGCAGCCGGTCGGTGCCGACGGTGCGGAAAGCCGGGCGGAACGGCTCGATCCTGTCGCCGCCAAAACGCTTGGCCTGGTGCATGGCAAGCTCGGCGTCCTTGACCATGTCTTCGGCCGAGGTCTGCGCCGAGGTCCAGGTGATCAGGCCGATCGAGGCGGTCAGCACGATCTCGCGCTTGGCAAAGGTGATCGGGTTGTTAATCGCGTGCTTGATGGCATCCGCCACGCCGGCGATGCGGGCAGGGTCCTGTTCGGACAAAAGCATCAGCGCGAACTGATCGCCGGCGAAGCGCGACAGCGAATCCTTCGGCTTCAGGAGCCGGTGCAGGCGGCGCGCTATGGTGAGCAGGATGGTGTCACCGGCCGAGATGCCGAGCCCGTCATTGACCTGCTTGAAGCGGTCTATGTCGATGACGAAGACGGTCGGACGTACCTTCTCTTCGGTGCGTGCGATCGAGATGATCGCTTCCAGCCGGTTCATGAACAATTCGCGGTTCGGCAGGCCGGTCAGGTTGTCGTGCACGGCGTCGTGCAGCAGCCGCTCCTCGGACTTCTTCTGCTCGGTGACGTCGACCATGGTGCCGACGCAGCGTATGACCTCGCCGTCCGATCCGATGACGGGGCGCGCGCGGAGGGCGAACCAGTGGTAATGCCCGTCGGCGCCACGCAGGCGGAAATTCTGCGCCACCCGGCCACGGCGATGCTCCAGCACCACGTCGAGCGTCGTGCGGAACGTGTCGCGGTCGTCGGCATGCAGCACCGGCAGCCAGTTGCGCGCCGCACCCCCCAGGCTGTTGGGCGCCAGGCCGAGCTGGATGCTGACATCGGGCTTGGTGACCACGCGGTCGCGCAGGACGTCCCAGTCCCACACCGTGTCGCCCGAACCGGCAACCGCCAGCGCCTGGCGTTCGAGGTCGGAGAACAGCCCCTGATGCAGCGCGCCGCCGGCAAAGGCATGTTGCATGACGGTGAAGCCGATCAGCAGGATGATCAGGATCAGCCCGCCGCCGAGCGCCGGCTGGGCGATGTCGTTGTCGAGCATGCCGGTGATCGCCATCCACGACCCGCATAGCCACAACAGAACCATGACCCAACTGGGCACCAGCATGATCGCACGATCATAGCCGCGAATCCCGAGGAAGATGATCAGCCCGAGCCCGGTCAACGCGGTGGCGGCAAAGGAGATACGGGCGATGCCGGCGGCGACCGCCGGATCGACTATGGCGACACCGGCGATCAGGAGCAGCCCAAGGATCCAGACCAGGGCGCCGTAGCTGAAATGGCCGTGCCATCGGTTGAGGTTGAGATAAGCGAACAGGAACACCACGAAGGTCGCGGCAAGCGCCACCTCCGTACCAGCTCGCCACATCTGCTCATTGCCGGGCGAAATCTCGATGACCTTGTTGAGGAAGCCGAAATCGACGCAGATATAGGCAAGCACCGCCCAGGCAAGGGCTGCGGTCGCCGGGAACATGGAGGTTCCCTTGACCACGAAAAGGATGGTCAGGAACAGTGCCAGCAGACCGGCGATGCCGATGACGATGCCGCGAAACAGCGTATAGGAGTTGACCGAGTCCTTGTAGGCTTCCGGCTCCCAGAGATACACCTGCGGCAGCTTGGGCGAGGCGAGCTCGGCGATGAAGGTGATCACCGTTCCCGGGTTCAGCGTCACCCGGAACACATCGGCGTCGGGGCTGGTCTGGCGGTCGAGCGCGAAGCCCTCGCTGGGCGTGATGGCGGCAATGCGGGTGGCGCCAAGATCGGGCCAGAAGATGCCGGAATTCACCAGTCGGAAATGCGGCGCCACGATCAGCCTGTCGAGCTGCTGGTCGGTGGTGTTGGCCAGCGCGAACACCGCCCAGTCACCGGTCGAGCGCGCGTCATTGGCCTCGACCTCGATGCGCCGCACGATGCCGTCTGGCCCGGGCGCCGTCGACACCTGGAAGTTCTCACCCTGGTTGCGGTAGATCTCGAAGGCGCGCGACAGGTCGAGCGCGACGTCGTCGCGGGCGATCTTGATCGGTTCGACGGCAAAGGCCGACGATGCCGCGCACAGCGTCAGGATTGCCGCGAGGACAAAGGCGAACAGCGGCCCGTTGCGCAGGAAATTCGTCAAAAATCAGTCCTTCGTTCCAGCGCTCGGCGGATCGTCCGCGATCCGGGCGTAGAGGTAGTGGTCCTGCCAGATGCCGTTGATCCTGAGATAGGATCTTAAGAGTCCTTCGCGCCGGAATCCGGCTTTTTCAAGCACGCGGACCGACCGGATATTGTCGGGAATACAGGCCGCTTCGATGCGGTGCAACCTCAGCGTATCGAAGGCAAAGCGGGCCACGACCTTGACCGCGTCGGTCATCAGCCCGCGGCCGCCGAAGCGCTCGCCGATCCAGTAGCCGACATGGCCGCTTTGCGAGACACCGTGGCGTATGTTGCCGAGCGTGATTCCGCCTGCCAGCTTGCCGCTCGACTTCTCGAAGATGAAGAAGGCGATCGCGGTGCCTTGCGCATAGTCCTCGCGGTAGCGGGAGATGCGCAGGCGCCATGCCGTGCGGTCGAGTTCGTCGGGCGTCCAGCGCGGCTCCCACGGCTCCAGGAATGCCCGGCTTTCGCCGCGCAACGTCGACCATTCACGGTAGTCATTGGTGAATGGAACGCGCAGCGTAACGAGGTTGCCCTTCAGCGCCGGCAGGTCACGGCGAAAGAAAGGGAGCGCGAACACGACGCTTTGGGGACTTAGACGGCGAGCCTGCGGGCCGTGGTCTGCGTGCCCGGAAGCGAATCGAGAATCGCCTCATATGGCGCCAGCGTACCCACGGGCCCGACAGCGGTAAGCGTCGGCTTGGTCGAGAACATCCGCGACGACAGGTCGGTCAGCCGCTCCACGGTCAGCGCCGAGAGGCGCTCCATCAATTCCTCCTTGGCGATCGGCCTGCCGAACAAGAGCAGTTGCCGCGCGATCTGCGAGGCGCGGCTGGCCGGGCTTTCGGCCGACATGATCAGCCCGGCGCGATACTGGGCGCGCGCCCGGTCGAGTTCTTCCTGCAGGATGCTCTCTCCGGCCTTCTGCAGTTCGTCGATGATGACAGGTACCAGTTCGGCAATGTCGCTCTGGCCGGTCGCGGCGTGGACGCCGAATATGCCGGTGTCGGAAAAGCCCCAGTGGAAAGCATAGACCGAGTAGCACAGGCCACGTTTCTCACGGACTTCCTGGAACAGCCGCGACGACATGCCGCCGCCGAGGATCATCGACAGCACCTGCGAGGCGTAGAAGTCGCGCACATGGTAGGCGCGGCCCTCGAAGCCCAGCACGATCTGCGCGTCCATCAGGTCGCGGTCCTCGCGGAAATCGCCGCCGACATACTGCGCATATTGCGGAATGGTGCTGTCGGCCTTGCTGCGAAAGCCGCCGAGCTGCTTCTCGACCTCGCGCACGAAATTATCGTGCTTGATGTCGCCTGCGGCCACGATCACCATCCGCTCGGCGCCGTATTGGCGTTCGATGAAGTCGTGCAACTGCTTGGAAGTGAAGGATTTGACGGTTTCCGGCGTGCCCAGAATGGAGCGGCCGATTGTCTGGTGGCGAAAGGCCGTCTCGGTGAAACGGTCGAAGACGATATCATCGGGTGTGTCGTGCGCTGCACCGATCTCCTGCAGGATCACATGCTGCTCGCGTTCGAGTTCCTGCGGGTCGAATTCGGACTCCTGCAGTATGTCCGCAAGGATGTCGACCGCCAGCGGCACGTCGTCGGACAGCACCCTGGCGTAATAGGACGTGGTCTCGACGCTGGTGGCGGCGTTGATCTCGCCGCCGACATCCTCGATTTCCGAGGCGATTTCGAAAGCGCTTCGCCGCTTTGTGCCCTTGAACGCCATATGCTCGAGCAGATGGGCCATGCCATGCTCTTCGTCACGTTCATTGCGGGCGCCGGACTTGACCCAGGCACCCAAGGCAACCGATTCGATACTTGGAAGGGTTTCGGTGGCGACTGTCAGGCCGTTCGACAGACGGCTTACCTCAACACCCATATGGCTCGTACTCCCTAACGCGCCGCCCGCGCGCGGCGGCTGACGTAATCTTCCACCATTTTCAGGTCGGATGGAAGTACCGTGTATTTTTCCTCAAGTGTCATCAATCCCCCTAGCCATGCGGGCAGGGCGGGCGAGACGCCGCTGGCGGCCTCGACGGCGGCCGGAAATTTCGCCGGATGGGCGGTGCCCAGTACCACCATGGGCACGGCGCCTGATGTTTTGCCGGCCGCGACATGCACGGCCGCGGCGGTATGCGGATCCAGAAGATAATTGCTGGCCGCGAGCGTCGAGCGGATGGTGGCGGCGACCTCGTCCATGGTGGCGCGGCCGGCGTCGAATTCGGACCGCATCCCATTGATTTCGCGGGTTTCAATGGTGAAGGCGCCGGACTGCTTCAGGCCATCCATGTAGCGCCGCACGGTCGCCGCGTCACGGTTCGAGGCCTCGAACAGCAGGCGTTCGAAATTCGACGACACCTGGATATCCATCGATGGCGAGGTGGTGGCGAAGACGCCCTTGGTGCGGTATTCGCCGGTGGCGAAGGTGCGGGCCAATATGTCGTTGTCGTTGGTGGCGATGACCAGCCGTTCGATCGGCAGGCCCATCTTCTTGGCGGCGTAGCCGGCAAAGATATCGCCGAAATTGCCGGTCGGCACCGTGAACGACACCGGCCTGTCCGGTGCGCCGAGCGACAGGGCCGAGGAGAAATAGTAGACGATCTGGGCCATGATGCGCGCCCAGTTGATCGAGTTGACCCCCGACAACGCCACCCGGTCACGGAAAGCGTGGTCGTTGAACATGTCCTTGAGCAGGCCCTGGCAGTCGTCGAAATTGCCTTCGATCGCCAGCGCATGGACGTTTTCAGCCTTCGACGTCGTCATCTGCCGCTGCTGCACCGGCGAAACGCGGCCATGCGGGAAAAGGATGAAGATGTCGGTCCGGCTGCGCCCGGCAAAGGCGTCGATGGCCGCGCCGCCGGTGTCGCCTGAAGTGGCGCCGACGATGGTGGCATGCTGGTCGCGTTCGGCAAGCACATGGTCCATCAGCCGGGCGAGCAGCTGCATTGCCACGTCCTTGAACGCCAGCGTCGGTCCATGGAAGAGTTCGAGGACAAACGTGTTGGGGCCGGTCTGGACCAGCGGGCAGACCGCTTCGTGGCGGAAGGTGGCATAGGCTTCACGGACCAGGCGTTCGAAGACCGGAGCCGCGATCTCGCCGCCGAGGAACGGCGTCAGCACGCGTATGGCAAGGTCGGGATAGGCAAGGCCTCGCATGGCACGGATGTCGGCTGCCGAGAAGTGCGGCCACTCGCGTGGTAGGTAGAGCCCGCCATCGCGGGCCAGGCCGGCCAGCACGGCATCGGAAAATCCAAGCGCGGGCGCTTCGCCGCGCGTACTCACATATTGCATGTCCCAGTCCCGTTGCTGCTCGGCTTTCCGTTCACCACAAGGTGGTTAATTTCTGTGCCGGCTCCAGTCGCATTTTTGCCGCGCCGTTGATATACGTCACCAGCTTTACGAGAGGGAAGTGCAGTTTCATGGCGTTTCGTACATCACGTGGCCGCTTTTTGGCGGGTCTTGCGCTCACCGGCTTTATGCTCGCCGCCGCCGGCTGCCAATCGGGCGACAATGGCATCCTTGACCTCGGCTTCGGCAAGAAGAAGGACCCGGCAGCGCCACCGCCGCCGCAGGATCCCAAGGTCCTGGCCAGCCAGTTGAACGCCTATTGCCCGAGGGTGACGGTGCGCGACGGTACGGCCTTCTTCAACACCTATGCCAACGAGGTCAAGAAGGCCAAGCCCAAAGTCAAGAAAACAGGCGACGCCGCGGCTGATGCCGCTGCTCAGGCTGCTGCCGACGCCGCAGCCGCCACTCCGCCCGACGATTCGGCGAGGATCATTTACCAGGCGTCGATTGCCGACGTGACCCGTGATTGCAGCCGTACCGACGGACAGATGACCATGAAGATAGCGGTCGCCGGCAAGATCGTGCCGGGACCCAAGTTCTCGCCCGGCACCATCACCATGCCGATCCGCACCGCGGTGATGCACGGCACCGAGGTGCTCTACTCGCAGATCCACCAGTATCAGGTCCAGGTCACCGATCCCTCGGTCGCAACCCAGTTCGTCTTCACCGATTCCAATGTCGTCGTGCCGGCGCCGACGGCGCAGGACTATCAGGCCTATGCCGGCTATGACGAAACCGCGCCGAAGGGGACGACCGACAAGCCGAAGAAGACCCACAGGAAGAAGGCCGCGGCGACG
Source organism: Mesorhizobium sp. GW821-FHT07A06 (assembly GCF_059419085.1). Taxonomy (NCBI): domain Bacteria; kingdom Pseudomonadati; phylum Pseudomonadota; class Alphaproteobacteria; order Hyphomicrobiales; family Phyllobacteriaceae; genus Mesorhizobium; species Mesorhizobium sp. GW821-FHT07A06. The sequence goes on from NZ_JBWKRC010000001.1 coordinate 133,146, forward strand.
AACTGAGCGGCCATGGACACAGCGTGCGTCCGCCCGGGCGCCCGCGTCTCAGGCGTCAGCCGACCATTCCGATAGTGCCGCGATAACGCTTTTCAACTCGGCCCAGCGGCGGATCACCGTCTCGGCGCCGGCCTCTGTCAGCGCGTCGGCATGGCCGGGATAGCTGTGGCTGGCGCCGGTGAAGCCGATCACGCGCATGCCGGCTGTCCTGGCGCCGGTGACGCCGTGCACGGAATCCTCGATGACGAAGGTGTTCGCCGGGTCCGCGCCTAGTTTTTCCGCCGCGAACAGGAACACGTCCGGGGCGGGCTTGGTCTTTTTGCTCGGGATCTCCAGCGCCGAGAAGATACGGCCGGCGAAAAACGGCAGCAGATGCACCTTCTCCAGCATGAATTCGATCCGCTCCGAACGTGAGTTGGAGCAGATGCAGCGCTGTGTCGTGACCGAGGCCACCGCCTCGCGCACGCCCTCGATGGCGCGGACGTCGCTTCGCAGTTTGCGGTCGACCAGATCCTCGGCGCGATCGATCAGTGACGCCTGGAACGGGATCTTGGACTTCTCCTCGATCCGCATCAGGATGTCCTTGAACGTCAGGCCCGCATAGGTCTCCGCGATCTCCTCGGCCGAGATTTCGTATCCGGCCAGGGTTATCAACTCCGCCTCGACCCGCGCGGCGATGATTTCGGAATCGACGAGCACGCCGTCGCAATCGAAAATGACAAGGTCTGGCTGGGGCATGGTGATCCGGAATAAGGAGGGTGGAGGAATGGCCTCTCGGCTCAAGCGGCGCGGCATACACCAATGGCCCGGTCTTCGCAAACCTGACGGATGATCGCGCCGGCCTTCACCGAATATTTACGCTGATCGGTAACCATAACGGGGAGTAAACAGTAACGCGTGCCTCGGGTGTAAAAATGTCTGCCGTGCGTCTTCTCGACGAGCTTTCCCTTGCCCCCCAGCAATCCGAATGGCTGGACACGATCCTGAAAGGCGACTGCGTCGCGGCCCTCGACCGCTTGCCGGAAAAATCGGTCGACGTCATCTTCGCCGATCCGCCCTACAATCTGCAGCTCGACGGCGATCTGCATCGCCCCGATCAGTCCAAGGTCAACGCGGTCGACGACGACTGGGATCAGTTCGAGAGTTTTGAAGCCTACGACGCTTTCACCCGTGCCTGGTTGCTGGCGGCGCGGCGAGTGCTGAAGCCCAACGGCACGATCTGGGTCATTGGCTCCTACCACAACATCTTCCGGGTCGGCGCCAAGATGCAGGATCTGGGCTTCTGGATCCTCAACGACGTGGTCTGGCGCAAGACCAATCCGATGCCGAATTTCCGCGGTCGCCGCTTCCAGAACGCCCATGAGACGATGATCTGGGCCTCGCGCGACCAGAAAGGCAAGGGCTACACTTTCAACTATGAAGCGTTGAAGGCGTCCAATGACGATGTCCAGATGCGCTCCGACTGGCTGTTCCCGATCTGCACCGGCGGCGAGCGGCTGAAGAACGACAATGGCGACAAGCTGCACCCGACACAGAAGCCTGAAGCGCTGCTGGCCCGCATCATGATGGCCTCGACCAAGCCGGGCGACATCGTGCTCGATCCTTTCTTCGGCTCCGGCACGACAGGCGCCGTGGCCAAGCGCCTCGGCCGCCATTTCGTCGGCATCGAGCGCGAGCAGGCCTATATCGACGCCGCCAATGAGCGCATCGATGCGGTGCGGCCGCTGCAGGATGCCGATTTGACTGTCCTGACCGGCAAGCGCGCCGAGCCACGCGTTGCCTTCGTCAGCCTGATCGACACCGGGCTGGTGACGCCGGGCGCCACGCTCTATGACGCCAAGAAGCGCTGGGCGGCCAAGGTGCGTGCCGACGGTACGGTGGCGATCGGCGACAGCGCCGGCTCGATCCACAAGATCGGCGCCGAAGTGCAGGGGCTGGATGCCTGCAACGGCTGGACGTTCTGGCACTATGAGCGCAGCGGTGGGCTCACCCCGATCGACGAACTGCGCCGCATTGCCCGCCTCGGCATGGAGCGGGCAGGGGGGTGACCCCCTGCCGATTGCCGCTTTCACGTTGATTCAAGATAGGAGCGGATCGCCGCAAGCGATTCAGATCACGCCTTGATCCCGAAGCGTTCAAGATCCGCTTTAAGCGTCCTGGCATCGGTGAACAGCACCGATTGCCAGCCCGCCGCCCGGGCGCCGTCGACATTCTTCTGGCTGTCGTCGATGAACAGCGTAGCCGATGGTTCGAGGCCGAACGCAGCCACGTGATGGTCGTAAATGTCGCGATCCGGCTTGATCTTGCCGATCTCGCCGGAGATGGTCACCCCACGCGGGCGCTCAAGAAAATCGAAGCGTTTGCGGGCTTCAGCAAGCGTATCGGAGGCGAAGTTGGTCAGCATGGTCACATCATGGCCGCGCTCGATCAGGCCGAGCATGATGGCGACGCTGTCGTCATAGGCATGCGGCACCATTTCGTGCCAATGGCGGCGGAAATTGCGGATGTTTTCCGAATGATCCGGGTGCTCAGCGATCAGCAGCGCCTCGGCCTCTTCCCAGGTTCGTCCGCGATCCTGCTCGATGTTCCAGTCATGCGTGCAGACATTGTCGAAGAACCACTGTCTCTCTTCGGCATCGGGAATGAGGCGACTGAACGGGATGTTTGGATCGTAGTGGATCAGCACACGGCCGATGTCGAAAACGATGTGGCGGATTTCAGTCATGGGGCCTCTTTGCTTTGAGCGGTGACGGCTTTTTCGTCGCACCGGGTATCGCAGCCTCGATTGCCTTTTTCATGACAGTGGGCAGCGCCTCTCCGGCAATCTCATGGGCAGGTGACCAGAAACATCCTGCCGGCGCATCATCTTTTATGTTGGCGCGAAAGACGTCGAGCTCGAGGGCGAAATGGGTGAAGACATGCGTGATTGTCCCGGCGCGCCGCCAGTCGCCGGAAAAGGGCGCCGCCGCCGCTGTGGTGTCCCCATCCACCCGCGCCGTCCAGGCCGTGGTCGGCACCTCCGTCATGCCGCCCAGCAAACCTTTCTCGGGCCGTTTGCGCAGAAGAAGGGCACCGTCCTCTCGCACGGCCACGAAAGCAGCGCCGCGCCGCAGCGGCTTGTCGGCTTTCGGCAGCCGCACCGGGAAGTTTTCGGGATCGCCTGAAACGACGGCGCTGCAATCCTCGCGCAGCGGACACAGCATGCAGCGCGGCCGGCGCGGCGTGCAGATCGTGGCGCCAAGGTCCATCATCGCCTGGGCGAAATCGCCCGGCCTTGTCGGCGGCAGCAGGCGCTCGACATGGGCGCGTATCTCTGCCTTGGCTTCGCTGAGAGGCGTCGTGATCGAAAACAACCTCGAGATGACGCGTTCGACATTGCCGTCGACAACGGCCGCAGGGCGGTCGAAAGCGATCGCCGTGATGGCCGCCGAGGTGTAGGCGCCGATGCCAGGCAGGTCTCTCAAGGCAGCCTCGGTGTCGGGAAAGCGGCCGCCGCGCGCCGCCACCAGATCGGCGCAAGCCTTGAGGTTGCGTGCGCGGGAATAGTAGCCGAGCCCCGCCCAGGCCTTCATGACGTCCTCGGTTGGTGCCGAGGCCAGTGCCTCGACATCGGGCCATTTCTCGACAAAAGCACGGAAGTAGGATTTCACCGCCTCGACGGTGGTCTGCTGCAGCATGACTTCGGACAGCCAGATGCGGTAGGGATCCGGCCGCACGCCGCGTGCATGCTCACGCGGCGTCACGCGCCACGGCAGTTCGCGGTGGTGTACGTCGTACCAGGCAAGCAGCCGCGAGGCGGCATCGCCTGTCATTGCCTCGTGGGTCTGGGCCTTGCGGGTCTGGTCTGCTGGTGCCATTGATCTTGTGTTGGCCTTGCGGATATCGGGTGAGGTCGTGGCTGGAGAACGCACATGGCAGGGAAAAGGCGCTTCGGCAATCCTGTTCCGGTGAGCGATCTCGCCACCGAGATCCTCGATCCGGTGCTGCGCAAAAGGGCAGGCATCTCGATCGGCCTCGTCCAGTCCTGGGAAGAGATTGCCGGACCGCGCCTTGCCAGCCGCTCGCGGCCCGAGAAGATCCAGTGGCCGCGTCGCCTGCACGAGGACGATCCGTTCGAGCCGGCGGTACTGGTTATCGCCTGCGAGGGGATGGCGGCGCTTCATCTGCAACATGAGACCGGCGAGATCATCAACCGGGTCAACGCCTTCCTCGGCTTTACGGCAATAGGCCGCATCAGGATCGTGCAAAAACCGGTGACGTCGGACAAAGGACGGCCTAAACCCAGCTTCAGGCCCTTGACGGCGGCGGAGAAGACCAAATTGTCCAGCACGGTCGAACTGATCGAGGATGAAGGGTTGCGCGCCTCGCTGGAAAGGCTTGGCGCCACCATCCTGGGTGAAAGGAAGTCAAAAACCCCTTGAAGACAGTCATGAATTTGTCGTCAACATCTCGCATTCGTGATCGCCTTTATCGGGTTCCGCGATTGGATTGGAGATGGAGATGCCTTAATTCGCGCCAACTCTCGCCTTTTCGTGCCTTTGCATTGCAAAATCCAACCCTTGTCAGGTGATTCGTATGAACCGTCCTCCGTTCGGCAAAAGTCTGTCTCGCAGAAACGTCCTGTCTTCGCTGGCCGCAATCCCGGCGGTTGCCCTGCTTGCCGCCTGCAGCGACTCCGGCGAAGAGGCCAAGGCGGCGGATGTGAAGCCTGCTGATCCGGCCGCACCCGCAAAGCCGGCAACACCGGCGGCTGTCCAGGTGCCGGAAGCGCAGGGCACCGTCGATATGGCCGAATTGCTGAAGCCGGGCGCGCTGCCCGACAAGCAGCTGGGCAAGGATGACGCCAAAGTCACCATAGTCGAATACGCATCGATGACCTGCCCGCACTGCGCGCATTTCGCCGAGACCACCTTCCCGGATCTGAAGACCAAGTACATCGACACCGGCAAGGCGCGCTATATTCTGCGCGAATTCCCGTTCGATCCGAGCGCGGAAGCCGGTTTCATGCTGGCGCGCTGCGCCAAGGATAACTATTTCCCGATGGTGGACGTGCTGTTCAGGCAGCAGGCGAACTGGGTTGGCGTGTCGAACACCAAGGATGCGCTGCTGCAAATCTCGAAGCTCGCCGGTTTTACACAGGAGTCCTTCGAGGCCTGCTTGACGGACCAGAAACTTCTGGACGATGTGAGATCTGTCCAGAAGCGCGGCGCCAATGAATTCAAGGTCGACTCGACACCGACCTTCTTCATCAACGGTAAGACCTACAAAGGGGCGATGTCGATTGAGGAAATGTCGGCCATCATCGACCCTCTGCTCTGACATCAGGTCAGCGCTGAAGCGGCAGCGTTTCGGCGCTCGCCTCAATGGGGCGCGTGAATGAAGTTCTCGCGCCTTCGCCTCCTTGGTTTCAAGTCGTTCGTCGAGCCCGGCGAGTTCGTCATCGAACGCGGCCTGACGGGTATTGTCGGGCCGAACGGCTGCGGCAAGTCGAACCTTGTCGAGGCGCTGCGCTGGGTGATGGGCGAAAGCTCCTACAAGAACATGCGCGCGTCCGGCATGGACGACGTGATCTTTTCCGGCTCGGGTACGCGGCCCGCGCGCAATACCGCCGAAGTCACGCTTTTTCTCGACAATGCCGACCGCTCGGCGCCCGCCGCCTTCAACGATGCCGACGAATTGCAGGTGTCGCGCCGCATCGAGCGCGAGGCCGGCTCGCTCTATCGCATCAATGGCAAGGAAGCGCGCGCCAAGGACGTGCAGCTTCTGTTCGCCGACCAGTCGACCGGCGCGCGCTCGCCATCGATGGTCGGGCAGGGCCGTATCGGCGAGTTGATCCAGGCCAAGCCGCAGGCGCGCCGTGCGCTGCTGGAAGAGGCGGCCGGCATTTCCGGCCTGCACACCCGTCGCCACGAAGCGGAACTGCGGCTGAAGGCGGCTGAACAGAACCTCGAACGCCTGGACGATGTCGTCGGCGAGCTGGAAAGCCAGATCGAGAGCCTCAAGCGGCAGGCGCGCCAGGCGTCACGCTTCAAGAACCTGTCGGCCGATATCCGCAAGGCCGAAGCGACATTGCTGCATCTGCGCTGGACGCTGGCCAAGACACAGGAAGGCGAAGCGCGTTCGGCGCTGGCTGCCGCGACCGCTCTGGTTGGCGACCGCGCCGCCGCGCAGATGGCCGCCGCCAGGGAACAAGGGATCGGCGCTCATCGCTTGCCTGACCTGCGGGACGCGGAAGCCGCCGCCGCCGCCGCCTTCCAGCGCCTGTCGATCGCCAAGTCGCAGATCGAGGAGGAGGCCGGCCGCATCCGCAATCGCCAGGCCGAAATCGAGCGTCGGTTGCAGCAACTTGACGGCGATATCGCCCGCGAGGAGCGGATGGTGCGCGACAATGCCGATGTTCTTGAACGCCTGCGCACCGAAGAGGCTGTACTGAATTCCGAGAACGCCGGCGCCGCGGAACGGGAAGCCACCACCCGCGCTGCATTCGAGCAGGCGGCGTCGACGCTTGCGCAGAGCGAAGCCAAGCTCGCAGCTCTGACAGCCGAACGGGCCGAGGCCGCCGCCTCGCGCCATCAGATCGAACGGACGCTGCGCGAAACCGCCGAGCGCCGCGACCGCTTCGCCCGCCAACTCGCCGAGGTTGACCGCGAATTGTCGGACATCCTCTCCAAGGTGGCTGGCCTGCCGGATCCGGCCGAGAAGCGGGTGCTGGTCGAACAGGCCGTGGCGTTGCTCGAAGAATCCGAGGCAGCGGTGGCGCAGGCTGAGCAGTCGGTCATCGATGCCCGTGCCGCCGAAAACGCTGCCCGGCCGCCGCTTCAGGACGCCAGGGCAGAGCTGGCGGGCATCGAGACCGAAGCGCGTACCCTGGCCAAGATACTCAATGCCGCCAGCGGCGATCTCTTTCCTTCGGTGCTGGAGCAGATCAGCGTCGAGCGCGGCTTTGAGACGGCGCTGGGTGCGGCCCTTGGCGAAGACCTCGATGTACCGCTCGACCGCAGCGCGCCGGTGCATTGGGGCGAAAGCCAGATCCAGCCCGGCGACGCGGCCTTGCCGGACGGCATCAAGAGCCTGGCCAGCGTGGTTCGTGCCCCCGCGCAATTGGCTCGCCGACTGGCGCAGATCGGCATCGTCGAGGCCGCTGACGGCCGCCGGCTGCAGGCGCTGCTTGCGCCGGGCCAGAGGCTGGTCAGCCGCGAAGGCGCGCTCTGGCGCTGGGACGGTCTCACGGCCAGCGCCGATGCGCCGACAGCCGCTGCACAACGGCTGGCGCAGAAAAACCGGCTTGCCGAACTCGATGCCGAAGCGGTGCAGGCGACGCTTGTCCTGCGCCAGGCCGAGGAGGCTCTGGCACAGGCCGAACAGGCGCTTCGCCAGGCAAGCGACGCTGAACGCAACACGCGCCAGGCCGGACGCGACGCCCAGCACCGCCTGGACGCTGCCCGCAATGCGCTGGCCGACGCCGAAAAGGCGGGCGGCGAGCTGTCGAGCCGGCGCGCGGCACTCGATGAGGCCCGCGCGCGCATCGTCGACAGCCATGAGGAAACCTCGGCGGCCTTCGTCGAGGCCGAAATGCTGCTGCAGGACGCGCCTGATCTCGGCGACCTGCAATTGCAGCTCGAACAGTCCTCGGCCAATGTCTCGCGCGACCGCGCCACGCTTGCCGATGCGCGTGCCGTCCACGAGGGATTGCGGCGTGAGGCCGAGGCACGCGCACGCCGGCTCGATGCAATCGGCGCCGAACGCAGCAACTGGCTGGTGCGAGCCGAAAACGCCTCGACCCAGATTGCATCGCTCGGCGACCGCAAGGCCGAGGCCGAGGCCGAGCGCGAACGCCTGGCTGATGCTCCCGACGAGATCGACGCCAAGCGGCGCGCGCTGCTGTCGCAGCTCGCCGAGGCCGAGACCTTGCGCAAGGCGGCCGCCGATCGCCTGCAGGAAGCGGAGAACAGGCAGGCCGAACTGGACAAGCTGGCCACATCGGCCATCCAGTCGCTGGCCGAGGCGCGCGAGACCCGTGCCCGTACCGAGGAAAGGCTGACGGCGGCCGACGAGCGCCGGCTTGAGGTCGAGGCGCGCATCCAGGAGACGCTGAACACGCCACCGCATCTGGTCATTCGCCATACCGGTCTGGAAGTCGACGCTCCGATGCCCGAGATGGCCGAGATCGAACGCCAGCTCGACCGTTTGAAGATCGAGCGCGAACGGCTCGGCGCCGTCAATCTGCGCGCCGAGGAAGAGCAGAAGGAGCTCTCCGACCGGCTGGAGGCGATCGTTTCCGAGCGCGAGGACATCATCGAAGCGATCCGCAAGCTCAGGCAAGCGATCCAGAGCCTCAATCGCGAAGGCCGCGAGCGGCTTCTCGCCGCCTTCGACGTGGTCAACAGCCATTTCCAGCGCCTGTTCTCGCACCTGTTCGGTGGTGGCACGGCGGAATTGCAGCTGATCGAATCCGAGGATCCGCTCGAGGCAGGTCTCGAAATTCTTGCCCGCCCGCCGGGCAAGAAGCCACAGACCATGACGCTGCTGTCGGGCGGCGAGCAGGCGCTGACGGCGATGTCGCTGATCTTCGCCGTCTTCCTGACCAATCCGGCGCCGATCTGCGTCCTCGACGAAGTCGACGCGCCGCTCGACGATCACAATGTCGAACGCTTCTGCAATCTCATGGACGAGATGGCCAAGACCACCGAGACGCGCTTCGTCATCATCACGCACAATCCGATCACGATGGCCCGCATGGACCGGCTGTTCGGTGTCACCATGGCCGAGCAGGGCGTGAGCCAACTCGTATCGGTCGATCTGCAGGCGGCTGAAGCGATGCGCGAGGCGAGCTGATACATCCGGGCTGATGGCGCTCCGCCGTCAGGACAATGTGCGATTGGCGCTCAGCCTCGATGGCGCGTGAGCCAGGTTGCACAACCCGCCACCACCAGCCCGCAGGCGATGCCGATGCAATCGGCAACCCAGTCGAACACATCGAAATCGCGGTCTATCTCCGACGTCCCCTGAAGGACTTCGATCGCAGCTCCGACCGTGGCCAGGAAAATCACCAGCCAGAGCTTGCGCCTGGGCCAACCCAGACTGCCAAGGGCAGCCAGGACGGCGAATGCGCCGGCATGGTTGAGCTTGTCATCGCTGAAACCGATATCGATGCCGAATTCCTCAAGCCAGGACACCGGCAGCAGCGCGAGGACAAGAACCGCGACGAACGTAACGACAAATGCAGTCCGTAAGACGACTGAACAGGATGTCATTGTGCCCCAACAGCGATTTCGACCGCCCTTGAGGTCGAAGCCTGCCGACTGAGCCCGATGCACCAGGCAGGCGCGGAGCGCCACGATTGCATCGGATCGTTGGAAAAGCAACGACGTTTCGCTGGCATGGAAGGGTCAATTTTCCCGTTTTTTGGGAAGGTCAGTGCCCGCCAAAGCGGGTTCCGTTTCATTTCGGCAAAGATAAGCTCTCTTCGTGAACTGGAGCTTCTTGACGATGGCAGACGCGGAAACCGGGATTTCTCGCACGGGTGATGGTCCGGCGGATCTGGCGGCACGGCCGCGGATTCTCGGGGATCTGTCGAGGCAAGATACGTGTGGACGCATCTGCGCGACGTGTCCGATGCGAAGCCAGAACTGCTCCTCATCGGCCCTCGATAGTGTCGCCGTGAGGCGAAATGCCCGGTGAGCGAAAAAGAAATGGCAGGGCGCCGCCGCGGCAGGCGCCGCCGTGTTGTCCTTGTAATCAGGCGGCGAGCCAAGCCTTGGTGAAATCCTGCTCATAGGCCTGATGCATCTGATAGCCCATCAAGGCAGGTTTCATATGGCAGAACAGCTTTCGCCAGTAAGGCTGAACGATAATGCCGGATTCCTGCAGCATCAGCTGCAATTCCTTCATCACCGCGCGACGCTGATCCGGATCGGCGATGGCATTGGCCTTGTGAACCTTGGCATCGAACGCCGAATCGGCAAACCCTGTCTCGTTCCATGCCGAGCCGCTCTGATAGGCAAGCGCATAAGTCTGGATGCCGAGCGGGCGGGCATTCCAGTTGGTCGTCGCGAAGGGATATTTGGTCCAATCGTTCCAGAATGCCGATTCCGGGATGACTGTGCGCTTCACCTTGAAGCCGGCGTCGCGCATCTGCTGGGCGACGACGTCGGAGCTTTCCTTGCGGTAGTCGGCTTCGACCGAGATCAGATCGAACTCGAAATCGAGCTGACCGGCTTCCTCCAGCAGCGCCTTGGCCCGGACCGGGTCGCGCTTGATCGGCGGCAGTTCGGCATGCTCGGGGTGCATCGGCCCGACGTGATCGTTCTGCGCCACCATGCCCATGCCGTTGGCGCCCAGCTGCAGCACCGCCTCATTGTCGACCGCAAGCTGAATGGCATTGCGCACACGCTTGTCGTCGTAGGGTTTGGCATTGACGTTGCAGCGCGAGACGATGGTGGCGGCGGTGACGATCTCGCTCTTCTTCAAGCCCAGTCCGTCGAGCATCGCGACGTCATAGGACTGCGTCTGGCCGTTCAAATCGATCTCGCCCGATTCGAAAGCGGAGACGGTGGCGGCCGAGTCGGTGCCGTAGTCGATCCAATCGATGCCATCCAGGAACACCTCGCCGCCCCACCACGAGCCTTCCGGCCGCTTGCGCACCGATGCGGCGACCCCGACATCGAGCTTCTTGAGTTCGAACGGGCCCGTGGAAATGGGATTTGCCGACAGGGGCGCCTCTTTCGGATTGAAGCTGCGATGGACGATCAATGCCGGGTAATCCGTCATCGCCGGGATGATGGTGATGTCGGGTTGCGACAGTTTCAGCGCCACGGTGTGGTCGTCGCGGATCGTGATCGCGCCGGCCCGTGCCACCTTGGTATCGGGATCGATCAGCGAACTCATGCGCCCGGCCATGGAATTGCCGGCGGCACCCTTCTCGCACCAGCGCGTGATGTTGAAGGCAACGTCGGTGGCGGTGAAATCGTCGCCGTTCGACCATTTCACGCCTGGGCGGACCTTGAGCACATACTCCGTGGCGTCCGCATTGATTTCCCAGCTCTGCAGCAGGACCGGCTCGAAGGTGAAATCCGGCTTCCAGCGCACCAGCGGTTCGAGAAATTGCATGGCGATGTTGCCCATCTGCGAAACCTTGAAACTGCGCGGGTCCTCGAGTTCCATCACCTGCATGGCGACGCGTACGACACCGCCCTTCCTGGGCTGGGCCGCTTCTTCAGCCAGAGCCGGAACCGGCTGGCCAATGAGGCCGTAGGCGACCGCCGTGCTTGCGCCAAAGGCGCTGGCCAGCGCCAGGAATTCGCGGCGGCTGAGCGCGCCATTTTTTGCCCCCCGTGCAAAGGCGTCGATCGCTGGATGAAGAGGCTTGGATGTCATATCGTTTCTCCCATTGTTGATTTTACGTCCAAATTCGGTGGAATGCCCTTACCGCACGATCGCCGGGCGCTGTCTTCTGTCGGAAGACGCGAAGGGTGGAACAGACGCGGCGGTGAGGGGAAGCCAGGATGAATCTTCTGACGGCCATGCGGGTGTTCGACCGGGTCTGCCTGCTGGGCAGCCTCTCGGCGGCGGCGCGCGATCTCAATATGTCGACCACGGCGGTCAGCCGCATGATCAAGGATCTGGAAGAGGACCTTGGCGTGCGTCTCATCAACCGCACCACAAGGCGCCTCAGCCTCACCGAGGCCGGACGTGACTATGCTCCGCGGGCCCGCAGCCTGCTGGACGACATCTCGGAATTGCAGGATTCGACGCGCGGCCTGCACAAGGAGACGCGTGGGCTGATCCGGGTTTCCTGCTCCAATGTCCTTGGCCACACGCGCATCACCAAGCTGGTGCCGAAATTCCTCGAGGAAAACCCTCTCACCAGCATCGAGTTCGACCTGACCGCGCGCTACGTCGTCGGCATTGTCGAGGAGGGCTACGATGTCGCCATCCGTTTCGGCGGACAGGCCGATTCCGCCCTGATCGCGAGGCGCCTTGGCGAGGTTCGCAACTATGTCTGCGCCACGCCGGACTACTGGAACAGAAATGGCCGGCCGACCCATCCGGACCAACTGGCAAGCCATTCCTGCGTGTTGAGCAACTTCGCCAAGCGGCTGGGCACATGGCCGTTCATAGGCCCCGACGGGCCGTTCGACGCCGCCATCGGCGGGCGCATCTCGACCAACAGCGTGGAGGCCGCCTATCAGATGACCGTCGCCGGCTTCGGCATCGGCAACCTGCCGAGCCTCCTGGTCGATGCCGCGATCCGGGACGGCCGTCTGGAGGTGCAGCTTGACGAGTTTCGCCCGGGCTCCAGCCCGATCTATGCGCTCTATCCGCACCGCACCTATATCGCCGCCAAGGTGCGCGCCTTCGTCGATTTCCTGATGCGCGAACTGTCGGCGGATTTCACCGCCTGAGACGTTGCGAGGTCGCTGGTGAACGCAGTCAGGGGCCCGGCGCGAACGCCAGGCCCCCTCTGCCCCCGTCGCCCGACGCGGCAATGTCATTTCCACCAGGCGGTGGTGTCGTACATCGGTCCCGGCTCCTCGAAGAGTTTTTCGTATTTGCACAGCGTCGGCGTCTTGCCGAGCGGCACGGAGACGCCATCCCGGAACGCCCATTCGCCGCGCTGCGTCGAATCCGCCCGCACATAGCTCGACAGGGCGAAGGCGCGGTCGTGCTGCGATTTGTTCGGCGAGGAGCCATGCACGGTAAGCAGCCCCCACATGGCAAGGTCGCCCGGCTCCAGCACCAGCGGAACGATGGTCGCCGGATCGATGCCGACCTTGCGCAACTCCTCCTCGGCGGTCAGGCCCTTCATCAGCTCGCCGGTCCCCTCGTCCGAGAGGCCGAGATAGCCGAGCTTGTGGCTGCCGGGTACGACCTGGAGGCAGCCATTGTCGAGCGTCGCGCGGTCGACGGCGAGGCCGGTGGTCACGGTCGCATCGGCGACATTGTCGAAGGCGGCCTGGTTGCGGAAGCGCAGGTCCTGATGGAAGCGGTAGCCCGTGACATTGGCGCCTGGCGGCTTCCAGTGCAGTTGCTGGGCGATTTGCCTGATGTCGCGGCCAATCAGGCCCTCGAGCAGTTTCAGATAGTCCGGGCTGCGCCGGAATTGCTCGAAATAGGAATTGATCCAGGAGAACCAGTAGGCCTGCAGCACGTAACGCTGGCCGAAATCCGACTCGGGCAGAATCTGGAAGCTGAGATTGCCATGCCTGTAGGTGGCGTGATGCTTGAGCCCTTCGGCGTAGACATCATCCGTTTCCTTCTTCAGCCGGATCATCTCGTCGCCGTCGACGAACTGTCGAACGATCGCATATCCTTCCTCGCGGTACTGCTCCACCGCCTCGCGTGCCTGCTTGTCCGTCAACATGTCTTTGACAACCCCTGTCTGGTGATCCGTGGCGATCGTAACAAAGGGATTGCGGACGATAAGTCGTGGATTCTGGCATCGACTTTCCCGAATATCGGAAAAATGCCGTCGGCTAAGGCGGGCGTGAATCCCGCGGCGTCTGGCTCGGATGCCGCCGCATCCAGCACGCCATATGCGGCTGATGCGGGAACCCGCGGTATTGCTGGCGCTGGTCGTGTCCACGATCTTTTGCCGAAGCGCTGCCGATGGCGGTTGCTGTCCGGCTATCTGCCTGTCGATTTGTTCGGCCGAAGTGGTGCAGCCGGCGAGCTTGAGCGCTGCCGCAACGATAGCTAGTCTTGTAAAGGATTGCCCCCAATGATGTTCCCCAGCGGGAAGGAATCATAGGGTGGATTCACCGTCAAGGCGTCCAGCTAGACACGCGGCGTCAATCTAGCCATGTATCTACAGCCTAAATGACCTGTGTGGATCATCCGCTGGCTGTAACGCTTGGCATTCACCAATATTCGCTAGGTGATTGAAAAATCAGGAAAAATAGATATGGCTGGGGCGCCAGGATTCGAACCTGGGAATGTCGGTACCAAAAACCGATGCCTTACCACTTGGCGACGCCCCAATAGCCGTCAGAGTCGCTTGTGCGGCGCGTTATTAGCAGAGCAGCCGAAAAGCACAATGCTTATGAGCGACCGCGAGAACACTCGGCTGGCCCGCGGGGCGTTGCCGCCGGACGGTCCTTGAACAGGCTATTGGGACCACACTGCGAGCTCATTGCCGGCCGGATCGACGAAATGGAAGCGCCGGCCGCCGGGAAATGCGAAGATCGGCTTGACGATCGTGCCGCCGGCGCTTTCGACGGCGCCAAGCGTTTCCTCGAGGTCGTCGCTGTAGAGCACGGGCAGCGGCTTGGCCGGTGCTTCCGCCGCATCGGCCTGGAAACCGCCATCCAGGCCCTCCGCGAAGGCCGAATAGGTGGGGCCATAGTCGGTGAACGACCAGGCAAAGGCGGAACTGTAGAAAGCCTTCAGCCGATCCAGCGTGCCGCCCGTCGCCGGCATTTCCAGATAGTCGAGTTTTCCAGTCAGTTTCATGGGGCACCTATTTGTTCCCTTTATGTTCTAGCGGTCGAGCCGTGAGGTGGCAAGTCTTTTTGCCGCATGTCCGGGCCGGGCTTTTTCTTAATCGATTGTAGCGGCGGAACGGCTTTTCCGGTGCTTGCCTTTCGCACTGCAGCATCATATCGCTCCAAAGTCGGACCAGGGCGGAACTTTCCGTTTCGCCAATCTTTCCAATCTCCTGCAACCGGAGAGCAAAGCATGACCAAATGGGTTTTCACCTTTGGCGATGGTGCGGCGGAAGGCCGTGCCGGCGACAAGAATCTGCTGGGCGGCAAGGGTGCCAACCTTGCCGAGATGTGCAGCCTGGGTCTGCCGGTGCCGCCGGGCTTCACCATCACCACCGAGGTCTGCAATGCCTTTTACGCCAATGGTCGCGCCTATCCGGCGGGGTTGGAAGCCGATGTCGCGATCGCGCTCGATCACATTGGCCGGCTGACCGGCCGCCAGTTCGGCGATCCGTCGAAGCTTCTGCTCGTGTCTGTACGTTCCGGGGCTCGCGCGTCGATGCCGGGCATGATGGACACGGTGCTCAATCTCGGCCTCAACGACGAAACCGTCGAGGCGTTGGCGACGGATTCCGGTGATGCGCGCTTTGCCTATGACAGCTACCGCCGCTTCATCCAGATGTATTCCGATGTCGTCATGGGCCTCGATCACGAGGTGTTCGAGGAGATCCTGGAAGACCAGAAGGCCAGCCTCGGCCATGAACTCGACACCGAGCTGACCGCCATCGAATGGCAAGGCGTGATCGCGCTCTACAAGGCCAAGGTCGAGGAAGAGCTCGGCAGGCCGTTCCCGCAGGATCCGCAAGAACAGCTCTGGGGTGCCATCGGCGCCGTGTTCTCGAGCTGGATGAACAACCGCGCCATCACCTACCGGCGTCTGCATGACATCCCCGAAAGCTGGGGCACGGCGGTCAACGTGCAAGCCATGGTGTTCGGCAATATGGGCGAGACCTCGGCCACCGGCGTCGCCTTCACCCGCAATCCGTCGACCGGCGAAAAGCAGCTCTATGGCGAGTTCCTGGTGAACGCGCAGGGCGAGGATGTCGTCGCCGGTATCCGCACGCCGCAGAACATCACCGAGGCGGCTCGCATTGCCGCCGGCTCCGACAAGCCGTCGCTGCAGAAGCTGATGCCCGACGCCTTCCAGTCCTTCGTCACCATCTCCGACAGCCTGGAAAAGCATTACCGCGACATGCAGGATCTCGAATTCACCATCGAGCGCGGCAAATTGTGGATGCTGCAGACCCGCTCCGGCAAGCGCACCGCGAAGGCGGCGCTGAAGATCGCGGTCGAGATGGCCAGGGATGGCCTTATCTCGAAGGAGGAGGCTGTCGCCCGCATCGATCCGGGCTCGCTCGACCAGTTGCTGCATCCGACCATCGATCCGAAAGCCGCGCGTGACGTCATCGGCGTCGGTCTGCCTGCCTCGCCGGGTGCCGCCACCGGCGAGATCGTCTTTTCCTCCGGCGATGCCGAGGATCTGAAGACGCAAGGCCGCAAGGCGATCCTGGTGCGCATCGAGACCAGCCCCGAGGACATCCACGGCATGCATGCGGCGGAAGGCATCCTGACCACGCGCGGCGGCATGACCAGCCATGCCGCCGTTGTCGCGCGCGGCATGGGCAAGCCTTGCGTGTCGGGCGCCGGCTCGCTGCGCGTCGACTACAAGGCGGGCACGCTGATCTCGATGGGGCAGACCTTCCGCAAAGGCGACATCATCACAATCGATGGCGGCAATGGTCAGGTGCTGAAGGGCGCGGTTGCCATGCTGCAGCCGGAACTGTCGGGCGATTTCGCCGCCATCATGGAATGGGCGGACGCCGTGCGCCGCATGAAGGTGCGCACCAACGCCGAAACGCCGCTCGATGCCCGCATGGCGCGCTCTTTCGGCGCCGAAGGCATCGGGCTTTGCCGTACGGAACACATGTTCTTCGACGGCGACCGCATCGTCGCCATGCGCGAGATGATCCTGGCCGACACCGAGAAGGACCGGCGCGCCGCCCTGGCCAAGCTTCTGCCCATGCAGCGCTCGGATTTCCTGGAACTTTTCGAGATCATGGCGGGCCTGCCGGTGACGATCCGCCTGCTCGATCCGCCGCTGCATGAATTCCTGCCCAAGACCGAGGCCGAAATCGCCGAGGTCGCCGCCGTCATGAATATATCGGCCGACAAGCTCAGGCAGCGCACCGAGGCCCTGCACGAATTCAACCCCATGCTTGGCCATCGCGGCTGCCGGCTGGCCGTCTCCTATCCGGAGATCGCGGAGATGCAGGCCCGCGCCATTTTCGAGGCCGCCGTCGAGGCCGGCAAGAAGGCGGGCGCGCTGGTTGTGCCCGAGATCATGGTGCCGCTGGTCGGCCTGGTGAAGGAACTCGACTATGTGAAGGCGCGCATCGATGCGGTCGCCAAGAGCGTCATGGACGAGACCGGCGTCAAGATCGACTATCTGACTGGAACCATGATCGAACTGCCGCGTGCGGCGATCCGTGCCCATGTGATCGCCGAGTCGGCCGAGTTCTTTTCCTTCGGCACCAACGACCTTACCCAGACCACCTTCGGCATCTCGCGCGACGATGCGGCCTCGTTCCTGGAGACTTATCGCCAGAAGGGCATCATCGAGCAGGATCCGTTCGTCTCGCTCGACATCGACGGTGTCGGCGAACTGGTGCGCATGGCCGCGCAAAAGGGCAGGGCGACACGGCCGGAGATCAAGCTCGGCATCTGCGGCGAACATGGCGGCGATCCCTCGTCGATCCGTTTCTGCGAGGAGGTCGGTCTCGACTATGTGTCGTGCTCGCCCTATCGCGTGCCGATCGCCAGGCTGGCGGCCGCGCAGGCAGCGGTGCAGGTAGCAAGGACGGGGCGCGGATGAGCCGATCAAAGCTTACGGTTTTGTATGAAAACTCACGCGAACGTGCTGAAGGCATTGCGTAATCTCGACATTGTTCCTGCCCAATTTGCGGACGGCCCGCCAATTGTCCCGGGAATCACATGTTGCAGATATCACCCGCGCCGTTCCGCTCGATCCTGGTCATTCAAACGAAGTTCATAGGCGACATCGTCCTCGCCTCGACGCTCGCCAGGAACCTGCAACTCGAATTCCCCGGCGCCAGGATCGTGTTCCTCTGCGAAGCGCATTTCGAAAGCTTCGTGGTCGCGCATGGTATCGCCTCGGAAGTGGTCACGTTCAGGCGATCCCGCATGCGCGGCACCGCGCTGGAGCGTGGAAAAGAGCTCTATGCCATGGTGCGGGCCCTACGCGACTTCCGCTTTGATCTGACGATCGACCTGACCGATTCAAAGACCTCGCGCGTCATCAGCGGGTTCGTCAACGCCAAGACCCGTGTCGGCTACAATCCTCCCGAACGGCCTCTGAAGCTGCTGGAGCGGCAACCAGCCAATGTGTTTGCCAAGCCGTTCGGATTTGGCGGCCAGCATTTTGTCTACCGCTATCTTTCGCCCATTGAAGCGCTCGGCCTCGACCTGCGCGTGACGGTGCCGAGCATTCAGCCTCTGCCGTTCGAGACCCTGAAAGCCTTGGCGCTTCTGGGCAAGCATGGTCTCAACCCACACGGCTTCGTCGCGGTGCACGCGGGAGCAAGTTTCAAGGGCCGGCAATGGCAGCCCGAACGCTTTGCCGAGGCGATCGACGAAATTGCAACCGGCAGCGGATTGGGCTTCGTGTTGGTCGGAGGGCCTGAGGAGCAGGGGACAGCCGCGCGGATCATCGCCAGGACGGTGACGCCGGTCGTCGACCTTGTCGGGACGCTGTCGCTGAACACCTTGCTGGCTGTGCTGAAGCAGGCGCGGCTGTTTCTCGGCAACGAGAGCGGCCCGATGCATATGGCGGCGGCCGCGGGCATACCCGTTGTCGGCCTGTTCGGTCTGACGAACCCGTCGCGCTGGGGCCCTCTCGGCGTGCCCAGCATCGCGCTTCGGCCACCGATGCCGTGCGACTGCGTGGCCAAGGGCTTGTGCCGCCGGACCGACCCCCGCAAGGCATGCTGCGTCTGGCGCCTGAAGGTGAGGCCTGTCGTCGAGGCGGCGCGCGAGATCTTGGCGCGCACCGAGATGAAGCGCGAGCGCGCTGTCTGAACTGCTGTCGCCCGATGAATCGTTCGCAAGCCGGGCGGTCAAATTGCCGCGCCAGGCATTTTTCTGCTACCCATCGTCCCGATTTCCGCCTTCATGCGGGTCTTGGGATAGCGGCTTGAAATCGCTCCATGGGAAATGCTCCAAAACAAAGGGCTGGTTGCCGCTTGCGTGAAACGGTGACCTGCTCCAGTCGGGAATTCGGTTCGATGCGTCTGCTGCAAAGACATCTCTGCATGATCGCCATGTCGCTGGCGGCGCTATCCAGTGCCCAAGCCGCGCCGCTCGTCGAGCCCACGCTGCACATCAAGCCCGCGGCAAGCGGGGCGGGCCATGTCGCGCTCACGCTCGATGCCTGCGGTGGACAGACCGACACACGCATTCTCTCGGCGCTGGTGGAAAACAAGATACCTGCCACCATCTTTGTCACCGGCATCTGGCTGAAGCGCAACGCCGCGGCCGTCGAGATCATGCGGGCGCATCGCGACCTTTTCGAATTGGAAAATCACGGCGGGCGCCATATTCCGGCGGTCGACACGCCGCAGAAGATCTATGGCATACGCAGCGCCGGCAGCCCGGATGCGGTGCTGGCCGAGGTCGAGTCGGGAGCCGCGGCGCTTGCCAGGACGGGTGAGCCCGCGCCGAAATGGTTCCGCGGCGCAACCGCCGAATACAGCCCCTCGGCGATCGCGATGATCCGCAAGCTCGGTTTCAAGATCGCCGGCTTTTCGATCAACGGCGACGGCGGCTCGCTGCTGGGCGCCAAGGAAACCGCCAAACGCATCGCCGCCGCCAAGGACGGTGACGTCATCATCGCCCATATCAACCAGCCCACCCATGCCGCCGGCGAGGGCGTGGTGCAAGGCCTGCTGGCACTCAAGGACAAAGGCATGACCTTCGTGCGCCTGGACGATGCCGACGGTACCGGCAATCACGGCACCACCGACTGAGGGTGCGTGGATATTCAGGTGAGGCCGGCCTGTTTCGACTCGACCTGAATCTCAACGCACCCCAATGCCCTCGAGTTCGAAGCGTTCAGCCCGGCTTGGCTTCGATGCTGACCTTGCTGGCGTAGAACGCGCCGTGGTCGCGGATTTCGGTCATTTCGTCAAAGGGCCGCTCGTAAGCCCACATCGCATTCTGACCGGTTTCGCCGGCAGGCAGCACGCTCCAATAGCTGGCATCGCCCTTGTAGGGGCAATGGGTCGAGTGTTCGGTAGCGCTCAGCTTGCCGAAATCGATGTCGGCGAACGGAATGTAGAAGGCGGCGGGGTAGGGAGCCTCCGTCAGCACCTTGGCCTTCGTGGACGACGCGATAACCGTACCGCCGGCGCGCACCGTAACGGTGCCGACATAGGGCTCGATGGTGATGATCTTGTCGGGATTGCGCTGGAAGCCGGGTGCCGGGTTGGCGATCTTGTCCATGCTGTTTCTCCTTGCCTGGCTCCCTAAGGTGTGGCGGGCACAGCCGTTGCGCAAGGTCCAGTTGCATCACGAAAACAGGCGCACCAATCGCCGCGGCGTGGCGCTTCGCGCTTTCGGTATCCGCCGCGGCTCAGGCGGCGGTCTTGAATGCGTCCATCAATCCGGCATAGGCGGCTGCGATGCCCGCCACCGGGTTGCTGCTTCTCGAAACGGTTTCGACTTTCAGCGAGCCACCGACGGTTGGCAAGGTGAGCAGCAGGAACTGGCGGTTGCCGCCGTCGCCGACTGATGCCGCCGCGACGTGCTGGCCTTCGCCTTCGTTCTGGACGCACATCTTGAACAGCAGCGTACCGCCGACCGCTTCGAGCGCGCCGCCGACAACTTCAACAAATTCGTCTTCGGAAACAGTCTTCTCGTCCGGCACCAGATCGGCCAGGCTTTCCGCAAGTGTGCTCTCAAGGGCCTTGTCGTCGAGCTGCGCGTCCATGCGAACCTCTTTCAGTCGCCAATCGCCCCTTGCCCGTTAACGAAACTTAACGCCGACGATGGCCGGATTGTGGCGGATTTCAAGTCATTTCGCCGGATAAGGCACTGCCGCCACCGCGATGATTTGGCCCTCCTGCCATCCCGGTGGCACGAGTGCCAGGAGACGGAAGTCCAAAACATGTCAAGATTCAACCGCTTGCCGTTGCGGCACGGGCGCTGAAATTCGTTCGCCGCGCAAGCGGGTGACTGGACAATCCGCCGGTTCGCTTCACAATGGTTCGAGGCTACGACGCAAAATGCGCGAGGGAGGAGGAACGGGATGCTGGGGCTGATGCAGGAATGGCCGCTGCTGTGCCACAAGCTTATCGACAACGCCGAACGGCAGCATGGAGTGCGCGAGATCGTGTCGCGCTCGGTCGAGGGACCGATCGTGCGCACCACTTATGCCGACATCCATCGTCGTTCCCTCAAGGTCGCCCAGAGGCTGGAGCGGGACGGCTATGGGTTGGGCGACCGCATCGCCACGCTGGCCTGGAACACGGCGCGCCATATCGAGGCCTGGTACGGCATCATGGGCGTCGGCGCGATCTATCATACACTCAACCCGCGCCTGTTTCCCGAGCAGATCGTCTGGATCATGAACCACGCCGAGGACAAGGCCGTCTTCGTCGACCTCACCTTCATACCGCTGCTCGAGAAGATCGCCGGTGCCGTCAAATCGCTGAAAAAGGTGATTGTGCTGACCGACAGGGAGCACATGTCGCAAACGACCCTGCCCAACGCCGTCCCCTATGAGGACTGGCTTGACGAGGTCGATGGCGATTTCGCCTGGAGGACCTTCGATGAAGGCACCGCCGCCGGCATGTGCTACACGTCGGGCACGACAGGCGATCCCAAGGGCGTCGTCTACAGCCATCGTTCGAACGTGCTGCACGCCATGATCGCCGCCATGCCCGACGCGATGGGCCTGTCGTCACGCGACACCATCCTGCCCGTGGTGCCGATGTTCCATGCCAACGCCTGGGGCCTTGGCCAGAGCGCACCGATGATCGGCGCCAAGCTGGTCATGCCCGGCTGCAGGATGGACGGCGCCTCGATCTATGAATTGCTCGAAACCGAGAAGGTAACCTTCAGTGCCGCCGTGCCGACCGTCTGGATGATGCTGCTGCAATATCTGGAGGAGACCGGCAAGAAGCTGCCCTATCTGAACAAGGTCGTCATCGGCGGCTCGTCCTGTCCGCGTGCGATCATGACGAAGTTCGAGGACAATTACGACGTCCAGGTCATCCATGCCTGGGGCATGACCGAGATGTCGCCGCTCGGCACTCTGTGCACCTTGAAGCCGGAATATGCGGCCCTGGAGAGGGAGGCCCGGCTCGACGTCAAGCAGAAACAGGGTTACCCGCCCTTCGGCGTCGAAATGAAGGTGACCGATGACGAGAACAATGCGCAACCCTGGGATGGCAAGACCTTTGGTCGGCTGAAGGTGCGTGGACCGGCCGTTGCCCGCGCCTACTACGGTGGCGCCGGTGCCGAGCAGTTCGATGAGGAGGGCTGGTTCGACACCGGAGACGTCGCTCACATCGACGCCGGCGGCTACATGCAGATCACCGATCGAGCCAAGGACGTCATCAAGTCCGGCGGCGAGTGGATTTCGACCATCGATCTCGAGAATCTGGCGGTCGGCCATCCAGACGTGGCGGAGGCGGCTGCAATCGGCGTCCATCATTCGAAATGGGGCGAGCGGCCCTTGCTGGTCGTGGTCGCCAAGCCGGGCAAGGAGCCGAGCAAGGCTGACATTCTCGGCTTCATGAACGGCAAGGTGGCCAAGTGGTGGATGCCGGACGATGTCGCTTTCGTCGGCGAGATACCCCATACCGCCACCGGCAAGATCCAGAAGATCACCTTGCGCCAGCAGTTCAGGGACTACCGCCTGCCGACGGATTGAGGGGATGTTGCTTGTTTCGGCTTCAAGCCGACGCGAAAAGGCACTAAACCTCCGTCCGGGTTGGGGCAGCGCAGAGAACAATGGTTAGCATTCCCGAACGGCGAACCTCGAAGGCTGCCGGCTGGTCGCGGCGCACGGCCGCATTTTCAGCGGTGCTTCTGCTGACCAATTTTGTCGGCCACCGCTTCGATCTCGTCGAAACGCCGGTGTTCCTGTGGGTGCTGGGCATCGTCGCGCTGCTCGCCGCGCTGGCGCTGTTGTTCGCCGCCTTCGCCTTTTCGAGACTATGGAAATTTGGTGATCGTGGCGGCCGTGACCTGACCGTCGGCGCCTTGCTGGCCCTGCTGGTGCTCGTTCCCTACGGCGTTGCCGCCTATTGGGCGACGATCTATCCGCCGCTCAGGGACATCTCGACCGATTTCGATGATCCGCCCGCGCTCGATGTCAGCGACCGGACAAAGGACATGAACGTGCTCTTGCCGTCGACGCCGGGCGAACAGCGGCTGCAGACCGATAGCTATCCGCTGGTCACCGCGCGCAGCTATGACCTGCCATTCGAGACCATCGTCAATGCCGTCGAGACCGTGCTCGACCGGCGCGGCTGGGATCTTTCCGAACCCTATCCCGACCTTGCCGGGCAAAGCGACGTGACCATTACCGCTGTCGCCAAGAGTTTCGTGCTCGGCCTTCCCGCCGATGTGGCGATCCGCGTGACGGATGATGGCGATACGGTGATCGTCGACATGCGGTCGGCCTCGCGTTACGGCCGCTACGACCTTGGCGACAATGCCGCGCGCATCACTGATTTCCTGGCGGAGTTGGACCAGGAAGTCGCCGGCCAGGTCGGAGCAGCTTCGGCCGAGTAGACTCTCCGCCGATCCCATGCCTGCTGGGAGGGTATGCCCCCAGGATAGGCCTATCGGACCGGCGTGAAAATGCCGTCGATGGCGGGAGCCGCGTCCGTCGACACCATACCGCGGGCCACCAGATCCTCGAGATGGGCAAGCACCGACAGTCCGGCGGCACCATGCAGCCGGGGATCTGTATCCCGGTAGATCGCCTTGACCATGTCGGGAACCCTCCGGTCGCCGGCTCTGACCCGCTCCAGAATGGCCCGTTCGCGCATCTTGCGATGCGTCTTCAATCCGCGCATGAAAGCGCGCGGCGCCGTTACCGGCCCGCCATGGCCTGGCAGCAGCATGCGGTCGTCGCGCTCGATCAGTCTGTCCAGCGATGCCATGTAGTCGGCCATCGCTCCGTCCGGCGGCGCGACGATGGACGTCGCCCACGCCATGACATGATCGGCCGAAAACAGGATGCCGGTTCCTTCCAGCGCGAATGCTGCGTGATTGGCGGTGTGGCCGGGGGTTAGAACGGTGCGGATCGCCCAGCCGTCGCCGGCGACCAACGTGCCGTCCGGCAGGGCGGTGTCGGGAACAAAAGCGGTGTCGGCGCTGGCGTCGAGCGCGTTGGTCTCGCCGACATGCAGTGGCCTTGCCGGCCGGTGAGGCCCCTCCGCCACCACCAGGGCACCGGTGCGCTGCTTCAGCCGGGCCGCCAGCGGGGAATGGTCGCGATGCGTGTGGCTGACGAAGACATGGCTGACCGGCCTGCCGGCGATCACGTCGAGCAAGGTCTGAAGATGGGCGTCGTCATCGGGCCCGGGGTCGATCACCGCCAGCGTGTCGCGACCGACGACGTAGCTGTTGGTGCCATGAAAAGTGAAGGGGCTGGGATTTCGGACCGTGACGCGCAGCACGTCCGGTGCCACGCTCACGCCCTGGCCGTAATGGGGATCGAAGCTGGTATCGAATTTGAGAGCCATATCGGCGCATTGTTCCCGGAACGGCAAAACCGATTGCCGCATAGCACGCAAGCCAATATAGGAAAACGCTAGACCGCGATTATCGGATCGCGACAGATCGGATTGGGGAAGACCATGGCAACTGCAACGACGATGCGCCCGCTTGTTTCTCTGGCCTTGCCGCAGGATGGCGCGGCGCGACTGGCAACACAGCTTTTCCTGGCGATCGCCGGAACGCTGCTGCTGACCCTGTCGGCCAAGACCAAGGTTGTGCTGGGCCCCGTCGACATCTCGATGCAGACGCTCGCCGTCTTGCTGATCGCCGCCGCCTTCGGCATGCGTCTCGGCGTCGCCACGCTGCTGCTCTACATGGCGGAAGGCGCCATGGGCTTCCCGGTTTTCCAGGGCACGCCGGAGAAGGGCATCGGCATCGCCTACATGCTTGGCTCGACCGGCGGCTACCTCGCTGGCTTCGTGGTCATGGCGGCGATCGTCGGCTGGGCCGCGGATCGCGGTTGGGATCGCCACCCGATCAAGCTTTTCAACGCAATGCTGGTCGCCGAAGTCGTCATGATGGCGATGGGCTTCGCCTGGCTGGCGCTGCTCATCGGTCCGGAAAAATCCTGGCAGTTCGGCGTCGTGCCGTTCATCGTCGGCGACCTGATCAAGGTTGCACTGGCGGCAAGCCTTGTGCCGGCCGTCTGGTCGCTGCTGAAGCGCTCCTGAGGTCTTCAGGAAGCTTGGCGTGCCATAGACGTCAGGGGTCCATTCCCGAGGACGGGTGCTTCTGATGAAGGTTCTGGTCACCGGCGTCGCCGGGTTCATAGGCTATCATGTCGCCAGGCGGCTCCTCGAGCGCGGCGACGAGGTTGTCGGTATCGACAGCATCAACGAGTACTACGATCCGGCGATCAAGCAGGCGCGGCTGCGGCTGCTTGCCGAAGCAAGCCGAAGCACCAATGCCGGCTATCATTTCATCCACGGCAATCTTGCCGACAGGGGCATCGTGGACGGCTGCTTTGCCGACCACGCCTTTGACCGGGTGATCCACCTCGCCGCGCAGGCCGGGGTCCGCTACAGCCTTGAAAACCCGCGCGCCTATGTCGAAAGCAACATCGTCGCCTTCACCAACATGCTGGAGGCCTGCCGCGGCAGCGGCATGGCGCACCTGACCTACGCCAGCACCTCGAGCGTTTACGGCGCCAACACCGACATGCCGTTTTCCGAGCATCGCCCCGCTGACCATCCGCTGCAGTTCTACGCCGCGACCAAGCGCGCCAACGAGTTGATGGCGCACAGCTACAGCCATCTGTTCGGGCTGCCGACCACCGGGCTGCGTTTCTTCACCGTATACGGCCCCTGGGGGCGTCCCGACATGGCGCTTTTCCTCTTCACCAGGAGCATCCTGGCCGGCGAGCCGATCAAGCTGTTCAACAATGGCAACCACACACGCGATTTCACCTATGTCGATGACATCGCCGAAGGTGTGATCAGAAGCAGTGACAGCCCAGCCACAGGCAACCCTGCCTGGGATTCCGGCCATCCGGACCCGGCAACGAGCAGCGCCCCGTGGCGTATCTTCAACATCGGCAACAATAACCCGGTGAGGCTGACCGCCTATGTCGAGGCGCTGGAAAACGCGCTTGGCCGCAAGGCCATTATCGAGCTCTTGCCGCTGCAGGCTGGGGACCTGCTCGATACCTTCGCCGACATCTCCGCATTGCAGGAGGCGGTCGGATATCGCCCCGGTACCTCCGTGTCGGAAGGGGTAGGGCGATTCGTCGAGTGGTATCTGGCGTATTTTGGTAACGACTCTGCGGTAAAAGCCGGCGCTGGCAGCAGCTTTTTCAGGGTGTAGTATGGCTCCCACTGCCGCCGAGGGGATTTGGGCATGTCAGGGAGAGCTTCTTGAAAGGAATTATCCTTGCGGGAGGTAGTGGAACACGCCTTTATCCGCTGACATTGGCAGTCTCCAAACAAATTCTTCCGGTATACGACAAGCCGATGATCTATTATCCGCTGAGCGTACTGATGCTCGCGGATATCAGGGAGATTCTGGTTATTTCGACGCCGCGGGACCTGCCCGTTTTCCGTGATCTACTCGGCGACGGATCGGAGTTCGGGCTGGACATTTCCTACGCGGAGCAGCCGCACCCCAATGGGCTTGCGGAAGCTTTCATCATCGGCCGCGAGTTCATCGGCAAGGACAGTGTGTCGATGATCCTGGGCGACAATATCTATTTTGGCGATGGGCTGTCGCAGCTTTGCCGCACCGCCGCTTCGCGCGACACGGGCGCTTCGGTTTTCGCCTACCGCGTGGATGATCCTGAACGGTATGGCGTCGTGTCCTTCGACAAGGTCACCGGAACCGCGCTTACGATCGAGGAAAAGCCGCAGAAGCCGAAATCCAACTGGGCTGTTACAGGGCTCTATTTCTACGACAACTCTGTTGTCGACATCGCCTCGTCCATTCGACCTTCGGCGCGCGGCGAACTGGAGATCACGGCGGTCAACAACGCCTATCTCGATCGCGGCCTGCTGCATGTGCACCGATTGGGGCGCGGCTATGCCTGGCTCGACACGGGGACCCATGACAGTCTGAACGACGCGTCTTCCTTCGTGCGCACGATCGAACATCGGCAGGGCATCAAGGTCGCGTGCCCCGAGGAGATCGCCTTCGAGCAGGGTTGGCTGACGGCAGAGCAAGTGCTGCAGCGCGCGACACGGTTGGGAAGAAATGAATACGCCGCCTATCTGCGCCGGCGTGTCGCCGATCTGTCGGAGGGCTAGGCGTTGGAGATCAGGTCCCTCGGCATTGAAGGCGTGCTGGAAATCGTTCCAAAGCGGCACGGCGATGCGCGCGGTTTCTTCATGGAAACCTACAATGCCGAGCGGTTTGCGCAGGCTGGAATAAATTTGCTTTTCGTGCAGGACAATCATTCCTATTCGGCCGAGGCAGGTGTCCTGCGCGGGCTCCATTACCAGCTTGCGCCCCGGGCGCAGGACAAGTTGCTGCGTGTTGTGCGCGGCCGGATTCTGGACGTTTGTGTCGACATTCGCCGCAGTTCGAAGACCTTTGGAAAATGGACCGCCCACGAGATTTCGGCTGAAAAGGGCAACCAGATTCTGGTGCCCAAGGGCTTTGCCCACGGTTTCCTGACCCTCGTGCCCGACACCGAGGTCCTCTACAAGGTGACCGACACGTACTCGCCTGAGCACGACCGGTCTATCCGCTTCGACGATCCCGCGATCGGCATCGAATGGCCTTCGGTGGCCGGCGGGTTCCAGCTCTCGGACAAGGACGGCAAGGCGCCGATGCTCGCCGACACCGAGGTGTTTGCCTGATGAGGACAGCAGCATGAATTTTCTGGTGACAGGCGGGGCCGGCTTCATCGGCTCGGCGGTGTGCCGTCATCTGTGCGCCAATCCGGCCTACCGCGTGACCAATCTCGACAAGCTGACCTATGCCGGAAACCTGGCCTCGCTGCGGCCGATCGAGAGCGCGCATAATTATCGCTTCGCCCATGGCGATATCGGCGATGAGAGGACAGTGCTCGATCTGCTGCGCCGTGACGATATCGACATCGTCATGAACCTCGCCGCCGAGAGCCATGTCGACCGCTCGATCGACGGGCCGGGCGCCTTCATCGAGACCAACATTGTCGGCACCTACCGGATCCTCAATGCGGCGCTCGAATATTGGCGTGGCCTTGCCGATGACAGGAAGGGCCGCTTCCGCTTCCACCATGTCTCGACCGATGAGGTGTTCGGCGATCTGCCATTCGACGGCGGCATGTTCGTCGAGGAGACGCCTTACGCCCCGTCCTCGCCCTATTCGGCTTCGAAGGCGGCGTCGGACCATCTGGTGCGCGCCTGGCACGAGACCTACGGCCTGCCGGTCGTGCTCTCCAACTGTTCGAACAATTACGGCCCCTATCATTTTCCCGAGAAGCTGATCCCGCTGGTCATCCTCAACGCGCTCGACGAAAAGCCGCTGCCGGTCTATGGCGCCGGCGCCAATGTGCGCGACTGGCTGTTCGTCGAGGATCACGCGCGGGCCCTGGAACTCGTCGCCACGAGAGGGCATCCGGGCGAGAGCTACAATGTCGGCGGCAATTCGGAGCGCACGAACCTCGCCGTCGTCGAGACGATCTGCGACCTGCTCGACACCAGGCGTCCCAGGGCCGGCGGCAGGCGCTATCGCGAACTGATTTCCTTCGTCACCGACCGCCCCGGCCATGATCGCCGCTACGCCATCGATGCCTCCAAGATCGGCCGTGAACTCGGCTGGGCGCCGACCGAGAATTTCGACAGCGGCCTGGCCAGAACCGTGGATTGGTTCCTCGACAACAAATGGTGGTGGGGGCCTATCCGCGAGCAGCGCTACGCCGGAGAAAGACTGGGCGAAGCGCGCAAGGGTGGCGCGTGAGGCTCGTCGTCACCGGACGCGAAGGCCAGGTCGCGGCAAGCCTGCTGGAGGCAGGCCAAGGAAAGGCCGGCATGGAGGTCGTCGCCATCGGCCGCCCGGAACTCGACCTGGAAAGACCCGAGACCATCATCGACGCCATTGCGGCCGAGAAGCCGGATATCGTGGTGTCGGCCGCCGCCTACACGGCGGTGGATCAGGCCGAGGACGAGCCCGACCTCGCCTTTGCGATCAACGCGACCGGCGCCGGCAAGGTGGCTGAAGCGGCTGCTCGGCTCGGCGCTCCCGTCATCCATCTTTCGACCGATTATGTCTTCGACGGCAGCGCTTCTCACGCCTATGTCGAGACCGACGCGACGGCGCCCCTCGGCGTCTACGGCGCCTCCAAGCTCGCCGGGGAACTGGCCGTGGCCGCCGCCGGCCCGCGCCACCTGATCCTGCGCACCGCATGGGTCTACAGCCCGTTCGGCAGGAATTTCGTGAAAACCATGCTGCGGCTGGCCGCCGACCGCGACGAGATTTCGGTGGTGGCCGATCAATGGGGAAATCCTACCTGCGCGCTCGATATGGCCGACGCCATCCTGCATGCGGCCACGGTGCTGCATGGCGACAAGAACGCCGGCGCGTTCGGAACCTATCATCTGGCCGGCACCGGCGAGACCAACTGGAGCGGCTTTGCCCGTCACATACTGGACACCAGCCGTGCGTGCGGCGGTGCTTGGGCGCAAGTGCGCGACATTGCCAGCAAGGACTATCCGACCAAGGCGCGGCGCCCAGCCAATTCGCGGCTGTCGAGCGCTAAGTTCGCTGATGTATTCGGGTGGGGCGCGCCTGACTGGCGGCAGTCGACGGAGGCGGTGGTCCGTCGGCTCCAAGGCGGGCAGGCCCCGGCCGGATGACCAAGCGTCCTTGAGGGCGCCTCGCTGAGTTTCACAAGCCGTGCCTTGCCGCGGCCCTCAACGTCGACGGCTGTCGAGCTGGTGATAGAGATCGGCATACGCCTTTCCCATCCTGTCCGATGTAAAGAGGCTGGCATAGCGATCTCGGGCGGCTCGCCCCCACGTCGCTGCTTCATCAGGCGAGCCGACGAGCCGGTTGATCGCTTCGGCAAGCCGTGCCGGATCGGAAGGCGGAACGACCAGCCCGGTTTCGCCGGCCTTGTTCACATAACTGGTTCCCGTTCCGATCTCGCATGAAATCATCGGCTTGCCGCACATTGCCGCCTCGACCAGCGATAGCCCATAGGCTTCCGACCTCTGGTTCGAAGGAAAAACGAAGCCGAGGCAGCCGTGGAGGAGCGCCATTTTGTGCGGTTCCGAAACCTCGCCCAGGAAAACCACATTGTCGCGCCGCAACGTCCTGGCCTGCAGCTTGAGCTGCTGCTCGATCGGTCCCGAGCCGGCGATGACAATCTTGCATCGGACCCTGTCCGCGGCCTCGATCAGCACATCAAGTCCCTTGTAGTAGCGTAGAACGCCGACGAACAGGACGAAGGGCTCCGCCACCGCCGACCGGCGCCAGATGGCGTCGGATTCGGTCGGCGCGGGGTAAGCTGTTTCGTCGATGCCGATGGGAATGATCGTCGATTTGGTCTTGAAGGCTTTGAGGACAGGGCTCGATCCCAGATAGTCCGGGGATGTCGCAACGATCGTGTCCACGTCCTTCAGGAAACGCAGCATCAGCGGTCGATAGAAAGGCAGTATCAGCCTCTGTTTGACGATGTCGGAATGATAGGTGACGATGGCCGGTTTGCCGTGTCGGGAATGAAAATGCACCATATCCATCAGCGGCCATGGAAAATGGTAGTGCAGCAGGTCGGCTTTCCCGGCGAGTTCCGCGAATTTCCGAAAAACCGCGCGCGAGAATCCGGTCGAGGCGAGTTCGAAATCGAGCTTGGCCTTGTGGGCCATATGGCCGTCAAACCATTGGGTGTTCTCGGCCGGAGTGGGGCTCAATGACAGCACGTCCGTTTCGATGCCATGGCTCGCGGTGCTTTGGGCAATGGCCTGTATCGTGCGCTCCACACCGCCGAACGAATCCGGCCAGTAGGTCTTGAAGAAGTGCAGGACTTTCAAACGCCGGTCTTCCGTCTTTGCTCGATGGCCTGTTCAAAAATCCGCAGCATGCTCTTGGCGTGGTTTTCCCAGGTGAAGCGTTCGGCATTCCTTTTCGCGCCCGCGGCGATGCCGTTTCGGAATTCCGCATCGACGCACAACCGGTGGAATGCGGTGGCGATCGCCACGGGATCGTTCGGGTCGACGAGGACGGCATTGTCGCCCGCCACTTCAGGCATTGACGACGTGTTCGAGGTCAGCGCCGGCTTGCCGAAAGACTGTGCCTCGACGATCGGAAAACCGAACCCCTCGTAGAGAGATGGCATCGCCAGAAACAGGCAATTCGCATAAAGCGTGGCAAGCGTCATGTCGTCGACGAATCCGGTAAACTTGATATTCGCCTCCAGCCCGCCGGCGCGCACCTTATCGGCAAGGCCCGTCTGTTTCCACCCCGTGCCGCCGACGATGACCAGATCGCAGCCGGAGCGGATGCCGGCCGGCAGCAAGCCGTAGGCCTCTATCAGATTGCCAAGGTTCTTCCGGGGTTCGACCGTGCCGACGAAGAGCGCATAGGGCTTGCCGATGCCGAGCGGCCGCAGGCTCGAAACATCGCCAGGGGCCGGCAGGGCGACCGTGCCGGGATGAACCGTGCTGACCGGCGATTTCAGCCAGGGGAATTCGGCCGTCAAGGCGGTGGCCGTGGCTGTCGAATCGGCAACCACGGCATCGGCGGTCCGCAGCGCGGGCTTCATCAGCAGGCGGTCGCCAACCCAGGTCCGCGTCCGCATGGTCCGCGCGGCGTGCAACCAGACGAGGTCGTGGATAGTGACCACCCGAGCGATGTCGCCGCCGAGAGCAAAGGGCAGACGGTGCGATGGTCCCCAGAACACCTCCACGCGGTCGCGCCGGGCCAAGGAGGGCAACACGGCCTGGCCCCAGAACGTGCGGGCGACGGGTCCCTTGAAGTCGGCGATCCGCACGCGAACGCCAGGCGGAAGATCGTAATCCGGATTGATCCTGCCAGGGGCATAGACAACCACATCGACGCCCAGAGCCGCCAGTGCCTTCACGGCATTGTGGACGAACCGGCCTATCCCGTCGGTAGCCGATCCGAGATTCCTGCCATCGATCCCGATCCTCAAGCGTGTCTCCGGAAATGAACTGGGCAAGGGATTCCGGACATTTTTACGATGGCGGCAGGACGGGTGTGTGGAAGCGTGGTCGCTTCGACCGCGCATTGCGAACCACCTGTAGCATACATCCAGCTGAATCGGTAACCTCAGGGCTGGCCGTCATGCAGCGAAAGCCGCTCCACGGCATGAGGCACGGTAGCGTCGAAGCTTTATGCGTCGTCGGCAAGCCGATAGACTTCGGTTGCTCTGGAGATAAAGCTAAGCTAAAGCGCCTCGGCGCAACTGGAAGACTATGCCACATGGCCCACCAGAATGGCTGCGGGTGAGCTTTTTGCCCTCACAACAAAAGCCTGGCATCGCTGTCGTCATCCCGAGCTATCGGGTGCGCAATCATATTCTCGCCGTTCTCGGCCAGATCGGCTCTGAAGTCACCGCCATTTATGTCGTCGACGACGCCTGTCCGGAGGACACTGGCCGTTTCGTCAAGGAACATGTCACGGATCCCCGTGTGAACGTGCTGTGGAACGACGAAAATCTCGGCGTCGGTGGGGCGACTCTCGCGGGGATGAAGCAGGCTGCCGCCGACGGCGCCGATGTGATCGTGAAGATCGACGGCGACGGCCAGATGGACCCGGCTCTCATTCCGAGCTTCGTCGGCGTCATTCTCATCGGTGAGGCGGATTATGCGAAGGGCAACCGCTTTTTCGATCCGGAAGGGGTGGCTTCCATGCCTTTAGGCAGGCTGATCGGTAATGCGGGCCTTTCCTTCCTCGCCAAGATGTCGACCGGATATTGGCACAGTTTCGATCCGACAAACGGGTTCTTCGCAATCCACGCCAGCCTGGTCGGTCTTCTGCCGCTGGAAAAGATATCGAGGCGGTTTTTCTTCGAATCGGATCTGCTTTTCCGCCTGAACGTCCTTACCGCGCGCGTCGTCGACGTGCCCATGCACTCACACTACGCCGACGAGGTAAGCAACATGAAGCCGCATCGCGAAATTCCGCGATTTGCGCTCGCGCATCTGAGGAATTTCGGCAAGCGCATCTTTTATAACTACTTCATCCGCAATTTCAGCATCGCGTCGTTGGAGCTTGTGTTGGGATTGGCGCTTTTGCTGTTTGGCGTTGTGTACGGCCTTTCGAAATGGGGCACATCCGTGCCGGCCACCGCCGGCACCGTGATGATTGCAGCGCTGCCGATCATCGTTGCGACCCAGCTCCTGCTTGCTTTCATCAACTACGATATCCAGTCGGTTCCGCGGTCGACACTGCACTTGCGGCTGAAGACCTCGTTGTTGCCGCGAAAGGCCCTGGTGCATCAGGGAGCAGTGAATAGTAAAGCAAAGAAACGTAACTGATGTAAAATTAATTGGGCGACGAGTCGAAATGAAAAAGTATACTCCTCTTCCAGATTACGAAGAGATGGTCAAAAGATGGCTGTCGAATTACGATACATCCAACTATCAAGGCGGATTGTCGGCTTATGTTTTACGAGAGACGCACTCGTTGATCGAGAAGCCATTTAACAGCGACGTCCACCTCTCTCAAATATTGGAGGTGGGAGCGGGTACTCTCGCCCATCTGCCGTTTGTGCGTCACAGCTTTGATCGGTACATCGCATCAGATTTCGACGATACTGTCCTGAAATCCGTTTCTGGGCGAAAACTGCCGCATGGCGTTGAGCTTATGAAACTAGATGGTGCCGCTCTGCCGTTCGAGAGCGACAGTTTCGACCGGCTCATAGCGACCCATGTGTTGGAACATGTGCCTTTCCCGCATATTGCGATCGAGGAGTGGGTGAGGGTGTTGAAACCAGGGGGGGTACTCTCGGTTTTGCTGCCATGCGATCCGGGGTGGGCATGGAGAATAGGGCGCGCATTTGGGCCTAGGAAGCAGGCGGAACGAGCGGGTCTGCCCTATGATTATTACATGGCCCGCGAACACATAAACAGTATATTTAATCTGAGTGAGATATTGAATTTTCATTTTCCCGAGCGTCAAATAACCTGGTGGCCATCGAGGATCCCTGTTCCTGATGTAAACCTGATTT
The DNA here is from genome assembly GCF_059419085.1 of Mesorhizobium sp. GW821-FHT07A06. Classification (NCBI taxonomy): domain Bacteria; kingdom Pseudomonadati; phylum Pseudomonadota; class Alphaproteobacteria; order Hyphomicrobiales; family Phyllobacteriaceae; genus Mesorhizobium; species Mesorhizobium sp. GW821-FHT07A06. The sequence continues at coordinate 167,046 of NZ_JBWKRC010000001.1, forward strand.
ACGCTGGAAATTTCTATGTTTAATATAAATTATATTCTGATTTCATCATCTGTTTTGGTTATAGCTTTCGGGCAGGTAATATTCAAGTTTGCCGCTAGGAATTTCAAAATAGGCGCAGGGGGTGGTTGGTGGAGTGTGGCCCAGCAGAATGTGACGCCCATAGCACTCATACTTCTAGCCCTATTTCTATACTTTTTATCCACTATCGCGTGGGTGCAGGCGCTCAGAACCGTTCCGCTTTCGGTAGCCTTTATGTTCAACGCGCTGGCCTTCGTGATCGTCCCATGCGCAGGTTTCTTCTTGTTTGGTGAAAGCGTTCCCAAATACTTTTATCTGGGTATGCCGCTCATTCTCTTGGGGATTTTTCTGATTTCGCGGCCCTGATGTCTCCAATTGGCTAACCCTCATGCCGCGTGGGATGCACCTTGTCTTCCTCGGAATATCCATCCGGGTCGTGGAATCGATAGTCGGCTGTTCGCCCATTCCGCGGGTTACCGCCGTGGAAGGCCCTGCGCTGGTCGGGCTAGCCGATCCTCTATTTCGCGATGCTCGGTCAGTGACAGCCTGCTCAACACCGTCGTAGCGCCACCACGGCCTTACATGCTACAGCACCGGCCAATCCAATTTGGCGCCTTCTTTGTATGTATGCCGTTCGTAGAGGAGCCTGCTATGATAGGCAGCCATCTTGTGGCGAGTGATCCCTTTTTCCCACTGATGGAACAATGATACTAAGCTTGCAGAACATTACGAGTTACCGCCGCTCTATACCGTCTTCAGCGCTGAGGTTTTTTTTAGTAGCATTCGTCGGTATCGCCGCCGTTGCTGTTTTGCAGCGTCCCATGATTCTCAATGGGTTTTCCGTACTGCCTGGAGATCGGTACGACGGCGTTATCAGTGCTGCCATTCTTGAGCATTGGTATCGAGTATTCACGCGAACAGCGCAGAACTGGGCTGATGCGTCCTACTTTTACCCTTACTCAAAAACCATCGCGCAGACCGATGCGTTTTTCATCAATTCCATTCTTTATGCGCCATTCCGGCTCGTTGGCTTCGACCCGTTTCAGTCGATGTATCTCAGCGGAGTTCTTCTTAAAGTCGTTGGGTTCTACTCTTTCTATTTATTATGTCGCCGATTCAAGCAGATATCATTCGGCTGGGCGCTGCTGGCCAGCGCGCTTTTTACCTTGTCGAATGGTATGACAGTGCACAGTTCCCGAATACAATTTGCGACCGTTGCGCTCGCTCCGGCTCAAGCATTGCTCATCTGGAACACCTTCGAAGCTCTGTATGCCTCTAACCGCAAGAATGCACTGATTTGGGGTGTCAGTGCCTGTGCGTTGTTTGGGGCTTGGTGTCTGTCGTGTTTCTATATGGCTTGGTTCTTTGCGTTCTTCTTCTTGGCAACTCTGATCGTGATGGGTGCCTTGGCGCCCCGTAAGAGTCTTGGTTTTTTGTCGGCGGCATCCAGACAATGGCCTGTAGTAGTCCTATTGGTCGTGGCAGGGGCGGCATGCATGTTTCCCTTCATTTATGTGTTCTTGCCAAAGTCGGTTGAGACTGGTGTCCGTACCTATGGACAAATAAAGACGATCCCGATTTACGAAGTAATGCAGGTCGGAAATGAAAACCTTTTGTACGGCGGTTTTTATAACAAAGCTCTGAAATTCTTTTATCCAACGTATGCGCCTGGGGGTGAATATTACAACTGCGGCTTCAATGTTGTTGTGATCGCGCTCTTTCTGGCCGGGTGCTTCTCGGTTGTTCGATGTGCTACAAGTGAGACCAGCCAATTCGTGTTGAAGTCGATTGCACTGTCCGCGGTCATCACCTGGATATGCACGATAAGCATCGGCGGTCATTCGCTTTGGTTCTATGTCTTCCATTCCGTGCCAGGTGCCAAGGCATTCCGAGTCGTTGCCGGGTATGAGATATTCCTGGCGATGCCGGTGTTTCTCGTTGTGGCAAGCTATCTCTCGTCAATCAGAATGCCAGCCGTGATCGGCACGATTTTTGTCGGCCTTCTTTTGGCTGGCGAATTGAACGAGCAATATACCAACCTCCACGTGGATGCGGAAAACGCCCGCATTGCGAACGTTCCCATTCCACCGGAAGCGTGCAAGGCTTTCTATGTGTCGGGGTGGAAAGGACAGGGCGAGCGGGGGTCGGCGGTCGCCGTTCACATCGAGAATCTGTATCAGCATAATGTCACCGCTATAATGCTGGCGCAAATGCTGAGCATACCGACCGTCAATGGATTCGCTTCCTTCAACCCGCCGGATTGGGATTTTGCCTCTCCGAACAGTCCGGACTATGAAGCCAGAATTGCAGCTTATGCCAGGCGCCATCAAATATCCGGCCTCTGCAGGCTTGATCTCAACAATAAGAGCTGGTCGCAGCCGCAAAGTTGAACGTGTTCAACGGCAAAATTCCGATCTCGTTAGGATCAGGTCGCTGACAGTCATATTCGTGTCAGGATTTACGCGCGACGCGGAGCCGAGCGCCATGTTCGAGGGCCTATCACACGATAAAAAGTATTATGAAGAAACGCTAATGTAAATTTCGTGGGCTTGGGAGCTTGGAATAGGAAGACTGACTGCGCGGGCAAAATCGCTTGCACCCCTGCCTGATGATGGTAGATGCACGGAGAACGCAAATTCGAGAGCAAGCCGCTGCCAAAACTGATTATCCAGATTCCTTGCTATAACGAAGCCGAGACCCTCGCGATAGCGCTGAATGATCTGCCGCGGACCGTTGCCGGTTTCGACAGCGTCGAATGGTTGATCATCGACGACGGAAGCAGCGACGCCACAGCCAGGGTCGCGGAGGAAAACGGCGTCGACCACGTCATACGCCATACCAGCAATCGTGGCCTTGCCTACGCCTTCATGACCGGCATCGAAGCCTGCCTCGCGCGAGGCGCCGATGTCATCGTCAACACCGATGCGGACAACCAGTACAACGCGGCCGACTTGCCGGCCCTGACAAGGCCGGTACTTGAGGGACGCGCGGACATGGTCATCGGCGCTCGGCCGATATCGGAGATCGAGCACTTCTCCCCGTTGAAGAAGCTGCTGCAGAAGCTCGGCAGCTGGGTGGTTCGCGTCAGCAGCGGCACGGATGTGCAGGACGCACCGAGCGGATTTCGCGCGATCTCGCGCAACGCTGCCCAGCGCCTGGTCGTCTTCAACAATTACACCTACACGCTGGAAACCATCATCCAGGCCGGCCGCAAGAACATGCGCGTGGTTTCGGTGCCGATCCGTGTCAACGGTGATCTGCGACCGTCGCGGCTGGTCAAGAGCATCCCTTCTTATCTCAAGCGCTCGATCTTCACCATCGTGCGCATCTTCGTCATCTACCAGCCGGCCCGGTTCTTCGGCGCGGTCGCGGCCGTTCTTTTCGGCCTCGGTTTCCTGCTCGGCCTGCGCTTCCTCTACTTCTATCTGGTCGATGCAAGCAGCGGTCACGTCCAGTCGGTGGTCCTTGCGGGCGTGCTGATGTCGATGGGCTTCCAGGCACTTCTGGTTGCTTTCCTGGCCGACGTGATCGCGGCCAACCGCAAGCTTCTGGAGGACATCAGATATACGCAGCGCGCGGCGCAGGGGGAGATCAAGCGACCACAGCTGAAGCGGCAGGAAAGCAGGCTGGGCGAATGAAGGTAGCTGGCGGAAAGGCAGAGGACGGCGTCGTCATAGGCAACACCTATGACAAATACGGCACGCGAAATCCTATCGCCCGCCGGATGGTCGCCGGCTTCGACGATGCTTTGTCCGGCTTGGTGGCAAAGGCGAACCCCGCTACCATTCACGAGGTCGGATGTGGAGAGGGCTATTGGGTCATGCGGTGGCTTGGCCAGGCCATCGATGCGCGGGGCACCGATTTCTCCACCCAGGTTATCGGCATGGCAAGGGAGAACGCCCGTGGACGCGGCATGGACCCCGGGCGTTTCGCGGTCCGCAGCATTTATGAAGTGAAGCCGGAACGCGATAGCGCGGATCTCATCGTCTGTTGCGAGGTGATGGAGCATCTCGAAGACCCGCAAAAGGCCCTGCAGGCGCTGCAGCGGGTTGCAGGATCGGACCTGATCCTCAGTGTCCCTCGCGAACCACTCTGGCGGGCACTTAATCTTGCGCGCGGCAAATACATTTCGGCCTTGGGAAATACGCCCGGTCATCTGCAGCACTGGTCACAGCGCGGCTTCGTCTCGCTCGTCTCGCAGTTTTTCGAGGTGGTTGAAGTCCTGTCGCCATTGCCTTGGACCATGTTGCATTGCAAGCCTAGGAAAAGGCGCTGACGATGGCGCTCGGCCCGGGCGCGAGGACTTGGCTCAACCGCATCGGAGCTTTCCTGGGTTTGGCCGGCCTCGTTTTCGTGGGGATGCGACTTCACAGTTACGCTGGCGAGATCGATTTCCGACGAATTGGTCTCGGCGGATACGTCGCAATTGCCGCGCTGGCCTGTCTGTACGGAGTCTCGAATCTGCTGCTTGCCGTTGGCTGGCGGCGTCTCCTGGTCCATCTCGGAGTTTCGGCCTCTCGTTCCTGGGCAATCCGCGCCTATGCAACCTCGCAACTCGCGAAATATGTCCCCGGCAATATTTTCCAGTTCGCCGGGCGGCAAGCCATTGGTGTGGCGGCGGGTATCGGCAATCGGCCGCTGGCCAAATCGACTGCGTATGAACTCGCCATCCTCATCGTTGGCGGAGCTCTCTTTTCGCCGCTTCTGTTATCGCTGATTGTCGCCGACACTCCGGACTGGCTCGGCTGGGTTTGTTTCGCTGCGGTCGTGGCGGGCGCGCTTTGGCTGGCCTCAAACAGAGGCGTGGATTTTGGTGTGGCTGCTATTTGCTATCTCGCCTTTCTGGCATTTTCCGGTCTCGTTTTTGCGGGAGCCTATAACCTTGCCGGCGGTTCAGTCGGACCGGCGCTTTATCCGGCGATTGCAGGCGCCTACGTGCTGGCGTGGCTTGCCGGGCTGGTGACCCCAGGCGCGCCGGCCGGTATTGGTGTCAGGGAGGCGGTGTTGCTCTTCCTGCTCGGTGGACTGAGTTCTGGCTCCGTCATTCTCCTGGCGGTGGTGATCGGAAGGATGGTCACTGTCCTGGGCGATCTTCTCTTTTTTGCCGGCGGACTGATTGTCGGTCGTCTGCACGGAATAACCAGTCAACGAAATTGAACAAGGCAATGCTCCCCAGGATGCGATCAAAAACGCTCAAGGCCGCTGCACTCAAGATACCGCAGATCAGGAGGCTATGGGAGGATCGCAAAAATCTCTTGGCGGAGCGGGATGTCCTTGTACAGCAGAACGAGCAGCTGCGAACATCAGGGAAACTGGAACCGGATAGCGTATTTTTTCACTACAACTGCAGTTTCGATGCGATTGAGACGATCAATCGCCACGCGCGCCAAAATCTAACTGCAGATCCGTCTCACGTCACCAACTTTCTCGGCGTGAAAATTTCGCCGCGTTTCTTCCCTGGCATCCTTGACGGCAAGGCCGGCACCATCGAGCCAATTCCGATCCCCGCCAATTGGCACGCCGACATTGCCGAGTGGGCTGCCGCATTGAGAGCTGTCGACTTGGCCTCAGGGCGTTTCCGGGTGGTGGAACTCGGATGTGGCTGGGGGTGTTGGTTGAACAATACCGGTGTCGCAGCGCGCAATAAAGGACTGGCGGTGGAACTCATCGGCATCGAAGGAGACAGTGAGCATGTCGCCTATGCCCACGAGGCGATGGAGGCAAATGGCTTTGCGAGCAACGAGTTCCGCATTATTCATGGTGTCGCTGCACCCAAGAAGGGGGCAGCACTCTTTCCGATAGTCGAGAATGCAGGGGCGTCCTGGGGCTCGGAGCCGATTTTGGACGCGTCGGCGGCACAGATCAAGGAAGCTTCAGCGTCAGGGCAGTATCAGCAGGTCGACGCCTACCCATTGGCCGAGATCGTCGACGGCGAGCCGGTTGATCTCGTGCATATCGATATCCAAGGTGGCGAAGCAGATTTTATTGAGGCTGCTATCGACGATCTCAACAGATTCGTCCGCTACATCGTCATAGGCACGCACTCACGCCAGATCGAAGGACGGATCATGGGCACTCTCCTGAGCCAAGGCTGGAAACTCGAGATGGAAAGGCCAGCGATCATCGGATTGACCGCGGGAAGACCGCAGATATTAGTCGATGGGGTCCAAGGCTGGCGCAATGCCCACCCCGTATAAGGCTCTGATCAACGGCACCGAATGGCGGGCCACAATCTGGCAATTTACGAATGGCGTGCCTAACAATTGGCGCTTCGCATGCGCATCGCTCATCTGACTACAGCCACTGATTGAAGGAGCACGCCGAGCATTCTCTGGTCGGCACTTCCGTATGATGAAGGTGAGCGCAACTGATCAACACGAAAGTCCAGTTGACCATTCTTTGCCAAACTAGCTTGCGGAAATTCTGTGGTGATCCAGCCCGAAACGCTACAATAATTTTGGTCCAAAATTGTGATCGCCCCGCTTAGAATTTCGACTTTCGTGCAAGTATTTCCTGGCGCGAAGACCGAAAATGTGACGCGCAATTTCCCGCCGTCTGGAATGTCGGTCGCGTCCAGCAGGATTGACGCCTGCTTCTCGCGAGACCATGTGCCGATTGGTTCGGATAGATACCATCCGCGTCCAACGAGATAGTTTCCGTCAATTGCTCCACTTACGAAATTTACTGGTTTGCTTAGATCGATTGGAGGCATCGAATTCCACACCGATAGACTGCCAGCTGGATTGAGCCCGTGGGCAAGGCGGATGACGGCATAGTGCTTCATAAAATCCGCTTCGTATCGGTCCTCGCCGTCGAGAATTTTGGCGATGGGAGAAAGCTCCTTTTCCCGCTCGTCAGAAGCCGGCCAATCATGAGCCGCCCAAAGTAGGTTTATGTACGAGAGCACGACCGCATCGGCTTTGCCGCTCTCAAGAAACGCCCGTACATTTGTTGAAAAATCAGGCGCTATTTGGCCTTGTTCAAAGTTAGTCATTTCTTTTGGCCAACTGCTCATGGCAGAAAGAAGATTTTTGTCTCCCCCGATATTGTAGGTCCGGATGTTCAGTTCGCTCGCAATGAAGTTGGCAAGAAAGTCGTTGCCGTAGGGGAGAAATGCGACTGTTTCACCAGCATGAAAGTGCGGTTGCCACGACGCAACCTCTGTAGTCCATTCATTGACAACGTTTAGAAAGTGTCTGTATAAATTCAGCTGTATCGGGCTGGGAATGTTGAGGATCAGTAAGATTGCAATCAACATCGCCCTAGCGTTCATGGACAGCTTGCCGCTTGCCAGCATCAATACAAAGATTGCCCAGCATCCGAAGATTCCAAGGGCCGTCCAGCGGTAGCTGGCTCGCATGATTCTAAAGCCGGGCAAATACTCTGAGATCCATGCATTTCCGGTTTCGAACCATCCATAGGAAGCAGGCATAAGTTGACTGGAGCCTTCAGGCCGGTAGACTAGAAATTTTACCGTTGGGCCAAGCGCCATATAGAATCCAGCTATCGCTATCAACGTCAAAACTGATAGAAAGTAGCTTCTCTTCTTGATCGCAAATGCACTGTAAAGGGCAACGAGGATGATGCCGGCGCAGAACGTCGAAATGAACGTGGATTCATCTCCGAAATAGTCCCTCGGATTTCGACCCGTGCTGAGTCCAAGTATATCTGGTATTGCCAGCACGCCTGATGTCGGCACGAAAAAGAACTCAAGACTGGCAGCCCACCCACGAAAACCGTCGATAGGCTCGGCAGCGAACGTGGGAATTCCTTGATATAGGGCGTAAGCCCCGTAAGAGGCACCGAACGCAAAAATGATGGCGAGGGCGCGGTATAGCAGATCTATCTTTAGATCGTGGCGACGGCTTATAAGCGCGCACCCGAACATCAAGGCACTGCCGGATGCGAACATCATGAAGGTATAGCCGTCCATGAACACAGCGACGAGTGTGGCGACGGCCAAAGCAAGGCACCGCCAGGCTGAGAGGCGACCAATCGAGACCTGCATCGCCGTAAGTTGATAGAGAGGTAGCAGCGCGATCCCGAGCGCCACCGTCGAGAAACTGTTATTCTGCCAAACAATCGGGAAGGTACACCAGATCAAGGCACTGAGCAGCGCTGCCAACCGCCCAGCGCCGATATATCTGGCGAACAAGAATGCTCCTGTAAAGGCCACGGCGAGCCACATGGCGAACGCCGATGCATAGGCATTGGCTGGCGATGCGCCTATTTTTAGAAAGATGGCGGCGGGAAGCGCTGCCGACAGCCCAAGTGACATTGCCGCCGGCTCTGGAGATCCAAAATTGTGCGCATATAGAGACCCGAAATTCGCGAATGACCTAGAGAAGCCCATAAGCCAGAATACCTGAGCAGTCGTCGGGCTCATATACCCGGGAATTGCTCCATTAGTGATGAGTACGAGCGGGAATAGGACAACTCCCGCCAAAAAAGTCTTCAGGCTGTTCGACATGCGGCGGCAATCACTTTACTATCTGGATCACCAATCCAGATGGCACGAAAGGCTCCTCGGCACAATGATGTGTTCAGTCCGGTTTGCGTGCGATCATGACCCAGCCGATCGCGCCAGTTTCCTCGGCGAAATGGTCGATTTCGAAACCGCACCGCTTCACGCATTTTGAAATGAAGTCGGCGCTCCATCCGCTTTCGAACCAGCCAAACTTGCGGATGCAATAGACTGAAATCGGATCGGTGCGAATGCCCCAGTGTTTCCAGATGTCGTTCACCGGTTCGCCCGCGAGCATGAGTTTTCCGCCTGGTTTCAACCTGCTGTTGACGAGCGACAGCGTCTCCCACGGCTTTATGGCGTGGTGGAGGCTCTCATAGTAGAGCGCGGCGTCGTAGAGTTCGTCGCCGGGAATATTCTCGAAGCTGCCCAGAATGGCATTGACCTTGTGGCCGATCCGCTTTGCCCTGGCGTTCACCAGTTCGACAAAGCGCGGATTGATGTCAAGGCCGGTCACCTCAAGTCCGCAAAACGCCATCAATTCGCAACTCGTACCCCAGCCGCAGCCCATGTCGAGAATGCGATCGCCAATTTGCAGTCCCGAATACTGGATGGCACGCGCGACACGCCCGGCATGCATCCCCACGGCGGTCGGCGGCTGATGGGCGTAGGGATTGGCGCCGGCGATATGGTCCGCCATCGCGAAGTCGGTTTGCTCGTTCGCGTGCTGATTGACGTCTCGCCTGGCAATCTCCCGATATACGGCAATTTGCTGTGCGACATATTCTTCCCCGAATGGGTCCAGCTTCTGGTTCACCCTGGTCTCGGGAACATATTGCATGCCGCGCCAGAACTGCTCGACTTGCGGTGAACCTGGCGGGCCAAGCTTGTCGGAGCAGGTTACAAAGACATCGAGATTGCTGGGCGTAATAGCCTTCCCGTATTGCCAGGTCGACGGTTGCGCAGTTGAGATCGGATTGACGGCCGACAGGCTTTTCTTGGTTTGATATTCTTGCGACTGTCGGATGCTGTCGCGGAACGCTTCGACGTTCTTGTGGGCCGTGAGATGCCCGGAAATGACGTCATCCGACTCAGGCATGCGATCAAGGAGTTCCTTGTAGCCTGCGATGATATCGCTGCGTCCGATCATGCGTTTCTGCTTCCTGCTCAGCCAGCTCACGAAATCACCCGACTACAACGTCACGCGCAGCGGACTGCCAAACCACCGGACGCCCTCCTGCAAGAGCTCGATATCGACGAAGGCGGCGCCGCGCTCACGCCAGGTAACGGGAACATTGACAGCCAGATGGATCGTGTCGCCTGGTATCAGCACAAACGGAATGTGAGTGCGGGCATTGTCATACTGAAGAAGCTGGCCTGCTGCGTCGAGCACATGATAGCTCAGCACCACGCCCATATTGGCGTCAACCGGGCCGCGGCTCGACCAGGCCATATCGGAGAGGTTGGTCACATTGACGACGATCTTCGACGCGGCGCCGTCATCGGTCACATATGGACCCTCCACGAGCTCCAGGCGATGCGCGCGCTGCTCCTCCTCGAGAGACGCGGTGACCCGCGTGTCGCCAAGGTCGTTCAGTGGCGCGAAAGGCTTAGGCGAACTCGGCTCGTAGAGCTTGTACCATTTCTGCCCCACGACGACGCTTTCCAGCTGCGCGGCGCTCTCGGACCATGTCGGCCATGAAACTTTGCTCGGCTTGGATATGAACGGCCGCTTCAGGAAGCTCTTGACCGCGTCGGCCAGGGCCGCTGACGATCCCATCTCGAAGAAATGCGCTGCGGCCGCACCCTTTCCCACCTCTCGGAATACTGGAATATCGCTGGCGAGAACCGGCTTGCCGAAATGGCCCGCCTCGACGATGGGCAGGCCAAATCCTTCCGCGAACGAAGCCGCGATCAGGGCGTCGCAATCGCTATAAAGGGTACCAAGATGTCCGTCATCGACGCTTGCGTGCAAATGCAGGCGATTGCCAAATTCCACATGGCGCTGAATGCGGTCGATGAGATGCGAAATGCCCCAACCGGTCCTGCCCACGATGACCAGTTCGATATCAAATCCGTCGGCCCACAATGCCTCGAATGCATCCAGTGCAACACGATGGCCCTTGCGCGGCTCCAGCGTTCCAACCATCAGGAAGCGAGGTCGCATCACGCTCCTGCTTCGCGGCTTCGATGGCAACGCGTCCATTGCGAAATCCGCGCCGAGTTGCCAGTAGCCAACCTTCATTCGGCGCGGAAACCGGATGCCCGCCAGCAAATCCAGCAATTCGTCGGCGACTGCCCGGGAAATGCAGACAAAGCCGGTGGAGTAGGCGAGCGCGGTTTGGAACCATGCACTGAACAGGGGCGGCATGCCTTCATGACAGAAGGCGGCGGAGCGCAAGGGAACCGTATCGTAGAGGCAGGATACGACCTCCGCCCCCTTGATGAGAGCCGGGCGCAGAAATGCCGGATGCAGGGTATGAAAAGGCCACGAACTGTCCAGCATCAGGATTGTATCGCCGGCGTTCGGCCGCAGCCGGTTCGATGAATGCTTTGTCGGCGGCCGTCCCGTCCACTCTCTTGCCGCGTACCAGCCGGATTGGTCGTCGCAAAAGGAGATGTATTTGCTCTCGCCCTTTGATCCGCGTGGGAACATGCTTTCACAGATGCGCCGAACGACGCGTTGAATGCCTGTCCGATGGTCCTCCAGAAGTGTCGCCGTGGCGTCTACCAGAAGTCGTCGCTGCGTAGCCTCCGGTTCGGCGAGAGCCATCAAGGTCGAAGCGTCCTGTTCGTCGCCTCTCTTGACATCCAGTGCTTCGACAAGCCCGAGCCGCTGCGGAGCCGCGCGACTGTCCAGCCCTTGCAAACCCTGAACGACACGATCCGACACCCTTCGCCAGCTGAATGTGTCGATTCTTTCTCGCGCCAGTTCTTTCAGCTTGCGCGCGTTGAGTTTGCCCGCGGCGGCGATATCGATCTTCTCCGCAAGATCCAGCGGGGACGTTGGATCAAAGAGCAGCCCGTCGTCTCCGACAACTTCGGGAAGCGCCCCGGCTCTGGCGGCGAGGGCTGGTGTTCCGCAGGCCATTGCTTCCAACGCCGTCAACCCGAAACCCTCCATGAAAGAGGGTTGGATCAGCGCCAGCGCTCCCTTGTACAGACGCACCAGCGTTCTATCGTCGACGGCGCCCGCGAATACAACCTGGTCAGGTCGCAAGCCATGAGACTGCCAGAGGTTGAAGTACTCGACCCTCTCCCGGGGTGTGATTTCCCCGGCAATCACAAGCTTTAAGTTATGGCGGAGTGATTCTGAAAGATTGACGATTGCTTGCGGTATTAAATCGAGATTCTTTCTCCAATCGAAGCCACCAACATAGAGGAGATAATCGTATTCTTTATGATGGATCTCGTTGCTTTCGCCGATCAGGTCGACGAAATTTTCCGATATGCCGGTTCCGATATATTTATAATTAGAATTTTTGACAAGTTCTGTAAATTCTTCAGAAGAAAACTCAGAGATTGTGAAGGTGATGTCAAAATTACCATACCCTGAGAGGCGCCTGTGAAAATATTCTCGCTGACGAGTGTCGCGCATGTACTTTTCGGGAAACCTGAATGGGATCGCGTCGTAGAAGATGGCGGCTGTTTTGACCGTCGCCAAAGAGCCACCTCGATAGGGAACCGCGGGGTCGACGGCCCCCTCGAACGGACTTGCGGACAACGCGACATCCGGGTTGAGTTGGTTGACGTGATGAATGAGGGCAATCTCGCTGCGGCGGCGCCAGGGCGTGTAACCGAAATCGGCCTCGCCCCCTTCAACCTTGCCGTGCCAGACATGAATTCGATCCGGAGGGACGATGCCCGAGAGCAATGATCGCGCGGCAATGGCTGCCTCGGGCATCGCCGCATTCAGCGATACCTGCAGTTCGATGTCGCCATCTTGGCCGGAGAGGGCTTGGAGCAGATCCAGCACGTAGCGGCCGATGCCTCGCTTCCGGCTGTGGGTTTGCAGGCACTGACCGTCGACCCAGAGTTTCAATGGCTGGGCATTTGTCATTTCGACTTTCCGGTCATGAGAAGCTTGCTCCAGGCCCGGAACGCGACAGGGTCCGGATCAAGCATCCAATCCTTGTCGATGATGATCAATCCGCTTCGGGCGCGTGCGAAAGCCAAAAGGCGGCGCTCGATCGGCGGAGCCAGCCGCACTGCGCGCCGTACGGAAGCGGCCAAGCGCGGCCTCAGCCGCAACCACAGCAGGCCATGGTGCATCAGAAGCCTGGTATTGGCACCAGGCGCCAGCGTCCACGCGGGGGAGGGGGCGGCGAGGTCACGGCTATTGTATTTTGGCCGCTCTAATGCAGTGCGGTACAAGTATTTCATTGCTCGGATGGGAGCTGCGAGTTTCCACGAGGTCGAGTTCTTGAAGGCGTCCGTAAGCGCCGAGAGTTGCTCAACCTGTTCGGCCAGCGCCGCCATGCTTTGGCTCAGGCGGGCAATCTCGGCGTCACGCTCCTCTATGACGGCATCCTTGAGGAAAGACTGTTCTCTCGCCGTGATTTCTTCCTCGGCAAGATGGTGACGAAGGCGCTCGATCTCGGTATCGCGCGCTGCCACGGCTCTGTCCTTGATGATGTCCTTAAGCTGTTTGCCGAGAGAAGCCACGGTGTTTGTCAGCGCGATATTGCCCGTTCGCATCATGTCGGACTGGGCAGCCAGATTATCGGTCAGTTGCTGAAGCTGGAGCGCGGTCGAAGTCATCATTGCCTTGACGCCTCCCGATATGTCGACGACTTCGTCATCGGCGGAACGCAGCCATTGCTTTATCTGCCTTGTGTCCGTGGGCACCATTTGCGATGCGCTCTCGACAAACGCCGCAAGTGCATTGGGTCCTTCCACGAGGTGTTTTCTCGCCAGACAGGCATAGTCGCGCGCCACCTCGAACATCAGGTGAATGCTGCGTTCCATCGGTCCGGCGTCGATCATCGGGGCGCCATTCAGCCTCAAGATCGCGGTCTCCGCGAATTCAGCTTGTCCCACCAGAAATTCCAGCAAATCCGGCGGCAGGGGACGCTTATGCGTTGGGTCGAGATGGAAAGTATGCGTACCGACCGAGATATTTTCCGGATTGGGTGTTTCCAGGATCAGCAGGCCGTCATCGGTCAGCACTCTGTTGCATTCATCCAATAGTCTGATCAGGTAATCCGTCGGTACGTGCTCGACCATATGGAAAGCCGAAATGACGGCCACGCTGTTGTTCGGCCTGCCGCCGAGATAGTCGATCGCGTCCTGCAATTCGATCTTGAGGCCATGGTCCGTGGCCTCCTGTGCCATACGCGCATTGGTATCCACACCCGTGGCATCGAACCCAGCCTCGGCGAGTATCTCGAGCCATTCGCCGCGTCCGCAGCCAAGATCGATCGCCAGGGTCGGTCCCTCGGCCTGTCGCGGTACCTGCGCCAACAAGGGCAGGTAGATCTTCAGCCGATCCTTGACGAGTTCCCTCGAGCCGCGAAAGCGATCCTCGAAGGCCTTGTAGAGATCATCGAAAGTTTTTTTCATCTGACGATTTCGAACACGTGTTCAAGGCGGCTCGTCCCGACAAAAAACGGGCGGTCTGAATTGATGACGTCGAAAACCTCGACGTTTTCGATCCAGTCGAAATTGTTGTCGATGTGAACGTCTCCGGTGTGGAGCGAAATGGAAAGTCCGTATGAACCCTGGCCAAGCGCGCAGGCAAGACGCAGGTTGCATTCCACCTTGTCTCCGGCCTTGATGCCTGAAAGCACCTGGCCCGTATGCCAGGTGTTGGTTCCCCAAACTGTGTGGCCGGCGCGGTCTTTCAGCATGAACCCGATGACCAGTTCCGGAATGTCCTCCTTCGCCTCTATCCGGGCTCGAATTGTCACGCTCTGTCCTGAGATGGCGGTCTTGATCGGCTTCCCGTTTTCGCCGTCGATCAGCGCGACGGATTCAACCGCGGCCGCCTTGGTTCCGCTCCTGCTGTAAAGCCAATCGTCCCTTTCGCGCCGTTGCTCGATGGTCAGCTTGGCGTTCTCCTTGGTCGCGATCAGGGCGTTGTAGTAGTCGACCACTTCGTCGGGCGGCCCGTCCTTCAGCACGCGCCCCTTGTCCAGCAGAATCACCCGGTCACACAAGGATCTGACGTCCCCCATACCGTGAGTGACCAGAATGATCGACGTGCCGGCGGCCCTGAAACTGCGTATCCGGTCGAAGCTCTTGTGCTGGAAATAGCTGTCGCCCACCGAAAGCACTTCGTCGACGATCAGCACCTCGGGCCGTTCGGCGGTGGCGAGCGCGAAGGCCAGCCGCGCCTGCATGCCGCTCGAATAGGTTCGCAGCGGCTGATCGAAGAAGTCGCCGATCTCGGCAAAGTCCTCGATATGCGGCATCAGTGCGGCAAGCCGCGTTTGCGACAGTCCCATCAGTCCGCCGGCATGGTAGGCGTTCTGGCGTCCGGTGAATTCGGGGTTGAAGCCGAGCCCGAGTTCGAGGATGGCGCTGATGCGGCCGCCAACGCTTGCCGTGCCCTCGGTAGGCCGAACGGTGCCGGTGATCAGCTTCAGAAGCGTGCTCTTGCCCGCACCATTCTGGCCGATGAGGCCCAGTGCCTCGCCGGCCGCCAGGGAGAACGAGATGTCCCTTACCGGCCAGAATTCCTCCGTGGGCTTGACGGGCGCGCCGAACCAGCCGGCAAACCTTTCCAGATTGCTTGCGTAGCTCGCATAGCGTTTCGACAGATGGCTGACGGAAAGCACGGTCATGGCTACAACACGTCGACGAGTTCGGGGCTTGCGCGCCGAAAGAAGATCATTGCGAAAGCCATGCTCACAATTCCAAGTGCCGCCGGCACGATCAGGCTTTCAGGGTTCGGCCAGCGGTTGAACAACAACGCGTCCTGATAAAGCGCCACCAGCGGTGCGATCGGATTGAGGCCGATCAGAAAAGCATATTTTTCGGGCAGAACATTGGCGGGATAGACGATCGGCGTCAGCCAGTACCAGAGCTGCAGCACGATCATCATGACTTGCGCCACATCGCGAATGAACACGTTCATCACGCCGAGGATCACGCCAAGGCCGAAGCCGATCGCTGCAATCAGGATGATCCCGATCGGCAGCAAGACCAGGGCGCGGCCCGGAATATGGCCGAGGAAGATGAAGATGACAAACAGGGCGATGAGCAGCAGCAGATGGTTGATGAGCGCCGTGCCCCCCACGATGACGGGCAGGCACAAGCGCGGAAAGGCGATCTTCTTCATCACGGGTGCCTGCTCGATGAAGACGGTCATGCTGCGTGTCAGAATCTCGCTGAACAGCGTCCAGGCCGCCATGCCGGACAGGAGATAGATCGGATAGGCCGCGGGGCTGTCCGTGTCCGGGAGCCTTGCCTTGAGAACTTCAGAAAGGACGATCGAGAAGATGAGCGCCTGCGCAAGCGGATGAAGGATGAACCACAGGCCGCCCAGACGCGACCGCACGAAACGCCCTTTCAGGTCGCCCCTGATGGAGGAAATGATGAAATGGCGGTACTGCCACAGGCTTCGAAACATGTGCTCAACCTTTGGCGCGCTGCGGTGATGTCGTCATCGAGCGTTGCATAGCCGGTGCCAATACCCGAAAACGTCGGCTATTGTCTGCTCGAATGGCACCAAAGGCCGCCAATTCAACTCGGCGCGTGCCTTTGAAGCATCACCTGATGCGGTGGGAATCTCGTTCGGGCGCAGTTTTTCAGGGTCGGCATGTACTTCGATGTCGATGCCCGACTGCGCAACAAGCGTATCCAGGATATCACGGATTTTCCGGGGTTGTCCCGATGCGATGTTGTAGACTTGGTCGGGTGCGGCATCCAGATTCAGCACTGCGGAACTGGCATACGCGCGCACCACGTCGCGAACATCAAGGAAGTCACGCTCCGCCTGGAGATTCCCGACATGAATGACCGGCTCGCTCTTGCCGGACACGATCTCGGCGACCTGGCGTGCGAAGGCGGAAACCACATAGGCATCGGACTGGCCGGGGCCGGTGTGGTTGAAGGGACGAAAGCGCACGGCGCGCAGACCTTCATATGCCATTTGCCCGACCATCAGGTCCGCGGCCGCCTTTGTGGCGCCGTAGACCGTCATCGGCCGAAGCGGCACGTCTTCCGTCACCGGACCTGCCGCGCTCAGGAAGGAAGCGCCATACGCTTCGGAACTACCCACATAGACGAACCGGGCGTCCGGCGCGTTGTGCAGCATGGATTGGGCGAGGTTCATCGTTCCGTTGAAATTGACGTTCCAGGCATGCCGTGGCGCGTTGCGTGCATCGGAAGGAGCGGCGACCGCGGCCAGATGGATGAGCGCGGTGGGCTGCACCTCGCGGATGGCCTCGTCGAGCCCCTTTCGGTCCTGCAGGTCGATCGCGTTTCGTTGGCCCGCGCCATGGCCAAGCGGGAACACCTTGCAGTCAGCGTGTTCCCGCTCCAGCAGCCGCAACAGTGCCGTGCCGACAAACCCTGTTGCCCCGGTTATCAGGATGCGATGCGTCAACCTATCGACCATAACGCAAAAAGGGTTCTCCGCTCAACTCAGCGCTTGGCGGTACCGGCGTGACGTTCGAGATCGGCGTCCACCATTTCACGGATCATGTCTTCCAGCGAGATCGTCGCCTCCCATCCCAGCTTCTGCTTTGCTTTCGCAGGGTTTCCGAGCAGAATTTCGACCTCGGCCGGTCTGAACAGGTCCAGATCGATCACCAGGTGATCGTCGATCTTGAGCCCGACATGTTCGAACGCGATTCGGCACATGTCGCGCACGGTCGTCGTCCTGCCTGTCGCGACGACGTAGTCGTCCGGCTGGTCCTGTTGCACCATAAGCCACATGGCACGGACATAATCCTTGGAGTGACCCCAATCGCGCTTGGCATCGATGTTGCCGAGCCGCAACTCCTTTGCCAGGCCTTTCTTGATGCGCGCCACCGCGTCCGTGACTTTTCGGGTGACGAACTCAATGCCGCGAAGCGGAGATTCATGATTGAACAGGATGCCGCTCGAGGCATGCAGGCCGAAGCTTTCGCGATAATTGATGGTAATCCAGTGGCCATAGAGCTTAGCGACCGCGTAAGGCGAACGCGGATGGAAAGGAGTTGTCTCCGACTGCATGGGCTCCTGGATAAGACCGTACATTTCCGAGGACGACGCCTGGTAGAAACGGGCTTCGGGCGATTCGAGGCGAAGTGCCTCGAGCACATTGGTCACGCCTATGCCGGTGACATTGCCCGTCAGGATCGGCTGCTGCCAAGATGATTTGACGAAGGATTGGGCGGCAAGATTGTAAACCTCGTCGGGCTTAACATCGCGCATGGTTCGAGCCAGGCCGGACAAATCCGTCAGGTTGCCATCAACGATCCGGACATCGTTTTCGATGCCAAGCCATTTCAGGCGCGTTGTATTGACGTCAGCCGTGCTCGATCGCCGCGCCAGTCCGTGGACCTCGTATCCCTTGGACAGCAGCAACTGCGCCAAATATGCGCCATCCTGCCCGGTGATGCCGGTGATCAAAGCTTTCTTTGTCATCAATGCTCTCGATTGTATCTGGTGGTTGCTCGCCAAGCATCGCGAGCCGGGGGATTGTCAGGCGCGACCATATACGTCATCGAAGCGCACGATATCATCTTCGCCGAGATAATCGCCGCTTTGCACTTCAATGATCACCAGGTCAATTCTACCGGGGTTTTCCAGCCGATGCTTATGGCCGCAGGGGATGTAGGTTGATTCGTTTGTTGCCAGGAACAATTCCTGGTCGCCATTGACGATTTTCGCGGAGCCGCTGACCACGACCCAGTGCTCCGAACGATGGTAATGCATTTGCAGGCTCAAACGCCTGCCAGGCTTCACCTCGATGCGTTTGATCTTGAATCGCTCGCCTTCCTCCAGAACCGTATAGGTACCCCAGGGTCGGTGTACCGTGCTGTGAAGGAGATGCGCCCCATGTCCGGAAGCCTTGAGACCCTCGAACAGCTTTTTGACGTCCTGAACGCGGTCGCGGGATGCGACAAGCAACGCATCCGGGGAATCGACGATTATCAGGTCGTTGACGCCGACGGTGCCGATGACCCGCCTGTCGGAGCTGATATAGCTGCCTGCGGTGCCGATCATGTGAATATCGCCGCGTATCCTGTTTCCGTTTTCGTCGGGGGCGATCAATTCGGCCATCGCGTTCCAGGATCCGATGTCGTTCCAATCCATGTCGCAGGGTATCACGGCAAGATTGCCGGCCTTCTCCATGACCGCGTGGTCGAGAGAGATCCGCGGAGCCGAGCCGAAATGCTCGGGCGCGAGTTCGATTTTGGCAAAGCCTTCGCCGTCGCTGAAACGGGCGTTCTCATAGCTTCTGGAAACCGCCTCGATGACCGCGGGACAATGCAAGGCCATTTCATTGAGCATGGTTTGGGCGCTGAAGCAGAAGATGCCGGCGTTCCAGAAGAAACGCTTGGATGCGAGATAGGCTTGAGCGGTCTCGAGGTCTGGCTTTTCAACGAAGCGGACAACTTTTTCGCCGTCGGCCTCGATATAACCGAATGCGGTGTCCGGCCTGGTTGGGTTTATGCCCAGGGTCGCGATTCGGCCCAGCTTCGCGTAGTCGATGGCCCGGCCCATGACATTCAGAAACGCAGGCAGATTGCCAATCATGTGATCCGCGGGAAAGACGCAAAGGATTGCGTCAGGTCCCTGCGTCGCCTTGGCGTGGACCGTGGCGGCGGCAACGGCAGCGGCCGTATCCCGGCCTTCCGGCTCAAGCAGAAATGTGCGTGGCAGCACGACCGAGTCCAGTTCGTCGAAGTCGTCCTTGGTCAGGAAGAGGTGGTCCCCTGATGTCACCGCAACGAGTTCCACGACGCCCTCGATCGAGGCCGCGCGCAACACGGTGTGCTGAATAAGAGAATGTCCGTCCGCCACTTTGAGGAAAGGCTTGGGGTGCGATTGCCTCGAGGCAGGCCATAGCCGCGATCCGGCTCCCCCGCTGATGATGACGGGAACCACTTTCATTAAACGACCTCTGTTTCGTCTGTGGATGTGATTGCCCGCGCCCTTTCAAGCGTAAGCGCCACGATCGCTTCCGCTCTGTCCTGGTTTGCAGCCTCCGAATAGCACCGCAGTTCCGGCGCGTTGCCGGACGGCCGCAAATGGATGATCTCGCCATTCGCCATTCGTGTCCTGAGGCCATCGGTCTCATCGACTTCGGCGACAGTCCCGAAAGGGGCCAGAAATCGCTGCAATTGTTCCCGGTCGGCGAGCCGAAGCATCAGGCCGCTCGAACTTTCCACCGGGAAGTTCTCAAGGCGCTCGCTCGCGCACACCGGGAGCTTCCAGAGTTCGCGCAGATGCGACACCTTTTTTCCTGTCGACGCAACCGTGCCAAGGACGGCAAGGATCGGGAGCATCGCATCTCGCGTCGGCAGTGCCGTCAATGTTCTCCCGTGCAGCGAGCAGTCCGACCCAAGGAGCACGCCGCCATTGGCCTCAAAGCCAAGGACGATGCCGCCGGTGCGGTATGAAGCTTCCATGGCTTCGATGACGAACGGAGACCCGACCTTCGTCCTCAGCACCTCAAAACCGAAGGTTTTCGAAATGCCTGAATTGGACGTTACCGGCGTCACGACAACATCTGCCCGCAAATACAAGGCTACGGCGAGGCCAATCAGGTCGCCGCGAAACAGATCGCCGTTCTCGTCGGTGACGAGTGGACGATCGGCATCGGCATCCGTCGACACGATGGCATCGAGTTTGAATTCTCGCGTCCAAGCCCTGAACTTTGCAATTGTGGCGGGGCTCACAGCTTCTGTGTCAACGGGCACGAAAGTGTCGGATTTCCCGACAGGCGTCACGCAGGCGCCGAAGGATCGGAGAATCTCGACCAGGAGATCCGCCGCGACCGAGCTGTGCTGATAGACGCCGATCCTCAACCCCGAAAGGGAGCCGGGCTTCAATATATCCTCGGCGCGTGCGCGATAGGCGGCCATCGCCTCATCATGGTGTGTCGGAAATGCGGTTTCTGCAGACGGCGGCGAGCGATAGGAATCCGACTTTTCAGCGGCATACTGTGCGATGGCGGCTTCATCGGCTTTGCTGATCTCGCCATGCGGGCTGTAGAATTTGATGCCGTTGCGGTCGGCGGGAATATGCGAACCCGTCACCATGAGCGCCGCCATGCCATGCTGCAGGCCATAGAGCGCCAAGGCCGGTGTCGGAATGGCGCCGCAATCGATCGGTTGAAGTCCGCTTGCCGCCAGTGCCGCCATGCAGTTGGCGGCAATGGTGGGACTGCTGTCGCGTAGGTCGCGGCCTACCAGGACCCTGGCTTTCGGCTGGCACCCGCCGGCGGCCAGGCGCCAGGCGAAAGCCTCGGTATAAAGTCCACTCGGCTTCCCGACCAGTTCCGAAGCCAGGCCTCGAAGGCCACTCGATCCAAATTTCATCACTTCGCTTTGGCTGGTGAAGGAAAGGCCGTCATATTGCAGTAGGCTCCTCTGTCAACCGAAAATCGCTTGGCCAGCAGTCCAGCGTTTCCCTTGTGATCTTCAAAATAGTGCGTTGGCAATGATTTAGACGACACTTGGTGCGTATCGGTCCGGGAGCCACGTGATTTGTATAAGCGGGAGCTACTTTTGCACTTGCTGTTGCAAACGGTCCTGATCGATATGCGCGGTCCTAATCAAACCGCCTGTGAAAAAATCTCTGGCGATGGCCTCAAGTCCACGCTATGCGATAGAGAAGGCGGGGGCCGAGGATTTGGCGCTAATAACAGGTGGCCGGTGACGAATGGTATTCGATCTGGCTCCGTACTAGTGTTGAAGTTCTCACGCCCGGAGTTCAGTACTGCCTGATGACATCCCATATAGAAGCCGTATCCGGACTTCGACCGAAGGTGCGTCGCGCTATCATCATGGTTCTGGATATCGTGATGGTCCTGATCGCGGTGGCGCTCAGCCTGACGTTATCGCAATCGAGACTGTCGTTCGAAGCCTTTTCCTCAGCGGGTTTTGCTTGCTGGGCGAGCATCATTGTTCTCAGCCACCTGCTGTTTAGATATTGCGGCCTTTACAACACCGTGTGGCGTTTCGCCTCGACGCCGGATTTCTTCAATATCTTGAAGAGTTGCGCAATTTTGACTGTCACGCTTTATTGCGTTTCGCTCGTTGTCCGTTCCTTTCAGCCTGTGGCGGGCCTTAACGAGCGCCAGTTTATTGTCTTTTTCCTGGTTTCTTTCACCATCATCTCCGCGCCCCGGATTTTCTATCGGTTCCTTCGCGACGGTGCGAGTTGGCGCATCTTGAGCCGCGGCACCGGCAAGACCTCGATCAAGCGGGCGATGTTCGTCGGCAAGTTGAGCGAGGCCGACGTAATCATCCGTTTCACCCGCACAGCCCAGCCGGCGGAGTATTCCATCGTCGGAATCTTGGCGATCGAAAACGGGGCTCCCGAGGGTACCCGTATCCAGGGCGTGCCCGTCGTGGCCATTCGCCCCCGCTTGGTCGAGGCGCTGGAGGAATACGCAAAGGGGACGGCAAGTCTCGACCTGCTTATTTTCGGCAGCGGTGCCGAGCATGAGATCGAAGAGTATTCCGAACTCGTTCGGGTCGCCCGGCATGGCGACATAGCGGTCGTGCAGTTCTCGGGGCTTTCGCAACTGGGGCAGGAGGGAAAGCTCGTTCTCGACGCTGTCGAGATGGAAACGATCCTGCGTCGCTCGACGGTGCCGTCCGATGTCAAACGCATCAGCGCCTTCGTCGGTGGTAAGCGTGTTCTGGTGACGGGTGGTGCCGGTTCCATCGGTCGAACCCTCGTCAAACGGTCGCTGGAGCTTGGGGCCGACGCGGTCCTGGTTGCCGACAATTCCGAGTTCGGCATCTTCCAGTTGAGCCAATATATTGACGAGCAGCACCATGACCGCCTCAAGGTCCGCATCGCCGATGTCGCCGATCGGCGCCAGATAACGCGCGTCGTCTCGGAATTCAAACCGGATATCATCTTCCATGCGGCGGCGCTGAAGCACGTTCCGCTGCTCGAGGAGAATTGGGACTCGGCCATCCAGACCAATGTTTTCGGTACACTCGTCTGCGCAGAGGTTGCCGCCAGATGCGGAGTGGCGCAGTTTGTCCTGGTGTCGAGCGACAAGGCCGTGGATCCGTCGTCCGTGCTTGGCATAACGAAGCGGGCTGCCGAACAGATCGTCAGCGCCTTGCATGGGACACCCCCGAGCGATCCTGGTGGGCGCCGCCCCGCCACCAAGTTCATCGCCGTCCGTTTCGGCAACGTCTTTGGCAGCAACGGTTCCGTGGCGACCATATTCCAGTCGCAGATCGAGGCCGGCGGACCCGTCACGATCACCGACCGGCGTATGACGCGCTACTTCATGACAGTGGCCGAAGCCGTCGATCTCGTCATCATGTCGGCGGCCGATGCCGCATCGCGGCCAAGCGGCGAAGATTATGCCGTCTACATGCTCGACATGGGCAAGCCGGTGCCGATCCTCGAAGTTGCCGAAACGATGATCCGCATGTCGGGAAAGAGCCCGTACACGGACATCCCAATCCGCTTTACCGGCATCAGGCCTGGCGAGAAGCTCCATGAAACGCTGCATGGTGAAGACGAGGAACTCGTCGAACTCGGCATTTCGAAGATTTTTGGCTTGAGCACGGACGTTGTGGAGTGGTCGGACGTCCAGGTCGCACTTGCCGCGCTTCAGCAATCGGTGAAGAACCAGGGCAAGGCCGCTTCGCTCGCCGTGCTGGCGGGTCTCGACCGCGCCAAGAAGGCGCGGGGGAGCA
Source organism: Mesorhizobium sp. GW821-FHT07A06 (assembly GCF_059419085.1). Taxonomy (NCBI): domain Bacteria; kingdom Pseudomonadati; phylum Pseudomonadota; class Alphaproteobacteria; order Hyphomicrobiales; family Phyllobacteriaceae; genus Mesorhizobium; species Mesorhizobium sp. GW821-FHT07A06. The sequence goes on from NZ_JBWKRC010000001.1 coordinate 190,359, forward strand.
CGGACCAGCGGGCAATCCCGAAAACGGCTGGGCAGGCGACTTAATCTGTTGCCGGGCGATCTTTGAATCTTGAGATCTGGTCGGCGCTAACGCAAAAGCTATGTCCACCAGCTTTTTGCCGGGACCAAACGGCACCCCCAAATGTCCTGAACCTGAATGGCCGCGCGGTGCGCTTGGTCGAGAGGCGACCACGTGCTAGGTCGACCGGATGACGGCTTCATCAGCGGTGTTGTCCCGCGGGGCTTTTGGCAGGGAGCACGATCGACCATTCATGAAGGCAGCCAAGAAAATCTTCGATCTTGCCGGCGCGACCCTGCTGCTGGTGGCCACATCTCCTGTTCTATTGCTCGCCGTGCTTGCCGTGCGGGCATCGTCACCCGGTCCAGCAATTTTTTCCCAGACACGGGTCGGTCGTGACGGCGCGTTGTTTCGCTGCCACAAGTTGAGGACTATGGTGCAGGGGACGCCGTCCTTGCCCTCGCATGAAGCGCCGGCGAATGCCGTGACTGCTGTCGGAAGGACCTTGCGGAAGTTCAAGCTCGATGAACTGCCGCAATTCTGGAATGTCCTGAAAGGCGAGATGAGCCTGGTCGGGCCGCGTCCCTGCCTGCCGACACAGACGGAATTGATCGAGTACCGCAGGCGGCTGGGGGTTTTGACAGCACTTCCAGGCATAACGGGCATGGCCCAGATCAGGGGCATCGACATGTCGAACCCGCGCCTCCTGGCCGAAACGGATGCCGCCTATCTCAGGGCGGCGTCATTCTGGCTTGACCTTCGTATCCTGTTTGGAACGCTCTATCGCAACGGAGGCGATTGAGCGTTTGCGAACCGCGTCATCTCGACCAGTCGTTCCAGCGTGCCGGTTTCCGGCAGCCAGCCCTCGGATACGAGCAGGGCAGGGTCGCATATCTGCGTCGCGGTCATGCTGTCCCAGAATATCCGCTTGCCCAAGAGGATCGCGGATGCCCGCAACGGCGCGGCCGGCACGGTCATCAGGCGCCTCGGCCGTCCAAAACCGCTGCGAAAGGCGCCCACAATGTCAGCGATCGAAACCGGCGGCACATCGCTGGCAATGTAGATCGGGCGTAGCGATCCCGAACGGCCGAGCAGATGACATATCGCTCCCGGCGCTGATTGCGATGACAGCAGGGAGCGGGTTGCCGTCAGGGCACCGGTCGGCAGCGGCAGGGCCGTGTCGGCCAGGCGCATCAGCGTTGCCAGGTTTCCCTTCATGCCGCTTCCATAGACTGGAGGCAGCCGCAATACGGTGCCGTCGGAACGGCCATGCGACGCATAGGCGTCCAGCACCCTGATTTCGGCTTCGCGCTTCGAGCGCCCATAGGCGCATTGCGGATCGGGGATCGTGTCTTCGTTGATCGTTGCGCTGACGCGCGCGCCGATCACGGCCCGGATCGAGGAGAACTGGATGAAGCGTCCGCTTGCTTGCTCGGCGGCGGCCTGTGCCAGCCGCGCGCTCAATTCCGCATTGGCCGCCCGGAAATCGGCTTCGGTGGCGTTGCCTTCATCGTTGTTCAGGCCCGCGCAGTGGACGACATGCGTGACATCCCTGGTAAGCGCCAGGAAGGCGGCGGTCGGCGCATCGAAACCGGGCATGCGCATGGCGTCATGTCCCGAACCAAGCCTCTCGGGATGGCGGGACGCGAGGCGAAGCTCGACACCTGCCTCGCGGAGCCGGTGAACCACCTGACGGCCGATGTAGCCCGTCGCGCCCGTCACCAGAACTTTCATGACCTTTGCCCGGAACAGCTATTGGATGGCGGATGGAAGCGCCTGCTCTTCCATCGTCGGCGGAAGAATTTGTTTTTCCGTCGCAGGCGAAAGTGCCCGGTCCTTTGCCAACGGTGCCTGACGCCCAGAGGCAAGATAGGTTCCCGACACCAGGAACACCATCAGCACCGAATCCAGAATGTCATGGCCGATCAGGATGCCCGTCATCCCTGCGGTTAGATAGGTGATCAGAAGGATGACGATCATGGTAGCGCCGAACCGCTCGATGGGATCCGTGCTGTTGCGCAGCACCAGGGCGGCATTCCTGGCGGCAACCACGAAGATCGCCGCCAGCGCCACGGCGCCCAGTATTCCCGCCTGCACCAGGGCGGTCAGAAAGCCGTTGTGGAAATGACTGAAGCCGGCGTCCATGCCGAACTGATCCTGGAAGCCCTGCTTTATCAAGGTCTGGGTGGCACCGACTCCATGGCCGAACAATGGCATCTCATGAAACGCCTTGAGGCCGATATCCCATAGAGCGGCCCGCAATCCCAGGGGTGTCGTGTGGTCGCCATGGGTGGCGAGCGCATCCCAGTCGGAGCGCAGAAACTCGACCCGCCCGGATATGGTCTGGAAGCCGACAGCAGCGACCACGGCGCCGACTGCCAGCAACAGCAACAGCAGGCGCACGGCATTTCTCCCCCTCAGTTTCTGCTGGTTGATCAGCAGAACGGCGATGCCGGCGATCAGCAGTGCCAGCCAGATGATGCGCGTTTGGGAGTAGATGATGGCGATCGTCCCGCCGAGTGCCGCGAAGACGAGGGCCATCCGGCCTCGCTCGATGCCCGACAGGGCACCGGCCACACAGACCATCACTCCAAGGCACAGGACCTCCGCGAACACGATTGCGTTCCCGGCTCCGCCCTCGGCGCGCTTGCCAAGCCAATACTGCTGGAAGACCGCCAGAAACAGCGCCACAAAGCAGGCCGCCATGCTGCTCAGCACGATGATGCGCACAAGCGTTGTTTTCCGTGTAATGCTCCAGGTCGAATAGGAGATGGGGAAAAACAGGAAGGTGACGAGCGGAATCAGGTGCGACGCGTCCCTGGCGATCGCGTTGTTGACGATGGAGGCCACGAGATTGGCCGCGCAATAGGTATAGATCGCGATCGTCAGCATCATCATCGCCGGGTCGGTATTGAAGCGTCTTTTCCTGAATGCGATCAACAGGATGGACCACAGGCCACCACCATTGAACACAAAGCTGACCGCCGACCCCAGAACCGGGGGAAAAAAGAAGCAAACGATGGAAAAGTAGATATTGATCCGCGAAGGCGTGAATTGCTGTCTTACAGACGAAAGCCGGTCCAAGTTTCGGGCTCGCTATTCTCGAGTAGCTTTATGCGGCACATCCCGTTTAGCGGAACCGAATGTGCTCGCCTCGAAATCGCCCATGCCTCATGATGCATCTTGCCCGCTTCCAGAGGCTTGTATAGCGGCTGAGCTGTCTTTTCGATAGTGCGGCGGGGCTGCTTGTCACCGAAAATCGGCGACCGGCGGCCGTCGATTGGGAAAGGGTTCCGGAAGCGTTTGCCGTCACATTCTCACGAGCAATATTTTCCCTGCCTTTTCTCGATTGGAGGCCCTGCGAACAGAAATTTCCGGGTTCTGGCGCAAGCATGGAAAATTCATTCTCGAACTGACCGCTGCCTGGCTCGTCTTGCATTGTTCTGCCGTGCGCCGATCTGCTAGAACGCCCGCACGAAAACACTTTGTCCAGAAGCGAAGCTTGAACCGGGCGCAAAACGCTCGATGATTTGACGCAAGGTCTTCTGTCAAGGCACGAGAGAACGCTCACAGTCCATGACCATAGCGCTTACGCATCTGCAGCGGCTTGAAGCCGAGTCCATCCACATATTCCGCGAGGTTGCGGCCGCCTTCACCAAGCCGGTCATGCTCTATTCGGTCGGCAAGGATTCATCCGTGCTGATGCATCTGGCGATGAAGGCGTTCTATCCCGCCAAGCCGCCATTTCCATTTCTTCACGTCGACACCACCTGGAAATTCCGCGAAATGATCGCTTTTCGCGATCAGATGGCACAAAAACTCGGATTCGACCTGCTGGTCCATGTCAACGAAGACGGCGTGCGCGACAACATCAATCCGTTCGACCACGGCTCGAACACCCATACCCATGTGATGAAAACCGTGGCGCTGCGCCAGGCGCTCGACAAATACGGTTTCGATGCCGCCTTTGGCGGCGCCCGCCGCGACGAGGAGAAGTCGCGCGCCAAGGAGCGCATATTTTCGTTCCGCAATGCCCAGCATGTGTGGGATCCGAAGAACCAGCGCCCCGAAATGTGGAAGATATTCAACACTCGCATCGCATCGGGCGAATCGATCCGCGTCTTCCCGCTGTCGAACTGGACCGAACTCGATATCTGGCAGTACATCCTGCAGGAGAACATCCCGATCGTGCCGCTCTATTTCGCCAAGGAACGGCCGGTGGTGGAACGCGACGGCATGCTGATCCTCAAGGACGACGACCGCATGAAACTGCGTCCCGGCGAGACGGTCGAGAACCGGCTGGTCCGGTTCCGCACCTTGGGCTGCTATCCGCTCACTGGCGCGATCGAATCCGATGCCGACACCCTTGAAGCCATCGTTGGCGAGATGCTGACCGCGCGCACCTCTGAACGACAAGGTCGCTTGATCGACCGTGATGAGGCAGGCTCGATGGAAAAGAAGAAGCGCGAGGGGTATTTCTGACCATGCGTCATATCATGGCAAAAAGCCTTGCTCCCACAGATAGCGTCCGCGATTACCTCGCCGCGCAGGAGAAGAAGTCGCTGCTGCGCTTCCTGACCTGCGGTTCGGTCGATGACGGTAAGTCGACGCTGATCGGACGCTTGTTGTCCGACACCAAGCAGATCTTCGAGGACCAGCTCGCCGCGCTCGAGCGCGATTCGCGCAAGCACGGCACCACTGGCGACGACATCGATTTCGCGCTGCTGGTGGACGGCCTCGAGGCCGAGCGCGAGCAAGGCATCACCATCGACGTCGCCTACCGCTTCTTTGCCACGCCGAAGCGCAAGTTCATCGTCGCCGACACGCCCGGCCACGAACAGTATACCCGAAACATGGCGACGGGCGCCTCGACCGCCGACCTGGCGATCGTGCTGATCGATGCAAGGCAAGGGGTGCTGCGCCAGACAAGGCGCCATTCGATAATCGCTTCGCTGCTCGGCATCCGCCACATCGTGCTGGCTGTCAACAAGATCGATCTCGTCGATTTCGACCAGGCGGTTTTCGACCGGATCGTCGAAGACTACGGACAATTCTCGCGTGCTCTCGGTTTCCAGACCATCGTGCCGATCCCGATGTCGGCCCGCTACGGCGATAATGTCAGCGTCCGCTCTGACAACATGCAATGGTATGCCGGCCCGACGCTGATCGAGCACCTCGAGACCGTTTCGGTCGAAGAGGCGGCTGTCGAGCAGCCGTTCCGTTTTCCGGTGCAGTACGTCAACCGCCCCAATCTCGACTTCCGCGGCTTTGCCGGCACGATCGCGTCCGGCGCCATTGCGCCAGGCGACGAGGTGGTGGTCGCCAAATCCGGCAAGTCCTCGCATGTCAAACGCATCGTCGCCCATGGCGGCGATCTCAAACAGGCGGTGGCAGGCCAGGCCATCACGCTCGTTCTTGACGATGAGGTCGAGGTCTCCAGAGGCAACATGCTGGTTTCGCCGGCCGCCAGGCCGCAGGTTGCCGATCAGTTCGCCGCCAACATCGTCTGGTTTGACGAGCATGCGCTGCTGCCGGGCCGGTCCTACATCCTGCGTACCGAAACCGACCAGACCAGCGCTACCGTCACCGACCTGAAATACCGTATCAATGTCAACGACTTCGCGCATGAAGCGGCCAAGTCGCTTGAAATGAACGAAGTCGGCATCTGCAACATCTCGACGCGGGCGCCGATCGCCTTCGATCCCTTCGCCGAGAACCGCACCACCGGCGCCTTCATCCTGATCGATCGCATCTCGAACGCCACCGTCGGCGCCGGCATGATCGTGCACTCGCTGCGTCGTGCCGAAAACATCCACTGGCAGTCGCTCGATGTCGGCAAGCGCGTGCGCGCCGACATGAAGAACCAGCGGCCCGCCGTGTTCTGGTTCACCGGGCTTTCGGGCTCCGGCAAGTCGACCATCGCCAATCTGTTCGAGAAGAAGCTGTTCGCCACCGGCCGGCACACCTATATCCTGGACGGCGACAATGTCCGTCACGGTCTCAACCGCGATCTCGGCTTCACCGATGCCGACCGGGTCGAGAACATCCGCCGCGTGGCCGAGGTGGCCAAGCTGATGGCCGATGCCGGGCTGATCGTCATTGTCTCGTTCATTTCGCCGTTCAGCGCCGAACGGCGCATGGCGCGCGAACTGATGGCCGATGGCGAGTTCATCGAGGTGTTTGTCGACACGCCTTTCGAGGAGTGCGCCAGGCGCGATCCGAAGGGCCTCTATGCCCGGGCGCTGAACGGCGAGATCAAGAACTTCACCGGTGTCGATTCCCCTTACGAGGCGCCGGAAAAACCGGAAATCCATCTAAAGACGCTCGGCAGATCGGCTGAAGAGATGGTAGATGCCCTGGAACACTGGCTGAACGAGCGTGACATTGCCGAAGACCAATATGACAACGGCGGCGGTATCTGACGACAAGTCGATGCTCGATATCTTCGAGCAATTGGCCCTGGCGGCCGGACGCGAGGTCATGCGTGTGTTCCACGCCGGCTGCGCGGTTGACCGCAAATCAGACTCCTCGCCGGTGACCGAGGCGGATCGCGAAAGCGAGAAGATCATTCTCGCCGGCCTGCGCGGCGCATTTCCCGAGATTCCCTGCGTGGCCGAGGAGGAGGCGGCGGCCGGTGTCATGCCGCCCGATCTTGGCGACGCCTTCTTCCTCGTCGATCCGCTCGACGGTACCAAGGAATTCGTCAATCGCCGCACCGACTTCACCGTCAACATCGCGCTTGTGCGCCATGGCGTGCCGGAAGTCGGCGTCGTTTTCGCCCCTTGCACCGGCCGTTTCTTTTCCGGCCTGCCGGGCAGGGCGGAGAGCCTCGAAGTCGATGGTGATTACCAGATCGTCGCGCGCCGGCCAATTTCAGTGAGAACGGCAGCAGTGCCGTTGGCCGTGGTTGCCAGCCGCTCCCACAACACGCCGGAAACCGAAGCCTACATCCGCGACCTCGGCGCCGCCGAGATCGTCTCGGTCGGGTCCTCGTTGAAATTCTGCCTTCTGGCGAGTGCCGAGGCGGATGTCTATCCGCGCTTCGGCCGCACCATGGAATGGGACACGGCGGCGGGCGACGCGGTGCTGCGCGCGGCGGGCGGCATGACACGCACGCTGGACGGCAAGCCCTTGGCCTACGGCAAACGCGACCAGGCCGACGACGAGGATTTCGCCAACCCGCATTTCATCGCCAGCGGCAGGCTGGAGCCGGCAACAGCGCTTGCGGGCGCCGTGGTGAAAAATTCCGGTCGGTAGTTTATCCTGTGCCGACAGTTGCTGAGTCGGTAATTCGATGTCCTTTTTCAAAAAATGCCGTGCCGTTATCTTCGGCGGATTTCCAGTATATACCAAAAATAAAGATGAAATAGTTTTCCGGATATTGGTCGGCGTTTATACCGTCTCTCCTGTCTTATTCGTCATCATAGAAATGTCTCCGACTGCCTTGGCATTCATCGCCGCTCTCGCCGGAGTTCTTTCCCTGTGGACCACGCGCTCAAGCTTTGACGAGGGAATAAAAACCCTTGCGCTAGCTCTCGGTGCCTTGTCTTTCTTTGTCTGCTTGAGCGTTCTGTGGTCAGTCGACAGGGCTCGCTCTCTCGCGGCGGCGAGAGACGTTTTCAGCTATTCGATCGCCGCTATCCTGCTGCTTCAGTGCATCCTCACGCTTCCAAACGCGCAACGTGGCCGGCTGGTGAAAGCGTCATTGGCAGGCTTGCTGGTCGGCGTATTGGCCGTGACGGGTCGAGAATTGTATTTTGCGTTTTGCACCGAGAATCCACGATTTGTGGGAAATGTTTTCACGCTCCATAAGATTACGGTCTACGGAGCGTTTTTTGCAGCCATACTCCTTTCCCAACCGGTGCTGCTTTGGAAGGGGCTTGCTGCTGTCTTTGCCGTGCTGACCTTGCTGTACGGTCAATCGACAGGTGTCGATGTGGCAATAATCCTCGTGGCGGTGATTTTCGCCATTCCGGCGAGATTCCGCCAACGCGCTTTCGTCGTCTTCTTTGCTGCGTATATAGTTTTCGCCTTAATTGCGCCGTTCGTTGTCTCCTCGCTGTTCACCTTGCTCGAAACGAAGGGATTGTTGGCTTTCCACCCTGGAACCTTTGCCGCGCGGCTTGATCTCTGGCAGATGATTTCACCCCATATTGCGGAAAAGCCGATTCTTGGCCATGGCGCGAACACTATGAGAAACGCGGTCGGCGTTGTCGTGAACCCCACATACTACGCGCTAACGGATCTCCCAAGCGCGCATAATGTCGTATTCGATTTGTGGTACGAACTGGGAGTAGTCGGTATCACCGCTTATGCTTTGGTGCTGGCCGCGATCATGAGGGTGATTGGTCGTCTGAGAGGCCCATCCCATTTCATGTCCGGCAGCTGCCTGATCATAGCCGTTGTCGAGTTGTCGGTCGACCATCGGATCTGGCTGTCATGGGTTTTGGGAGCTTTGGTCTTCACGGCGAGCCTTTGCATACTGCACAGCCATTCGATCATCCGGCCGAGAGCGGATGATCGGATCAAGGTCGGCATCGCGCCATTGCGCGAATAGTTATGCCGAGCGGGGGCCTGCGAGTAATCGACCGTCGGTACCGCGAGCGATGCGCGTCGGAACCTGATGCTTGCGACGATTACTCGGCCGCGGCCTGCGCCGAGTTCGAGCCGATATAGTTACGGATCGTCTCGATGATCCGGTCCTGGTCGGCTTCACTGAGATAGGGGTGCATCGGCAGGCACAGGATGCGCTTCGGCAGGTCCTCCGAAACGGCAAGGCCGGTCGGCGTGCGCGGGTAGTCGCGATAGGCGACCTGGGCATGCAGCGGCTTGACGTAGTAGATGACGGACGGAATGCCCTTCTCGCCGAGATGCGCCTTCAGACCGTCGCGCTTGGGCGTCTCGATCGCGTATTGGGCCCAGGCGGAACGGCTGCCATCGAGATTGCGGGCGGCCGTGACGATGTCGCCGAGCCCTTCGGCATAGCGATTTGCCACCACCTGGCGCGCGACCATCTCCTCTTCGAGGATGGCGAGCTTTTCGATGAGGATCGCCGCCTGCAGCGTGTCGAGCCGCGAATTGATGCCGACACGAACATTGTCGTACTGGGTCTCGCCCTTGCCGTGGAAGGCGAAGGAACGCAACTTGTCCGCCAGCGCGTCATCGTTGGTGAACATCGCGCCGCCGTCGCCATAGCAGCCAAGCGGCTTGGCCGGGTAGAAGCTGGTCGAGCCGACATGGCCGAAGGCACCGCACATCTTGCCGTCATGCGATCCGCCCATCGACTGGGCGGCGTCCTCGATCACCAACAGTCCTTCGCGGTCGGCAATGGCCATGATGGCCTCGTAGTCGGCGGCAAGCCCGAACAGGTCGACCGGGATGATCGCCTTCGGCTTCAGCCGGCCTTCCTTCTTGATCATGGCAATCGCCGCCTCGAGACTGGCGATGTCGATGTTGTAGGTTGCTGGATCGACATCGACGAAGACGGGTTCCGCCTTGGCCAGCGCCACCACTTCGGCGGTGGCGGCGAAGGTGAAGCTCGGCACGAAGACCGCATCGCCCGGGCCAATGCCGGCCGCGAACAGCGGCAGCAGCAGCGCATCGGTGCCGTTGGCGCAGGCCACGACATGCTTGGTGCCGACATAGGCGGCGAGCTTCCTCTCGAATTCCGCGACCTGGGGGCCGAGGATGTAGCGGCCGTCCTCGACAACATGGTCGATCGCGGCTTTCAGCCGGTCGCGGATGCGTTCGCGCTGCGCGCCAAGATCAATGAACTGCATGTCGGCCTCAAAAACGTTTTTTAACAAGGCGGTTTAGCCAGATAACGGCCCGCTGGTACCAGAGTTGCGCCTGCCGAGAAAGCGCACAGTCGGGGCCGCCGATTGCCCGGCTGTCGCGGTCTGTTACCACTGCTTGCCGGCGGATACTGGCCAGATGCCGGAAATCCGGGCCTCGTCGGGCGCGATCCGGCTCTTATAGCCCTCAGGATCGGTCCTGCGAAACATAAAGTGATCGACTGGCTCAACTTATGTTGAACGTTGCTCAGGCGATCTCGTGCCGCCACGGTGGATTGGCACCGGCGCGTGATACGGTCACCGCTGCTGCCTTGGCACCAAGCGCCAGAGCCTTGCGGATCGCGTCTTTCGTGAGGCCGCCGATGGACGCCTTCGTCAGCAGGCCCTGTTCATGCAGCGAGGCGAGGATGCCGGCGTTGAACGTGTCGCCCGCACCGACCGTGTCGACCACCTCGACCTTTTCCGGCATCACGGTGACGGCGTGGTCCTTGGTGTAACCGACGGCGCCTTCGCTGCCATGGGTCACGACGATCAGCTTGGGACCGCGCTCAAGCCAGTTTCGCACGACATCTTCGTGCGAACCCGCTTCGCCGAACCAGTTGAGGTCTTCGTCCGACAGTTTCACGATATCGGCCATCGCCATCATCTCCCGGATGCGCCTGAGGTGCTTGGCCTTGTCCGGGATGAAGTTCGGCCGGATGTTGGGATCGAGCATCATGACACGGCTCGCATGCTCGCGCCGCATGAACTCTTCATAGGCACTGCCGGCGGGCTCCGAGATCAGGCTGATGGCGCCGAACAGCATGGCCTCGATCTCGTTGCCAAGCGCCGGCAGGTCATCGATGGTAAGCAGGCGTCCGGCGGTGTTCTCGTCGTAGAAGGTATAGGTCGCCTGGCCGTTGGTGAGCTTCACGAAGGCCAGCGTCGTCGGCCTGGGCGAGGTATGGGCGTAGGTGGAGCTTACCTTGCTCGCCCCCAGCGCGTCCCTGAACTGGCCGCCGAAAAGATCCGACGACAGGCCCGAAAAGAAGCCGGCCGGCGCGCCGAGCCGCCCAAGCGCGATCGCCGTGTTGAACACCGCGCCGCCGACATAGGGAGCAAAGGCAGGTTCGCCCTGCGTCGTGGTGCGCGGCAGCATGTCGATCAGGGCTTCGCCGCAGCAAAGGATCATGGTTTCCTCGTCTCCGGCGGATAGATCACGCCCTTGCGGATGATGATGTTGGCGTAAAGCCGTGGCTCGCTTGTCGCGACGATGGCATGCGCCGATTTGACCCGTGCATAGAAGTCGGCGCCGGCCAGCGCAACCACCTTGCGGCCGGGAGCGCGTTTGGCGCAGATCGCCTCTATCTCGTGATGGACTGGATCGGCGCGCGACGGGTCGCCTTTCACGGATGCGCGGAACAACGCTTCCGGCACCGCGTCGTCCACCGGCAGGACGCTCAGGATCGCGTCAAGCACCGGAATGAGCGGATGACCGTCGGCCCGGACGAGGCGCTTTGCCTGCTCCTGTGCCGGATAGTTCCCGTCGACCAGGGCGATCTCGTCGCCATGGCCCATGGCGCGCAATGTCGCCAGAAGTTCCGGACCGAGCAGCGCCGGGATCCCGATCAGCATTCAGGCGCTCCTGGAAATCGTCGTCGAACCGATCAGGAAGCGTTCGGACAGCGGCAGGCTGGCGCCGCCGAGCGCCCGGGCATGGATGCCGACGGTTCCCTCGCGAACCGCGGGCAGTTTCAGGCCTTCGCCGTCGATTGTCGCGATGGCCGCGATAATGGCGTTGACCAGCCGACGGCGCACCGCCCGCGGCATCCAGCCGTCGATCACCGCCGCCTCGAAATCGATGACCGAGGATGCCGCGACGATGGCATAGGCAAGCGCCCGTGAGGCACTGGCGATCCAGTCGTCGAGTTCGGAGCCGATCTCGCCCCAGTCCTCTGGTGACGTCCACAGATGCGAAGCCTCGACGCCGCGGGCATTGAGCGCCTTTTCCAGCATGGCGATCGACGCCACGTCGATCAGCTGGGTCGGCTTGCCGTCCGGCCCCGGCACCGGCATGGAGCCTAGCGCGCCGGCATTGCCGGTCGGGCCGCCGAACAGCCGGCCGTTGAGCACGATGCCGCCGCCGGCGAAGGCGCCGATGTAGAAATAAACGAAGTCACGCGCGCCGCCCGCCTGGCCGAAGACGAGTTCCGCGCCGCAGGCCGACGTGGCGTCGTTTTGCAGATACACCGGAAAATCGCATTGCGCCTGGATATCGCCCCTGATGTCGCGGCGGCGCCATTCGTTCATGACGTCGCGCGGCGCGCCGGCGGTATCGGCCCAGTTCCACAATTCGAACGGCATGGCGATGCCGAGCCCGGCAATGCGCTTGTCCTGCGCCGGCGTCAGTTCGCCGCGCATCTTTTTCATGCCATCGGTGACGAATTCCACCGTCTCGCGCGGTGCCGGATAGCGATAGGAGTGCTGCAGCATCGAGCGCACATTCCCGAGGAAATCGATCAGCACCAGTTCAGCGCTACGGCGGCCGATCTTGAGGCCGATGAAAAAGGCGCCCTCCGGATTGAGCGCCATCGGTATCGAGGGCTGGCCGATCTTGCCGCGCAGCGGCGCCTGGCGCACGAGCAGGCCTTCTTCCTCCAGCTCGCGCATGATGACCGAAACCGTCTGTGCCGACAGTCCGGTCATGCGCGCGATATCAGATTTCGCCAGGCTGCCATGCTGACGCACCAGCGAGAGCACCAGCCGCTCGTTGTGGTCGCGCATGCCGCTCTGGTTGGTGCCGCGGTGAATCAGGCTCTCATTCGCTTCGGGCGAACCGTGCCTCGCAGTGGCGGTTTCCACCCTGTTCCTCCCGTCGTTTCCCCTCAATGCTTTTGGGCCAGAATGAGTGAAGGACGCAAGGCTGTCAATAATAAATAAGAGTGATTTAATTATTGACAGAGCCCTCGGTCTGGTGTCTGTTGAAGGGGCGTCCACGCTGGGAGAAATTCGTTGGATGCGCCGTAGATGCCGGTTGGCCGGCATCCGGAATGGTTCCACTGGGAGGAAGATCGTGACCAATACAAAACTGTTGAAATCGACCGTGTTTGCCGCGGCTGCCCTGGGTCTGATGGCGCTTGCCTCGTCCGCATCCGCGGCCGGTGTCGGCGCCTGCCTGATCACCAAGACCGACACCAACCCCTTCTTCGTCAAGATGAAGGAAGGTGCCACGGCGAAGGCCAAGGAGCTTGGCGTCGACCTCAAGACCTATGCCGGCAAGATCGACGGCGACAGTGAGAGCCAGGTGGCGGCGATCGAAAGCTGCATCGCCGACGGCGCCAAGGGTATCCTGATCACCGCCTCCGACACCAAGGGCATCGTGCCGACCGTCAAGAAGGCCCGCGACGCCGGCCTGCTGGTGATCGCGCTCGACACGCCGCTCGACCCGATCGACGCGGCCGACGCAACCTTCGCCACCGACAATCTGGAAGCCGGCAAGCTGATCGGTGCCTGGGCCGCCGCGACGCTCGGCGACAAGGCCAAGGACGCCAAGATCGGCTTCCTCGACCTGACGCCGTCGCAGCCGACGGTGGACGTGCTGCGCGACCAGGGCTTCATGATGGGCTACGGCATCGATGTGAAGGATCCCAACAAGATCGGCGATGAGACCGATCCGCGCATCGTCGGCCACGACGTCACCAACGGCAACGAGGAGGGCGGCCGCAAGGCGATGGAGAACCTTCTGCAGAAGGACAACACCATCAACGTCATCCACACCATCAACGAGCCGGCCGCTGTCGGCGCCTACCAGGCGCTCAAGGCCGTCGGGCTTGAAAAGCAGGTGCTGATCGTCTCGGTCGACGGCGGCTGCCCCGGTGTGAAGTCGGTGACGGAGGGTGTCATCGGCGCTACGTCGCAACAGTACCCGCTGCAGATGGCAGCACTCGGCATCGAGGCGATCGCCGCCTTCGCCAAGGATGGAACCAAGCCGAAGCCGACCGAAGGAAAGAATTTCTTCGACACCGGCGTCAACCTTGTGACCGACAAGCCGGCCAAGGGCGTGAAATCCATCGACACCAAGGAAGGCCTCGCCAAGTGCTGGGGCTGATGCCGGTCTGACCGGTAATTACCGAACTCGAGCGGTCGGGGCTTGATCCCCGGCCGCTTCGGGTGGACGATGGCTCGCGTGACCGCGAACAATCCCGGCGATAGACCGGAAAGGCGTGGACGGGCGTTGGCGCGTGGCTGACACCCTACGGGGAGGAAACATGTCTCAGGCTCAGGAATTCGAGAAAGTTCTCTCGAGCAGCGACACCAGCGTTGCTGCGTTCGACGAGCACAAATCGGCCGTCAGGCGTATCCAGCATTTCCTGCATTCGACACCGGCGGCGGTGCCGCTGATCGTGCTGGTCCTGTCGATCATCATCTTCGGCATCACCATTGGCGGGCGCTTCTTCTCGTCCTACACGTTGACGCTGATCCTGCAGCAGATTGCCATCGTCGGTATTCTGGGTGCCGCGCAGACACTGGTCATCCTGACCGCCGGCATCGACCTGTCGATCGGCGTCATCATGGTGATTTCAGCCGTGATCATGGGCAATTGCGCCGTCAGCTACGGCCTGCCGAGCGTGCTCGCGGTGGCGATCGGCCTTGCCGCCGGTGCTGCCTGCGGGCTGCTCAACGGGCTGCTGGTCGCCTACATGAAGCTGCCGCCTTTCATCGTGACGCTGGGCACCTGGAACATCGTCATGGCCACGAACTTCATCTATTCGGCCAACGAGACGATCCGAGACACCGACGTCGACACCCAGGCGCCGCTGCTGCATCTGTTCGCTCTGAGCTTCAAGGTCGGAACCGCGGTGCTGACGCTCGGCGTCATCGCCATGGTCGCACTGGTGCTGCTCCTCTGGTACGTGCTCAACCACACCGCATGGGGCCGCCATGTCTACGCCGTCGGCGACGACCAGGAGGCGGCCAAGCTGTCAGGCATACAGACCAAGAAGGTGCTGGTCACTGTCTACACCCTTGCCGGGCTGATCGCCGCTTTCGCCGCCTGGGTTTCCATCGGCCGCAACGGTTCGATCTCGCCGTCGGCGGCAGTCACCGACTACAATCTGCAGGCGATCACCGCGACGGTGATCGGCGGTATCTCCCTCTTCGGCGGGCGCGGCTCGATCCTGGGCACGCTGTTCGGCGCCATGATCGTCGGCGTCGTCTCGATGGGACTCAACATGCTGGGCGCCGATCCGCAATGGAAAGTGCTGCTCACCGGCGTGTTGATCATCGGCGCCGTGGCGGTCGACCAATGGATCAGAAAGGTTTCGGCATAGTCATGACCCAGGAGCCCATTCTCACCGCGCGTGGCTTGGTCAAGCGCTATGGCCGCGTCACCGCCCTCGACAATGCCGACTTCGACCTCTACCCCGGCGAAATTCTCGCCGTCATCGGCGACAACGGTGCCGGCAAGTCATCGCTCATCAAGGCGATTTCAGGCGCCGTCGTGCCAGACGAAGGAGAAATACGGCTTGAAGGCAAAACCGTTGCCTTCAAGTCGCCAATGGAAGCCCGCGAAGCCGGCATCGAAACCGTCTACCAGAACCTGGCCCTCTCGCCGGCACTGTCGATCGCCGACAACATGTTCCTCGGCCGCGAGATCCGCAAACCCGGCTTTCTCGGCCAATGGCTGCGCATGCTCGACCGTCCGGCGATGGAAAAGCGCGCCCGCGACAAGCTCACGGAACTCGGGCTTATGACCATCCAGAACATCGGCCAGGCGGTGGAGACGCTCTCGGGCGGCCAGCGCCAAGGCGTCGCGGTGGCGCGCGCCGCTGCCTTCGGCAGCCGCGTTGTGATCATGGACGAACCGACGGCCGCCCTTGGCGTCAAGGAGAGCCGCCGGGTGCTCGAACTGATCCTCGACGTCAAGAAGCGCGGCCTGCCCATCGTTCTGATCTCGCACAACATGCCGCATGTCTTCGAGGTGGCCGACCGTGTCCACATCCACCGCCTCGGTCGTCGTCTCGCCGTCATCGATCCCAAGCAGTATACGATGTCCGATGCGGTCGCCTTCATGACCGGCGCGAAGGCGCCTCCGGAGGCCGCGCTGGCCGCCTGACCGTCAAATTGCCGCAGGGTAAGCTGGCGGAGCTTCATCTAAATCGATTGAATGTATGCTGCGATGCGGTAACATGGGCTGGGATGAATGGTGAAAGCCGGTATGATCGTTGCAACCGCACGAGAGGCAGCATGACGCGCGCGATGACATCCGAAACCCTTCCGCCACTGCTCGAAAATCCAGATCCGAAGACGCTCGCAAGGGAAGTCTTGATGGCCCTCAAATACAGGGTCGGCAAGGACACCACCGTCGCGACGCAATATGATTGGCTGACCGCCTCGATCAAGGTCGTGCGCGACCGGATCGTCGATCACTGGATGCAGGCAACCAAAGAGGCCTATGACCAGCAGGAAAAGCGAGTCTATTACCTGTCGCTGGAATTCCTCATCGGCCGCCTGATGCGCGACGCCTTCTCCAATCTCGGCCTGATGGACAATATGCGCGAGGCGCTGTCGTCTCTCGGCGTCGACCTCGACCTCATCGCGGCGCTCGAGCCCGATGCCGCGCTCGGCAATGGCGGCCTTGGCCGGCTCGCCGCCTGCTTCATGGAAAGCATGGCGACCGTCGACATTCCCGCGCATGGCTACGGCATCCGCTACGCCAACGGCATGTTCCGCCAGGAGATCCATGACGGCTGGCAGGTCGAACTGCCCGAGACCTGGCTCGATCACGGCAACCCCTGGGAATTCGAACGGCGCGAACGCTCCTTCGAGGTCGGCTTCGGTGGCTCGGTGGAGTCCATCACGTCAAAGGATGGCCGGCTCGAGCGCCATGTCTGGAAGCCGACCGAGCATGTCCTGGCTGTTGCCTACGACACGCCTGTCGTCGGCTGGCGGGCAAACCGCGTCAACACGCTGCGGCTGTGGTCGGGCATGCCGGTCGATCCGATCCTGCTCGACAAGTTCAATGCCGGCGACCACATCGGCGCGTTGGCCGAGAGCAACAAGGCCGACGCTTTGTCCCGCGTGCTCTATCCCGCCGATTCCCACGTCGCCGGTCAGGAACTCAGGCTGCGGCAGGAATATTTCTTCTCCACCGCCTCGCTGCAGGACATCGCGCAGCGGCATCTGAGCCAATATGGCGACCTGAAGTCGCTGCCCGACAAGGCGGCGATCCACTTGAACGACACCCATCCGGCGATCGCGGTGCCGGAGCTGATGCGGCTCCTGATGGATGTCCACGGCATGGACTTCGACCTGGCCTGGGACATCACCAAGCGCACCTTCGGCTACACCAACCACACGCTCCTTCCCGAGGCGCTGGAAAGCTGGCCGGTGCCGTTGTTCGAACGGCTTTTGCCGCGCCATATGCAGATCGTCTACGCCATCAACGCGCAGGTGCTTCTGGAGGCCCGCGCCACCAACCAGTTCTCGGGCGAGCAGATCAGCCGCATCTCGCTGATCCAGGAAAACGGCGACCGCCGCGTGCGCATGGGCAATCTGGCTTTTGTCGGCTCGCACTCCATCAATGGCGTCTCGGCGCTGCACACCGAGCTGATGAAGGAAACGGTGTTCGCCGACCTGCACAAGCTCTATCCCGACCGCATCAACAACAAGACCAACGGCATCACGCCGCGGCGCTGGCTGATCCAGTGCAACCCCGGGCTGACCTCGCTCGCCCGCGAGGCGATCGGCGACCGGTTCTTGGACGACATCGAGGCCATCAAGGGGCTCGACAGCTTTGCCGATGACAGCGCGTTCCGGGAGAAGTTCGCGGGCGTCAAGCGGCAGAACAAGGCGCGGCTGGCCAATCTGGTCGCCGACCGGCTCGGCATCAAGGTCGATCCGTCGGCGCTGTTCGACATCCAGGTCAAGCGCATCCATGAATACAAGCGCCAGCTTCTCAACATCCTCGAGGCGGTTGCGCTTTACGACCAGATCCGCTCGCATCCCGAGCGTGACTGGATGCCCCGCGTGAAGTTTTTCGGAGGCAAGGCGGCGCCCAGCTACCACAACGCCAAGCTGATCATCAAGCTCGCCAATGACGTCGCCAAGGTCATCAATCGCGACCCGGCCGTTCGCGGTTTGCTGAAGCTGGTGTTCGTGCCGAATTACAATGTCAGCCTGGCCGAAATCATGATGCCGGCCGCCGACCTGTCCGAGCAGATATCGACCGCCGGCATGGAGGCGTCGGGCACCGGCAACATGAAGTTCGCGCTCAATGGCGCGTTGACCATCGGCACGCTCGACGGCGCCAATGTCGAGATCAAGGAATGCGTCGGCGACGACAACATCTTCATCTTCGGCCTGACAACGGCCGAGGTCGCCGAGCGGCGCAACAATGGCTACAACCCGCGCGCCGTGATCGAGGGTTCCCCCGAGCTGGCGCAGGCGGTCGCTGCCGTATCCTCCGGCGTCTTCTCGCCGGACGACCCGGACCGCTACCGCGATCTCATCAACGGCCTCTACGACAGCGACTGGTTCATGGTCGCCGCCGATTTCGATGCCTACACCGCTGCCCAGCGCGAGGTCGATGCCGTCTGGCGCAACAGCCCGGACTGGTACGCCCGGGCGATCCGCAATGTCGCGCGCGTTGGCTGGTTCTCTTCCGATCGAACGATCCGCCAATACGCGAAAGAAATCTGGAACGTGCCTGTCTGATGTGATTGCATGAGGCCACGAACAAAGTGGTCCAGGTGATGCGGGTTGAATGCCAGCTCACATCACCAGAAACAAACACCTGGTGCCCTGGGAGGGACACTGCCTGATGAGGAAGCCGCGCGCGACCGCTGCGACAAGCGGGCCGGACGGACTGGCGCCAGCCAGCGATGTTGCGGCGATTGTCGCCGGCACGCACGGGAATCCGTTCGCAGTCCTTGGCGTCCACGAGATCGGCAAGAGCCTGTTTGCCCGCTGCTTCGTTCCGCATGCCGAAACCGTCGCCGCCTATACGCTGACGGGCATCGAGGCCGGAGAGTTGTCCAGGCGCGATGACGCCGGCTTCTTCGAAGGCAAGCTGTCGATCAGGAAGCGGCAACCGCTGCGCTACCACGCGCGCAATGCCGGCGGCGACTGGTGGCTGACCGATCCCTATTCGTTCGGCCCGGTGCTCGGGCCGATGGACGACTACTATATCGCCGAGGGTTCGCACCTCAGGCTGTTCGACAAGCTTGGCGCGCATGTCATCGAGCACGAGGGTGCCACCGGCGTGCATTTCGCCGTCTGGGCTCCCAATGCGCGGCGCGTCTCGGTGGTCGGCGATTTCAACGACTGGGATGGCCGCCGTCACACGATGCGCGATCGCCGCGATACCGGCATCTGGGAATTGTTCGTGCCCGACATCGGTGCCGGCCGACCCTACAAATACGAGATCATCGGCCCCGATGGCGTCAGACTGCCGCTGAAGGCAGACCCGTTCGCGTTCAAATCCGAACTGCGTCCGGCCACGGCTTCGGTCGTTGCCGTGCCGCCGGGGCATGAGTGGGGCGACGAGGCCCACCGCAATTTCTGGCGCAATGCCGACCACCGGCGCGAAGCCATTTCGATCTACGAAGTCCACGCCGGGTCCTGGCAGCTTGGTGACGACGGCACGTTCCTGTCGTGGGACGAACTGGCCGACCGGCTGATCCCCTATGTGGTCGAAACCGGTTTCACCCACATCGAGTTCATGCCGATCTCCGAACATCCCTATGACCCGTCCTGGGGCTATCAGACGACCGGCCTCTACGCGCCGTCGGCCCGCTTCGGCGACCCGGACGGCTTTGCCCGTTTCGTCGACGGGGCGCACCGCGCCGGCGTTGGCGTCATCCTCGACTGGGTACCGGCGCATTTCCCGGTCGACGCGCATGGCCTGGCCCATTTCGACGGCACCGCCCTCTACGAACATGCCGACCCGCGCAAGGGTTTTCATCCCGACTGGAACACCGCGATCTATAATTTCGGTCGCCGCGAGGTGGTATCTTTCCTGGTCAACAACGCGCTGTTCTGGGCCGAGAAATACCATGTCGACGGTTTGCGCGTCGATGCGGTCGCCTCGATGCTCTACCTCGACTATTCGCGCAAGGCTGGCGAATGGATCCCTAACGAGAAGGGCGGCCGTGAGAACCTCGAAGCGGTCTCTTTCCTGCAAAGGATGAACAAGGAGGTCTACGGCCACCACCCGGGCGTCATGACCATCGCCGAGGAATCCACCTCATGGCCGAAGGTCTCGGCGCCGGTGCATGAGGGCGGGCTGGGCTTCGGATTCAAGTGGAACATGGGCTTCATGCACGACACGCTGGAGTATTTCTCCAAGGAGCCGATCTTCCGCAAGCACCACCACAACGACCTGACCTTCGGCCTGACCTACGCCTTCTCGGAGAATTTCGTGCTGCCGCTCTCGCATGACGAGGTTGTGCACGGCAAAGGCACGCTGCTGGGCAAGATGGCCGGCGACGACTGGCAGAAATTCGCGACCTTGCGTGCCTATTACGGCTTCATGTGGGGCTATCCCGGCAAGAAGCTGTTGTTCATGGGACAGGAATTCGCGCAGCGCCGCGAATGGAGCGAGGCACGCGCGCTCGACTGGAACCTGCTCGATTTCCGCCCGCATCGCGGCGTCTGGCAGACGGTGCGCGATCTCAACTATCTCTACCGGTCGCGCCCGGCGCTGCACGGCCGCGACTGCGAGCCGGAAGGGTTTTCCTGGCTGATCGTCGACGACAGCCAGAATTCGGTTTTCGCCTGGCTGCGCAACGCGCCGGGCGGCAGTCCGGTGGCTGTCATATCCAACTTCACGCCGGTGCCGCGCGACAATTATCGCGTTCCGTTGCCGAACGCCGGCAAGTGGCGCGAGATCATCAACACCGACGCATCCGAATATGGCGGCTCCGGCATGGGCAATGGCGGCATGGTCGAGGCAAGGGCGGAAGGCCAGAGCATCTTGGCAACGATGCTTCTGCCGCCGCTGTCGACGATCATGCTCGAACTCGTTGCCGACTGAACCGTCAAGGCCGGAACAACATGGCGAGACTGAGTAACTTGGGAGGGTGGAAATGGCAGACTTGAAACGGATCCAGCCGCTGGCGCGTGATGCCATGGCCTACGTACTGGCCGGCGGCCGCGGCAGCCGCCTCAAGGAACTGACCGATCGTCGCGCCAAGCCGGCGGTCTATTTCGGCGGCAAGACTCGCATCATCGATTTCGCGCTCTCCAACGCGCTCAACTCGGGCATTCGCCGCCTCGGGGTCGCCACCCAGTACAAGGCGCATTCGCTCATCCGCCATCTGCAACGCGGCTGGAACTTCCTGAGGCCCGAACGAAACGAAAGCTTCGACATCCTTCCCGCCAGCCAGCGTGTGTCGGAAACGCAGTGGTATGAGGGCACGGCGGACGCCGTCTACCAGAACATCGACATCATCGAGGCCTATGGCCCGGAATACATGGTCATCCTCGCCGGCGACCACATCTACAAGATGGACTACGAGATGATGCTGCGCCAGCATGTCGACGCCAATGCCGACGTCACGGTCGGCTGCCTCGAAGTGCCGCGTATGGAAGCGACAGGCTTCGGCGTCATGCATGTCGATGCCAAGGACAACATCATCGCCTTCGTCGAAAAGCCGGCCGATCCGCCCGGCATTCCGGGTAACCCGGAATTCGCCCTGGCCTCGATGGGCATCTACGTCTTCAAGACCAAGTTCCTGATGGAGCAGCTGCGCCGCGACGCCGCCGAGCCCGGCTCCAGCCGCGATTTCGGCAAGGACATCATTCCCTATATCGTCGAGCATGGTAAGGCGATCGCGCACCGCTTCACCAAGTCCTGCGTACGCTCGACCGCGGAGAACGAAGCCTACTGGCGCGATGTGGGAACGGTCGACGCCTATTGGGAAGCCAATATCGACTTGACCGACGTGACGCCCGAGCTCGACCTCTACGACCGCGACTGGCCGATCTGGACCTATGCCGAGTTGAAGCCGCCGGCAAAATTCGTCCATGACGAGGATGGCCGGCGCGGCTCGGCCGTTTCCTCCCTGGTCTCGGGCGATTGCATCGTCTCCGGCGCGACGCTGAAGAAGAGCCTGATTTTCACCGGCGCGCGCATCAATTCCTATTCGACGCTGGAAGAGGTCGTCATGCTGCCCGACGTTCATGTCGGGCGGAACGCAAGGTTGAAACGCGTCGTCATTGACCACGGTGTAAGGATACCGGAAGGGTTGGTGATCGGCGAGGATCCCGTGCTCGACGCCAAGCGCTTCCGCGTTTCGGAAAAAGGCATCTGCCTGGTCACACAGGACATGATCAACAAACTCGGGCTCTAGAGCAATTCCAGGAAAAGTGTGAGAACGGTTTCCCGTCCGGAATTGCTCACAACAGGATCGGATAGACGCATGCAGGTTCTGTCGGTCACGCCCGAGATCTTCCCGCTGATCAAGACCGGCGGACTGGCCGATGTGACCGGTGCGCTGCCCGTGGCGCTGGCAGCCAAGGGCGTGGCCATGCGCACGCTCATTCCAGGCTTTCCCGCGGTGATGGAAGGCTTCAAGAAAAGGAAGGCCGTCTACCAGTATCCGTTGCTGCAGGGCGGCAAGGCCTCGGTCCACTCTGTCGAGCTTGCCGGGCTCGATCTTTTCGTGCTCGACGCGCCGCATCTGTTCGACCGTCCCGGTGGTCCCTATGGCAATGCTTCGGGCGCGGACTGGCCGGACAATTGGCGGCGCTTCGCGGCGCTGAGCCAAGCCGGCGCCGATATCGCCGGCGGCGCCATCTCGGGCTACCTGCCAGACATCGTCCATGCCCATGACTGGCAGTCGGCGATGACGCTGGCCTATATGCGCTACGGCAAGGCGGTGGGCACGCCGTCGATGATGACCGTCCACAACCTCGCCTTCCAGGGCCAGTTCGGCGCCGGCATCTTCGGCGAGCTCGGTCTGCCCGCGGTCGCGATGGCGCTTGACGGCGTCGAGTATTATGGCGGCGTCGGCTTCCTCAAGGCCGGCCTGCAGGCCGCCTGGGCGATCACCACCGTCAGCCCGACCTACGCGCAGGAGATCCGCTCGCCGGAGTTCGGCATGGGTCTCGACGGACTGATCAACATGCGCTCCAGCGATCTCTACGGCATCGTCAATGGCATCGACACGGCCATCTGGGATCCGGAGACAGACAAGCATCTGGTGTCCAGCTATACGGCCGCCACGCTCAAGGCGCGGGCCCCGAACAAGGCCGCCGTGGAGGATCGCTTCGGCCTCGACCGCGACGACAGCCCCATCGTCTGCGTCATCAGCCGGCTGACCTGGCAGAAGGGCATGGACATATTGGCGACCGTGATCGACGGTGTCGTCGCGACCGGCGTACGCTTGGCCATACTGGGCTCGGGCGATGCCGGCCTGGAAGGCGCATTGCTTGCCGCCGCCGCCCGCCATCGTGGCCGCATTGGCGTGGTCGTCGGCTATGATGAGGGGCTGTCGCACACCATGCAGGGCGGCTGCGACGCCATCGTCATCCCATCACGCTTCGAACCCTGCGGACTGACGCAGCTCTACGGCCTGCGCTACGGCTGCGTACCGGTGGTTGCCCGCACCGGCGGCCTCGCCGACACCATCATCGACGCCAATGAAGCCGCGATCGCGGCCGGCGTGGCGACGGGGTTCCAGTTCGCACCCAACAACGGCGGCGCGATGCTGCACGCCATAAACCGCCTGGCCGAAGCCTACGCCAACCCCACGGTCTTCGAAACCATCCAGCGCCAGGGCATGAAGACCGATGTGTCGTGGGATCGAAGCGCCGAAAAATACGTTGAACTCTATCGCCTGCTGCTTTCGAAAAGGGTTGCCTGAAGCATGATACGCACCGTCCCCACCAAACCCTACTCCGACCAGAAGCCCGGCACGTCGGGCCTGCGCAAGAAGGTGCCCGTGTTCCAGCAGGAGCACTATGCCGAGAATTTCATCCAGTCGATCTTCGACGCGCTCGACGGGTTTAAGGGCAAGACCCTGGTGATCGGCGGCGACGGTCGCTTCTACAACCGCGAGGTCATCCAGAAGGCGATCGCCATGGCCGCCGCCAACGGCTTCGGCAAGGTGATGGTCGGGCAGGGCGGCATCCTGTCGACGCCCGCCGCCTCGCATGTCATCCGCAAATACAAGACCTTCGGCGGCATCATCCTGTCGGCCAGCCATAATCCGGGCGGCCCGCACGAGGATTTCGGCATCAAGTACAATGCCGGCAATGGCGGCCCGGCGCCGGAAAAGTTGACCGACGCGATCTTCGAGAAAACCAAGGCTATTTCGAGCTTCAAGACATCGGACATCGATCCGATCGACATCGACACGATCGGCACGGTCAAGGCCGCCGGCATGACGGTCGAGATCATCGATCCGGTCGCCGACTATGCCGAGTTGATGGAAAGCCTGTTCGATTTCGACGCGCTGCGCAAACTGTTCAAGTCAGGCTTCCGCATGCGCTTCGACGCCATGCACGCGGTGACCGGTCCCTATGCCAAGGAAATCCTTGAAAACCGGCTTGGCGCGCCCAACGGCACCTGCCGCAACTTCAAGCCGCTGCCCGATTTCGGCGGTCATCATCCGGATCCGAACCTGGTCCACGCCAAACACCTCTATGATGAGATGATGGGTGCGGATGCGCCGGATTTTGGTGCCGCTTCCGACGGCGACGGCGACCGCAATCTGATCATCGGCAAGGGCATTTTCGTCACTCCGTCGGATTCGGTGGCGATGCTCGCCGCCAATGCCCGCCTGGCGCCCGGCTACAAGGACGGGCTGAAGGGCATCGCCCGCTCGATGCCGACCAGTGGCGCGGCCGACCGGGTCGCTGAAAAACTCGGCATCGGCATCTATGAGACCCCGACAGGCTGGAAATTCTTCGGCAATCTGCTCGATGCCGGCATGGCGACGATCTGTGGCGAGGAAAGTGCGGGCACCGGCTCCAACCATGTCCGCGAGAAGGACGGCCTTTGGGCGGTGCTGTTGTGGCTCAACATCCTCGCCGCGCGCGGCGAAAGCTGCAAGCAGGTGGTCACCGAGCACTGGGCGGCCTACGGACGCAACTACTATTCGCGGCACGACTATGAGGAGGTCGAGAGCGACCGCGCCAACGCGCTGGTCGACGAACTGCGCGCCAAGCTCGGCTCGCTGCCCGGCACCAGCGTGCGCGGCCTGAAGATCAACAAGGCCGACGACTTCGCCTATCATGACCCGGTCGACGGCTCGACCAGCGAGCACCAGGGCATCAGGGTGCTGTTCGAAGGCGGTTCTCGCGTCGTCTTCCGTCTCTCCGGCACCGGTACTTCGGGTGCTACCTTGCGCGTCTATATCGAGCGCTACGAGCCGGACAAGGCGCGGCACGATCTCGACACCCAAGCCGCACTCGCCGACCTCATCGCCGCCGCCGACGACATTGCCGGGATCAAGAGCCACACCGGCCGCAACAAGCCGAGCGTGATTACTTGAGGGTGGCGGTGAGGGCTTTCCCTTCTCCCCTTGTGGGAGAAGGTGGCCTCGCGAAGCGAGGTCGGATGAGGGGTGCTCCAGCTTGGCGCGTTCTTCGATCTAGATTGCCAACGCCTCGTTCCGTCACACACCCCTCATCCGTCTCGGCGCTGAGGGCCGATCCACCTTCTCCCATAAGGGGAGAAGGGCAGGCGCTGGCATGACCCAACTCGGCGCAACCGTCACCGCCGAAGGCATCCGCTTTGCCGCCTGGTCCGCGTCGGCTCGCCGCCTCTGGGTCTCGATCTTCGACGAGCAGGGAAATCGCGAACTAGACCGGGCGGAACTCCAGCCGGAAGGCGAGGGGATGCATGCGCTCTTCGTTTCAGGCCTTGCCGCGGGCTCGCTATATGGTTTCCGTGCCGACGGCGACTATGCGCCCGAGCTTGGGCTGTGGTTCGATCCCGACAAGCTGCTGACCGATCCCTACGCCGTGGAAATCGACCGGCCCTATGCTTATCACTGGCGGCTCGCCGCGCGGCGCAACGAGGGCGCGGACACCGCGCCGTTGATGCCCAAGACCGTGGCAAGGGCCTTGCCCAGGGCAGTGCCTGTGCCGCCGCCGCTGTTTCGTCCGGGCGGCCTGATCTACGAACTGAACGTCCGCTCCTTCACGAAGCTCCACCCGGATGTGCCGGACGAACAGCGTGGTACCCTCGCGGCGCTCGCCCACCCCGCCATCATCGCGCATCTGAAGCGCCTCGGTGTATCCGCCGTCGAACTGATGCCGGTGACGGCGTCGATCGACGAGCGGCATCTGCCACCGCTGGGCCTGAGCAACGCCTGGGGCTATAACCCCGTCACCTTCATGGCGCTCGACCCACGGCTGGCGCCCGGCGGTCTGGCAGAATTGCGCGAAACCGTCGCGACGCTGCGCCAGGCCGGCATCGGCACCATTCTCGATCTCGTCTTCAACCACACAGGCGAAAGCGACAGGCTGGGGCCGACGCTGTCGTTGCGCGGCCTCGACAATCAAGCCTACTACCGGCACCAGCCGGATGGCAGGCTGGTCAATGACACCGGCACGGGCAACACAGTCGCGTGCGACCATCCGGTGGTGCGCGACATGGTGCTCGACACGCTTCGCCATTTTGTCCGCCATGCCGGCGTCGACGGTTTTCGCTTCGATCTGGCACCGGTGCTGGGCCGCGTCGATGGCGTGTTCGATCCCGCCGCGCCCTTGCTCGAGGCTATCGCCGGCGATCCAGTTCTTGCCGATCGGGTGCTGGTCGCCGAACCCTGGGATATTGGTCCGGACGGCTATCAGCTCGGCAATTTCCCTGCGCGCTTCCTCGAATGGAACGATCGTTATCGCGACGATGCCAGACGCTTCTGGCGTGGCGATGTCGGCGCGGTCGGAGCGTTGGCGACCCGGCTTGCCGGCTCATCCGATGTTTTTGGCAAGGCCGGCCGGCCGGCTAGCCGCACGGTCAATTTCATCGCCGCGCATGATGGCATGACGCTGGCCGACATCGTCGCCTACGAGCGTAAGCATAACGCGGCCAATGGCGAGCAGAACCGTGATGGCCACAACGACAATTTGTCTTGGAACAATGGGGCCGAAGGCGAGACGGACAACGCGGCGATCGGCAAGGCGCGCTTCGAAGACCAGTGCGCGCTGCTTGCCACGCTATTTGGCTCGCGGGGCACCATAATGCTGACCGCCGGCGACGAATTTGGTCGTACCCAGAAGGGCAATAACAACGCCTACGCGCAGGACAACGCCATCACCTGGCTGGATTGGACGGGCCGCGACCAGGCGCTGGAGCGTTACGTGTCGGCGCTGGCCACACTCCGCCGCGCCGTCCCGGCATTGTCGGACACGCATTTCCTGACCGGACAATCGGCCGAGGCTTCAGGCATCCCCGACGTCGCCTGGTTGACCGAGACCGGCATGCCGCTTGCGGAGGCGGACTGGAACGATCCCGGCCGACATCGCCTCGTCATGCTGTTGGGCGATGCGGGCGGCGGCCGCATTGCCGTCATCATCAATGGTGATCGCCGCCAATGCGTCTTCACCTTGCCCGCGCGGGAAGGGTTTCAATGGCAGCCGGCGGTCGAAACGCAGGCGGTCGACCTTGCGCGGCCAATGCCGGGCCGCGGCGTCAATTTCATGATCGAGCGCCGGACCGGAAAGGGCGGCGCCAGGAAGGGTTCGTGATGGCCGATGAAGATGCCAACTCTTGGGCCGACCCGGGGGCGGGGCGGGAGGCCGAGTGGTGGCGCGGCTGCGTCATCTACCAGGTCTATCCGCGTTCCTTCCAGGACACGACCGGCGATGGCAGCGGCGATCTCAGGGGTATCACGGCAAGGCTGGCCCACATCGCCTCGCTTGGCGTCGATGCCGTTTGGCTGTCGCCCTTCTTCAAGTCGCCGATGGCCGACATGGGTTACGACGTGTCGGACTATCGCGACGTCGATCCGATGTTCGGTTCGCTGGAGGATTTCGACACACTGATCGCCGAAGCGCACCGGCTGGGCCTGAAGGTCGTCATCGACCAGGTGCTGTCACACTCATCCGACAAGCATGAATGGTTCATCGAAAGCCGCGCCAGCCGCGACAACCCCAAGGCCGACTGGTACGTCTGGGCCGATGCGAAGCCCGACGGCAACGCGCCCAACAACTGGCTGTCCGTCTTCGGTGGCCCTGCCTGGGAGTGGGATTCGACCCGCCGGCAGTATTACATGCACAATTTCCTTGCTTCGCAGCCCGACCTGAATTTCCACAATCGCGAGGTCCAGGATGCGCTGCTGGACACGGTTCGCTTCTGGCTGGAGCGTGGCGTCGACGGTTTCCGGCTCGACACCGTCAATTACTATTTCCACGACCGCTGGCTACGCAGCAATCCGCCCTTGGCGTCGAGTGTCGCTGGCACCAATGGCGAGACAAACACCTACCTCTACCAGGAGCATCTGTTCGACAAGACGCAGC
The DNA here is from genome assembly GCF_059419085.1 of Mesorhizobium sp. GW821-FHT07A06. Classification (NCBI taxonomy): domain Bacteria; kingdom Pseudomonadati; phylum Pseudomonadota; class Alphaproteobacteria; order Hyphomicrobiales; family Phyllobacteriaceae; genus Mesorhizobium; species Mesorhizobium sp. GW821-FHT07A06. Next base: position 218,621 of record NZ_JBWKRC010000001.1, read on the forward strand.
CGGAAAACCTGGCTTTCCTCAGACGTTTCCGGGCATTGCTGGACCAGTATGAGGGCCGTGCCGCGGTTGGTGAGATCGGCGACGAGGGCAGCTCGCTGCAGACGCTGGCCGCCTATACTTCCGGCGGTGACAAGCTGCAGATGTGCTACACTTTCGACCTGCTCGGTTCGCAGTTTTCGGCGGCACATGTGCGCGGCTGCGTCGAGGCTTTCGAACATGCGGTCGTCGACGGTTGGGTCTGCTGGGCGTTCTCCAACCATGACGTGGTGCGCCATGTCAGCCGCTGGACAGCACCTGACGGCGATCCCGACACGGTGGCCAGATTCTCGATCATGCTGCTCGCCTGCCTGCGCGGCTCGATCTGCCTTTATCAGGGCGAGGAGCTTGGCCTGGAAGAGGCGGAGCTAGCCTATGAGGATCTGCGCGATCCGGTCGGCATCCGCTTCTGGCCCGGCGTGAAGGGCAGGGATGGTTGCCGCACGCCGATGGTCTGGGAGGCCGGCGCCGACAATGCGGGCTTCTCGACGGGCAGGCCCTGGCTGCCGGTACCGGCCAGCCATCGCGCTCGTGCCGCCGATGTGCAGAACGGCAACGACCAGTCTGTGCTGTCCGCCTACCGTTCGACGCTTGCCTTGCGCGGGCGTCATCCAGCGCTGGTCAGCGGTTCGATCCGCTTTCTCGACGCCGAGGGTGATGTGCTCGCCTTCATCCGCGAAGGTGGCGGCGAGAGGCTGCTCTGTGTCTTCAATTTCGCCGGGGAGCCGGCGAATTGGGAATTGCCGGGGGGCATCGGAACAATTGCGGCTGTCTTGGATGGCGAAGCTGCTGTCGGGGACGAAGCGCTCTCGCTGTCGGCTCTCGGTCACTTCCTTGGCCGGCTGGACTGACTGGCGATCAGACCGGGTTTCGGCCAAGCGGGCTGTTTGAGCACAAATGCGCTACTGGACGAGCACTGCCCGTCCGCAGGTTGCTCCGGTGACACGCACGTCGGCCTGGCCGACGCCGACACCCAGGGCCGCCAGCACATTGTAGAGCAAGTCGTCGACGGGCGCCGTTACGGTGTTGAGCAGGGCCACAACTGCTGGTTTGACCGTTCCGAGCAGGGCCGTCAGATCGATGCCGAGACCGAGCGCCTTGACCGAAAGCGACAAATTGTTGACCAGCGACGTGGTGAGCGACTGCGAGATGTTGCGCGTCGAAACGGTCTTGATCGTCTTGTTGGCGATGTCGGTCGCGTTGAAGGTCAGGGTCTGCGGGCTGTTGTTGGTGATCGCGGTCGCGGCCGAACCCATCACCTGGATCAGCTGTATCAACAGCAGCTTCACATCGGCGATGTCCGCATCGGTGAAGGTCTGTGGCTGGCTGAAATCGGCGAAGCCGGAGGGATTGTTGCTGTTGGCCAGGTTCAGCTGGGCAACACCCGGGTGTGCGGCGATGGAAACGCTGATGCTGGACGGTCCTGTTGGACAGGTAATGTCGGTCAGCTTGGCTTCGGCATAGGCGACTTCAACATTGAGCGGCAGATTGACGGCCACCAGATTGACGCCGCCGCCGATGCCCGGCGTGCCGACACCGACTGAGGCCGTCAGTTTGATGCGCGTCTGGGCGGTCCGCACGACGGTGCCGATGCCATCGACCGCCAGCCAGGGCGAGGATTGCGCCGGCTCGCCAATGGCGATGTTGAGCTTGGTGGAGAGCAGCCCGGGGATGGTGGCGCCGAGATCGACCGCCGCCTGGTTGGTGCCGTTTGCGAGCACGGCGGCGGCGGTCAGCATCCCCATGGCGCTTGCGTCGACCCCAAGGCCAGACGGCTGTTGTCCGAGGCCCAGGCTGCCGACGGAACCAAGGTCGATAAGGCTGCTGAGCGGGATCTTGACCGTGCTCGTCGACCTGGTGGCGATGGTCTGCAGGGCGACCTTGGCCGTATTGCCGAGACCAGGAACGTTGGCCATGGCGGTGGCGATCTGGCCGACAGTCGCCTTCGAGGCCAGCACGTTCGAATAGGTGCCGGCGGTGATGTTCAGTTGTGTGGCCAAGGCACTGACAAAGGAGAGCACGCTGACGTCGGCCGAGATCAGCCCATTATAGTCCATGACGCTGAGTGAAATGTTGCCGCCGAGAAGCCCGCTTAGAAGCGCGTTGAGGATGCCGCCGTTGACGCTGAGCAGTCTCGACCCGACCGAGAACGCGGCCTGCGGCGTCATGCTGGCCGTGGCTTGGGTGCCGATGACCGGAGTGGGGATGAGCGAGCTCGCGAAATAGCGGGCGGGGATTTTCGCCAGCGTGACACGCACTGCATTGTAAGGTGTCACGCCCGCCTGGAAGCGCTGGGTGACATTGGCGGTTGATGAGGCATATCGGCCCTTTGTGACCGTCACCACCGTCTTTCCGACGGCCGGGGAAATGGTCTGGTCCGAGGCTTGAACGACGACACCCGGCATGCCGTTGTCGGTGAGCGTGGTCACGACCGCCGTGTTGACATTGTTGATGTTCGAGGCGGCGGTTATCGCCGCCAGATCGACCATCGCCTGGGCCTCGCGGCGTTCGGTATAGATCGAGGCTTCATCGATAGCCACCGCGGCCAGCGCCAGCGCGACTGGTGCGCTCAGTGCCGTCATGACGGCAAAGTTCGCATTCCTGTCTCCCAGCATCGATCGTACAAGCCGGCCGATGCCCTTGCCCCGACGCTGCGGCATTCAGATACCCCCGACCCTGATCGTTGACTGGCGCTTGATGGTGGTCCCCGGCATGGCTATGCCCGGGAAGAGATTCCAGATCGGCAGGTTGCGCGCATCGTAGGAGATGGACACCACGAACTGGCTTCCATCGGCTGTGCTGTCATTGGCCTGGTAGGTTAGTTTGCTGGCGTCCACGAAGGGGTAGCCGCCGGCATTGTTGGCGAGGAAGGAGGCCACCAGCGTTTGCCGCTCGGTCTGGTTCAATCCGGCAATGGCCGTCCTGGCGGCGTCGGCCGCGATCTGCTGGATCGAGTTGGCGGCGCCAAAATAGATGCCGTATGCAACCATTCCGAGTAGCAAGAGGATAAAGAGCGGCGACAGTAAAGCGAATTCGACCGCCGAAGTTCCCGAATTGTCTGTTCGGAATGCGCGCTTTCGGGCCCTGGAAATGAGGTTCTGAACCATGATAGCAGCATGCCAAAATGCGCATGCAGAAAGCGAAAACTCTGGGTGCAACCAGAGGGTGCGTACAATTGAAAAAGCCGCTCTAATTTAGCCGTTGCTTCTTCGGTTGGAAGGATTGACTTAGGGTCAATCAGTACTCGGTTGAAAACAGCTTACCGCCTGTCTAGTCTCCTGCCACCAGCTGCCGGAGGGAACCGGCGGCGCGCTTGAAGGAACCAGATATCGGTCCCGGGGCGTCAACACGAAAAGGCGCGCCGACGGCAGCGCCGACAGGGAGAACTTCATGCTGAAAAAAATGCTGAAGGCGACGGTGTTCGCCACCACCATGGCCGTAGCCGCCGGTGCATTCTACACACCGGCTTTCGCGGAGACCGTTTATAACAGGGGCACCGCCGCCGAGTCGGAATCGGTCGATCCGCACAAGACCTCGACGGTCTATGAGGCCAATGTGTTGCGTGACCTGTTCCAGGGGCTGGTCATGCAGGACGAGAAGGCGAACCTCATTCCGGGCGCCGCCGAAAGCTGGACGGTATCGGATGACGGCACCGTCTACACGTTCAAGCTGCGCAAGGACGGCATGTGGTCGGACGGCAGCCCGGTGACGGCCGACGACTTCGTCTACGCCTTCCATCGGCTGGAAGACCCCGCGACCGGTGCCGAATATGCCTCGATGCTCTATCCGGTGAAGGGTGCGGAGGACGTCAACACCAAGAAGGGCAAGCCCGAGGACATGGGCGTCAAGGCGATCGATGCCAACACCCTGGAAGTGACGCTGAAGGCGCCGACGCCTTACTTCCTGGAGATGCTGACCCATCAGGCGACCTATCCGGTCAGCAAGGCCTCGATCGAAAAGCTCGGTGCTGACTGGATCAAGCCCGGCAACCTTGTTTCGAACGGCGCCTATACGCTGGCCGAATGGGTCCCCAACGACCATATGAAACTGGTCAAGAATCCGAAATTCTGGGACGCGGCGACCGTCAAGTTCGACGTCGTCAACTACATCCCGACCGAAGATCGCTCTTCGGCCATGAAGCGCTTCGAAGCCGGCGAGCTCGACAGCTATGACGATCTGCCGACCGAACAGCTCGCCGACCTCAAGACCAAGTTCGGCGACCAGATCCATGTCGGCCCATATCTCGGCACCTATTACTACGCGATCAAGACCGACAAGGCGCCGTGGAACAACCCTGAACTGCGCAACGCCATTTCGATGGCGATCGACCGCGACTTCATCGCCGAAAAGGTCTGGCAGAACTCGATGCTGCCCGGCTATTCCATGGTGCCTCCCGGCATCGAGGGCTACACGCCCGCAATGGCCAAATACGCCGACATGCCGCAGATCGACCGCGAGGACGCCGCCAAGAAAATCCTCGAGAAGCTTGGCTACACGCCCGAACATCCGCTGAAGATGGAAATCCGCTACAACACCTCGGAGAACCACAAGAACACCGCGGTTGCCATCCAGGAGCAGTTGAAGCCGCTTGGCGTCGACGTCACGCTGCTCAACACCGACACCAAGACCCACTACTCCTTCCTTGAGCAGAAGGGCGACTATGACGTGGCGCGTGCCGCCTGGATCGCCGATTACAAGGATCCGGAAACCTTCCTCGGCATCTCGCGCAAGGCGAGCGGCAACAACTACTCGAATTACAACAGCCCGGCCTATGAAGCGGCCATGGACAAGGCGGCCGCCGCCGGCGGCAAGCCCGAGGAGCGCATGAAGGAGCTCTCCGAGGCCGAGCGCATTCTTGTCGACGATGTCGGCCAGATTCCGCTTCTCTACTACAGCTACCACGACATCGTGTCCTCGAAGCTGCATGGCTTCGTCGACAATGTGATGGACGTCCATCCGTCGCGTTTCGTCAGCAAGGACTGATCCCTGGCCAAGCCGCCGCGCATTCCATGCGCGGCGGTGCTGGTTTGCCATCGCATCGGCCGGGAAGCGCAATCGATTTTCGGAAGATCCGGTGCGAAGATTTGAAGGCTGGAGCACAATCATCCAACGGGATGGGCGTGTTCCGGATCAAGCGGGGCACCGATGCTGCGATACGTATTCCGGCGGCTTTTGACCGCCATACCGACGCTGTTCGTCATCGTGACGATGGCGTTTTTCCTGATGCGCGTCGCGCCAGGCGGCCCATTCAACCAGGAGCGGGGGCTGAGCCCCGAGATCAAGGCCAACCTTGAAGCCCAGTTCGGCCTCAACGACCCGCTCTGGCTGCAATATCTCCACTATCTCGGCAATCTCTTGCGCGGCAATTTTGGCCCGAGCTACAACATGCCGGACTTCACCGTCACCGAATTGTTCGCCAAGGGCCTGCCCATTTCGGTGCAACTCGGTGCGTCGGCGCTGATCCTGGCGTTGCTGCTGGGTTCCTTGCTCGGCACCATCGCCGCACTCAACCAGAACAAGCTTGGCGACTACACGGTGATTGCGCTGGCGACCGCCGGCAGCACCATCCCGACCTTCGTCATCGCGCCGGTGATCCAGCTCCTTTTCGGGCTGACCTGGAAGCTTTTGCCGATCGGCGGCTGGGGCGATGGCGCCTTCATCAACAAGGTCGGCCCGGTGCTCACCCTTGCCTTGCCGCAGATCGCCATCGTTGCCCGCCTGATGCGCGGCTCGATGATCGAATCTCTGCGCTCCCATCACATCCGCACGGCGCGCGCGCTCGGCCTTTCCGACTGGTCGGTGGTGGTCAAGCATGCCCTGCGCGGCGCTATCCTGCCGATCGTCTCGTTTACCGGCCCCGCGGCGGCGGCCCTTTTGACCGGTTCGGTCATTGTCGAGACGATCTTCTCCATTCCCGGCGTCGGCCGCTATTTCGTCGATGCGGCGCTCAACCGCGACTACACGCTGGTGATGGGGACGGTGGTGGTGATCGCCATCTTCACCATCGTTTTCAACCTGATCGTCGACGTCATGTACGCGGTCGTCGATCCGAGGGTGCGCTATGACTGACATCGCAGCCGCGGCTCCCACCATCGTTGGACGCTCGCTCTGGGGCGATGCCTGGGCGCGCCTCAAGGCCAACCGCGCCGCTATGTTCAGCCTCTACTATCTCGCTTTGATCGGGATCGTCAGCGTGTTCGGCCCCTGGTTCGTGCCGCATCAATACACGACCATCTATGCCGACTATGTGCGCATGCCGCCAAGCCTGTCGGCCTACCCGAAGCCAGACATGATTCAGGGCACACTCACGGACGCCATCAAGCGCATGCGTGTCGACCTCAAGGAATGGCATCAGGAAGGCAGCCGCGTCACGGTCAGGGTCACCTCGACCAAACCGATCGATGATCGCAACATCCGCTACCTCGACCGCTCCGATGCCTTTGACGACACCAAGATCGAGAACAAATCGCCTGACGGGCTCGAGGTGACGATGAGCACATCGGTCAAGCAGCAATATTTCCTGTTTGGCACCGACAACACCGGCCGCGATCTGCTGTCGCGCACGCTGATGGCTGGGCGCATCTCGCTTGCCATCGGCCTGCTCGCCGGTGTCGTCGCGGTGGTGATTGGGGTGATCTATGGCGCCGCCGCCGGCTTTTCCGGTGGCAAGATCGACGAGGTGATGATGCGCATCGTCGATGTACTCTATTCCTTGCCGTTCATCTTCTTCGTCATCATGCTGGTGGTGTTCTTCGGCCGCAACTTCGTGCTGATGTTCCTGGCCGTGGGCGCGGTGCTGTGGCTCGACATGGCCCGCATCGTGCGTGGCCAGGCGCTGTCGATCCGCCGCCAGGAATATGTCCAGGCGGCCGAAGCCATGGGCGTCGGCCAGCGTGGCATCCTGTTGCGCCATGTCATCCCCAATCTGCTCGGTCCGGTGGTGATCTACATGACGCTGCTGGTGCCGCAGGTCATCATCCTGGAGAGTTTCCTGTCGTTCCTCGGGCTCGGCGTGCAGGAGCCGATGACCAGTTGGGGCGTGCTGATTTCGGTGGGCGCCAAGAACATCGGCACCGCCAACTGGCTGCTCCTGTTCCCCGCCTTCTTCCTCGTCTCGACGCTGTTCGCCCTGAATTTCGTCGGCGACGGCCTGCGCGACGCGCTCGACCCAAGGGATCGCTGAGATGGGGACCGGTGATATGGCTACTCCCGAAACGATCCTCAGCGTCAAGGACCTGCGGGTCCGCTTCCGCACGCTCGACGGCGCCGTCGAGGCGGTCAAGGGCATCAGCATCCATGTCAACGCAGGCGAGACCGTCGCCGTGGTCGGCGAATCCGGTTCCGGCAAGAGCCAGACCATGATGGCGGCGATGAGCCTGCTGGCCTCGAATGGCGAAGCCACGGGCCATGTCGACTATCGCGGCCGCAACCTGCTGACATTGAGCAAATCCGACCTGAACAAGGTGCGCGGCGCCAAGATCAGCATGATCTTCCAGGAGCCGATGACCTCGCTCGATCCGCTCTATTCGATCGGCAACCAGCTGATCGAGCCGATCCGCCGGCATCGCGGCCTGAATGCCGCCGAGGCACGCGAGGAGGCGCTCAGGCTCTTGCGGCTTGTGCATATTCCCGATCCCGAGCGGCGGATGAAATCCTATCCGCACGAAATGTCCGGCGGCCAGCGCCAGCGCGTGATGATCGCCATGGCCCTGGCCAACGATCCCGACATCCTGATCGCCGACGAGCCGACGACGGCGCTCGACGTGACGATCCAGGCGCAGATCCTGATGTTGCTCGCCGAACTGCAGCGCAAGCTCGGCATGGCGATCGTCTTCATCACCCACGATCTTGGCATCGTCCGTCGTTTCGCCGACCGTGTCTATGTCATGCGTCAGGGCGAGGTCGTCGAGGAAGGCGAGGCGGAAGCGATCTTCGCAAACCCGCGGCACGCCTACACCAAGATGCTGCTGGCGGCCGAGCCGACGGGAACCAAGGCACCACCGCCGGCCAGCGCGCCCGTGGTGCTCGAAGGCAGGAATGTCGAAGTCACATTCAGGATCGGCGGCGGGTTTCTGGCCGGCGAGCCACTGATGCTGCGTGCCGTCGATGACATTTCGATCCGGCTTCAGCGCAACCAGACCATCGGCATCGTCGGCGAATCCGGTTCCGGCAAATCGACGCTCGGCCGCGCTCTGCTGCGGCTGCTGCCGAGCGATGGTTTGATCCGTTTTGGCGATCGCGACATTTCCACGGCCGACCGGCAGGCGATGCGGCCACTGCGGCGCCAGATGCAACTCGTCTTCCAGGATCCGTTCGGGTCGCTCTCGCCGCGCATGACCGTCGGCCAGGTCATCACCGAAGGCCTTCTCGTGCATGAGCCGAACCTTTCTGGCAAGCAGCGTGACCAGCGCGCGGTCGAGGCTTTGCGCGAAGTCGGGCTCGATCCCAACGCCCGCAACCGCTACCCGCATGAATTCTCCGGCGGCCAGCGGCAGCGCATCGCCATTGCCCGGGCGATGATCCTGAAGCCAAAGATGGTCGTGCTGGACGAGCCGACCTCCGCGCTTGATCGCTCGGTGCAAAAGCAGATCGTCGAACTGCTGCGCAAGCTGCAGGCCGACCATGAACTGTCCTACCTCTTCATCAGCCACGACCTTGCCGTGGTGCGCGCCATGGCCGACTACATCATCGTCATGAAGCAGGGAAAGATTGTCGAGCAGGGGCCGACCGAGGCGATCTTCAGCAATCCGCAAGCGCCTTACACGCAGACGCTCATGAACGCGGCGATCGACGTGACGCGCTTTCGGCTGAGCGCCTGAGGCGGCGCTTCAACTGAAGGCAATAATCGTGGCGGCCTCCGTTCGCTCAGCCCGCGGACCTTGGGCACTTGCGTGCACGCGCAGCGGCTATGGCATCCTGCTGCTGTTTGAGCCGGTCTATCCTGGCTGTTTCCCGATTGGCGACGGCGGTTTTCACGCGTGAGCCACCAAGCAGCCAGCGCGGAACATTGGTGCTGGCGACCTTGCCGCGCGTAATCGCGGTTTGCGAGATTTCGCTGGCGGTTTCGCCCAGCGCGCTGTTGAGCTCGACACAGGTCATCTTGTCGTACTTCGCCGGATCTATCGTTCTGCTGATCGAGGAGCAGCCGGCCACGAGAAGCACGGCAATCACAAGAACCGGTGTCGAGGCTGTCGTCGAGATAAAATTCATGTCCGCATCCGGTCGCCAGCTTACCGGCTTTCATCGAATTGCCTAGAGCCGATGTCCATTTCGACAAAGTTTGCGCCTGCTGTCGAGCCTGATCGCAATCCGCGCCGGTCGTGACGAGATGCCGTCTGCCGGCGCTCGCTCGTTCGCGCGGCTTGTCGGCCTGTCATCTTCAGGGGATTCTCATGCAGTCTCGGCGACAAGCCCGGCCATGGCGGCGTCACCGCGGAGCACGGTCTGGGCGATATCACTCTTGTTTTCATCGACATGCGCCGTCACCAGGACGATCCCCTCGGCGACGCTCCGATCGTCGGGTTGGGCAGCAGTCGTGATGAATGAGCCGATCAATCCGCCAGCACCGCCACAGACCGCGCAAATCACGGCTGTTGCCGGTAATCCGACCTGAAGGGAAGTGATACCGTAGACGGCCATGGCGCCAAGGCACGCCAATGCCGCACCGACCAAACCGAGAATGACGCCCGGAGACTTCAGAACTCCGACTTCATCCTGGTAGGGGCCGATAATGGCAATCTGGACGTGAGGAACACCAGCCGCCACCAGTTCTCCAGCAACCCTGCCCGCTTCGGCCTGGGAATCAAAAAGCCTGCTGATAGTCCGCATGGTCTCAGGGCGTTTCCTTGTCGAGCAACGTGTCGGTCACGAAGGACGCGGCGATCAAATCGTCGCCATCGATGCCGCCCTGTCCGTCTTCCATCATGGCCGCTACCTTTTGGAAGGTCTTCATTTCGCTCATGGTAATCCGGGCTTGCTGCATCCTGGCCTTGAGGTCGGCTACGCGCGTCCCCAATGCATCGGATCTTGCGGCCTCACTGTTCGACATGGTGACTTTCATCCAATTCCGCTTGATCGCCCTCGCGCCCAGTCAACCGAACAGGGTCGAAGCGCAATCGTTCCCTGGTTGGGCTTCGGTCCGATAGGGCGCCGGACTTAAGTCCGGCTGTAAAATGCAATGGTCCTACCGGTGATTCTGCCCGGAACAGCCCCCGTCCGCAGTCGTTGTCCGCTGCATGTTCGGGAGGAAGTGATGGAGAAGAGTGTTGACCAAGCACGCTGGTTGCTCGCGTTGATCTTCGCTGTGGCCATCACCTTCATGGCGATTGGATTAACTCTTGGCTGACCCGAGCACGAATGTCTTGCAGATTGGCGCAGCTACGTCCCTTCCTGCGCCGATAGGGTTCGCCCGCCGCTACCATGGCGGCGAGCGAACCCTCAGTCTCAAATCGGAGAACGGAAGAAGGGCTGAATGGCGGCCACGCACCTGCGCGGACTTCCGTCACCAGCCCGATGCCAGGCCGGAATCGCGGATAGTGAACCAACAAATCACGCTCGATTAACGCTGGCCGCTCCACACATTACATTCGAGATATCCATGCGGCACGCAAGTTGCTTCACAGCATCATTGGGAGGCGAATATGGCACTTTCACCGGACCGGTATGACGATGACATGATGATCCAATGTCCTCGATGCAGCCGAATGATGATCCGTAAAGGCCGCCTGATAAAGAGCGTCAAGTCTCTGACCTGTGAAGGTTGTGACAATCAAATTCAGATGACATACAGCCGCAAGATCGACATCTTCGAAAGACGCCGCCGATCGCACCCCTGACCCTGGCGGCCCAGCCTGCCGATAGGTAAGTCAAGCTCAGCGGCGACTAACGAGGCGAAGGGGAATGGGCCAGTACCATCGCGCAGCGTGGAAGAAGGGCTGAATAGCGGCCATCACTAAAATGGCATGTCACGCGTTGGGCTGAACGATCAGAACTTCCACAACAAGTGGTGGGATTGCACGGACTTCCGCGACCAACCCACTACGAAACCGCAAACTGGAATCCCGTTCCCAGTCAGGGCCCTGGACAAAGCCGAGTTGGCCCGACTCCTTGTGATGAGCCGGGCCAGCGGCTGCTTATCAGTAGCCGCTGTTCTCGATCACCACGGGATGGCGGTGATGGTGTGTGGAGACGGAACCGCTGACCACGAGGGCATCCCGACGATGGTGATGATACCGGCGGCCATGGTCATAGAACGCGACCGTGCCGTGGTGACGGTGATGCAGGCGCTGTCCATCCTCGTTGATGATCCTGACCTGGTGGTGGTGTCGATGGTGGGTCCTGATAACCACATCGGCCTCGGCGGCCGAGGCCACGACCGGCAATCCCACGGAAAGCGCCAAAGCGCACATGATCATTGTTTTCATTGTAGTTTCTCCACTGACTTGAATAGCCCTTCGGTGGATACAACTGCGGCTGGCCGCTTTGGTTCCAGGGTTTTCCCAAGGCTGTAGGAATGCCTTTGGACAGTCGAAGTTTGGGCGATCGCAGTGCCCGGGGGGAGAGAAGAGGGCGCTTTTCGAAGTGGCCCGATCCATCGGTTGCGCTTGTTCAGTCGGCACGACGATCCGAACTCGAAAATTCGCAACATCCGGCTTGCCATGCTGTGGAACATTAGGCCCATCTAATAGTTCTACTCCCTGCGGCGGACGCCTCGGTGTCTGCCGAAGATCGGCCGGCAAAGGCTGATCGGCCCGCGTCCTCCGCCAGAGGCGCGGGCTTCCCAGGCGACAGGAGAGAGATCATGAACAACATTATCTGGCTCGTTGGAGCGATAGTCATCGTGTTGGCGATATTGAGCTTCTTTGGCCTCCGGTAAGTGTGACGGGAGTGAGGTTCGTCGACACTTTTTGTCGGCATGTGATCAGCCAAAGCGGATGCTGGGAAAGCGCCGTAGGCTGACGGCCGAAAGCCAATGGCGGCAGGGAGCCTATTGCTCCTCTTCTTGCGTAGCGCGTTGGTTATGGCTCTCAGCCAACTCAACTGAGGATGCGTATCATCTCGCCAGGTTTTCAGGTGTATATCAGTTCAAGCGCCAAAGTCGGGATGCGCTAACACGTTGTTTTTCTGGTCGGAGTGGCAGGATTTGAACCTGCGACCCCCTCGTCCCGAACGAGGTGCGCTACCAGGCTGCGCTACACTCCGTGACCAGACGGCGGGCTTATAGCCGCCACACTTCATTCCTGCAAGCGGCAATGGCAGCACTTCTGTCGCATTTCATCAGCTTTCGCCGCGCAGGCCGCTGATGCTCCAGTTAAATGCGCGCGCCCAATCGGCAAAACCGTGCCAGCGCACTTCGGGGAACTCCCTTTGCAAGGCGGCGATGTCAACGTCGTAGCCGACGCGGTCGAACCATTCGAACATCAATGCCGCGTCCTCGCTCTGCTGGCGGGCAGCCGCGATCGGGATCTCCTGATAGCGGATCGGGCGGCCGATGGCCTCGGACAGGATTCTTGCCTGCTCTTCACCGGACAATTCGTCCCCGGCGAAATCGAAGCGCTTGCCGAAGACGCTTTCGCGCCGCTCGGCCAGAGTGGCGACGAACGCCCCGATATCCGCCAGCGAAACCAGCTGCAGGACGCGCTTCGGCGGCATGGCGAAGGCATGGCTGCCCTGGCTGAGCGCTGCGATCGACCACGGGGCGACGACATTCTCCATGAAGGCGACCGGCGCGCTGATCGTATAGGGAATGCCGAGCTGCCTGACATGCTGCTCGACCAGGTATTTGCTTTCGAAATGCGGAATCCCGGTCTTCTTGTCGGCGTCGGCAACCGATGAGTAGATCAGGTGTCCGATGCCGGCGGCCTTTGCCGCATCGGCGGCAAGAATCCCCTGGCGGGTTTCCTCCTCGAGACCGGCCTCGTAGCTGTTGCCCATCAGGAACATGGTGTCGGCGTCTTCTGCGGCCTTCACGACAGAGGCCGCGTCGCCGAGATCGCCGGCGGCGATGTCGGCGCCCGCCGCCGCCAGTTGCCGTGCGGCCTCGCTGTCCGGCTTGCGTGTCAATGCCTTGACTCGATGGCCCCTGGACAAGAGGGCATGCACCACCGCCCCGCCTTGCTGGCCCGTGGCGCCGGTCACAAGAATGTTTCGTTTGCTGGTCATCTGATCTGCTCCTTCTGTTTGTCTGGAGCAAAGCTAGCGCCTATCGCATTGATGCATAATTGTATATAGTTGGAAAACTTTGTCCCAGTTTTCAATGTAATGATCGACCTCAACGATATCGTCGTGTTTGCCCGCGTCGTCGAAGCCGGAAGTTTCACCGCCGCGGCGCGCCTGCTCGCCATGCCCAAGACGACGGTCAGCCGCCGTGTCGCCGCGCTCGAACGCGAGGTCGGCGTGCGCCTGCTGCAGCGCACCACGCGCAGCCTCAACCTGACGGATGCCGGGCGTCTCTACTATGAACGGAGCAGCCAGGGGCTGCGGACGATAGAAGAGGCGAATCTGCACCTCGCCGAGGCGAGGGCGGAGCCTTCGGGCACGATCCGCATCTCGGCCCCGGTTGGTTTTGGGGGGCACTTCCTCATCCGTGCCGTGGTCGACTTTCTGACGCTGTATCCGAAGACCAATGTCGAACTTCGCCTCACCGACGACAAGCTCAACCTGGTCGAAGACGGCATCGATCTCGCCTTCCGTACCGGGAGACTCGAGGATTCGACGCTGATTGCCCGCAAGCTCGGCTCCACGCACAGGCTGCTCTGCGCCAGCCCCGCCTATCTCGCGCGATACGGGATGCCGGAAAGCCCGGCCGATCTCGCCCGCCATCGATGCGTCATCGCGGGCCAGTCGGCCTCAGGCGCTCATTGGGTCCTGGATGGCCCGCAAGGCCAGGAAACTGTCGTGGTCGCCGGGCGCTTCGCCGCCAATGAGATGCAGGCGGTGGTGGCGGCCGCGCTCGCGGACTTCGGCATCGCTCAATTACCACAGCCGATAGCGGAGGGATTGATCAACGAGGGGCGGTTGCGGCGCGTGCTCGACGGCTATGCGACACCGGCCGGTGGCCTGCACGTTCTCTATCCCAGCAGCCGGCACCTTTCCCCACTGGTCAAGGCCTTCATCGACTTGGCGGCCGAGCGCATTTCCAATCGGGTAAACACGGCTTAAAGGCATGGTTTCTACCCCAGACCAACTTCCGAGCGAGACCCGAATGAGCCAGCGCATCGTCAGTTTTGTCATGAGCGGCGGCGTCGGCTCGCGGCTCTGGCCGCTGTCGCGCGAGGACAATCCCAAGCAGTTTCACGACCTGTCCGGCGACGGTTCCATGCTGGCCAAGACCTTGCGCCGGCTGACGGCAAGGCCCGCGGGCCAAACGCCGATCTTCCTGATCGCCTCCGAGCGCCATGCCGAGCGTGTCCATGCCGACCTGGCCGGCCTGGATCTTGCGGGCGGGGGTCCGCTGTTCGAGCCCACGGGGCGCAACACCGCCGCCGCGATCGCACTGGCAACGCTGCGCACCCTGTCCGAATTCGGCGACAGCCTCGTCCTGGTTGTGCCATCAGACCACGAAATATCGACCGCAGGGCAATTCTGGCAGAGCATCGAGGCCGGCGCCGAGGCGGCGGCGGCGGGGCGGCTCGTGGTGTTCGGCATCAAGCCGACGCAGCCCGAGACCGGCTATGGCTATATCGAGGTGGCAGGTGCGCAGGGCGGCATCTTCGACGTCACGCGCTTCGTCGAAAAGCCGGACCTTGCGACGGCGCAGAGCTATCTCAGGGCGGAAAACTTTTACTGGAACACCGGCATCTTCCTGTTTCGAGCCGGCGCCATGCGCGATGCCTTCGCGGCGTTCCGGCCGGACATCTGGCGGGCCACCGCGGCCGCCTACAAGGCGGCGACATCGGACCTGTCCGGCCTCTATATGCCGCTGGAGCTCTATGAGGCCATCCCCTCGATCTCGATCGACTATGCCATCATGGAGCGGGCGCAAGGCATTGCCATGGTGCCGGCCGACTTCCGCTGGAACGATCTCGGCTCCTGGCAGTCGCTGCTCGATGTCGGTCCGGCCGACGAACAAGGCAATGTCGTCATCGGCGATGTCGTCGCCATTGATTGCGAGAACTCCTACATCCGCAGCGACGGCCGCCTGTTGTCGGCGATCGCCATGAAGGATGTGGCGATCGTTTCGACCGCCGATGCGACTTTCGTCGCGCCGGTCAGTCACAGCCAGCACGTCAAGAAGATCGTCGAACAGCTCGAGAAATCAGGCCGCCTGGAAACCAGGTTCACGCCGGCGCATGACCGCGTCATCGAAAGCGGCGCCTGGCGGCGGCGTGTGCACCACTGGCTGTTTCAGGAGACGTTGCCGCTGTGGTCGACATCGGGCGTAGACGAGCGCCATGGCGGTTTCCATGAAGCGCTGGGCTTCGATACCAACCCGCTCATGAAGCCCAAGCGCATGCGGACCCAGGCCAGGCAGGTCTATGCCTTCGCGGTCGCCAGCGCGCGCGGCTGGCATGGTCCGGCCGACCGGCTGATCAGCCATGGTATCGAGTTCATGGCCAGGAATGGCCGCACCGACAAAGGCGGTTGGGTGCGTACGCTCCATGTCGACGGGTCGGTCGCCGATGCCACCGAGGATGCATACGATCATTCCTGCGTGCTCTTGGCGCTCGCCCATGCCCATATGTCCGGCAATCCCGATGCCTTGCGGCTCGGCGAGGAGACCTTCGCGTTCCTCGATGCGCATCTCGAGGATCATCGCATGACCGGTTTCCTCGAAACATCGGACGGGAAGGGCGAGCGGCGCTCCAACCCGCACATGCATTTGCTCGAGGCGTTCCTGGCCTGGCACCAGGCAACCGGCGAGCGTGCCCACCTGCGCCGGGCGGCACGCATCATCGATCTCTTCCGCAGCCATTTCTTCGACCGGGAAAGCTGGACACTGGGCGAATATTTCGATGACGAATGGAGGCCGGCTGGTGAGAAGGGCGCGTGGACCGAGCCCGGCCATCACTTCGAATGGGCTTCTCTGCTGGTCGATTTCGCCGGACGCAGCGGTCAGGCCGAACTGAGCGGCTTCGCCCGAAAACTCTATGCCTCGGCCATCGCCAATGGCCTCAACCGCGCCACCGGCCTTGCCTACGGCGCGGTTTCGCGGCAGGGCCTGCCGCTGGACCTGATTTCGCGCAGCTGGCCGCAGGCCGAAGCGGTCAAGGCGGCTATCGCGCTGGATGGTTCGGGCGGCCCCGATCTCAAGCCGGAGATAGAGGAACGGGTCGGCCGGCTGTTCCGCTGGCACATCGACCCGGCGCCGCTCGGCCTGTGGATAGACCGTATAGACGAACGCGGCCGCTCGCTGGCATCGGATGTCCCGGCCAGCATCTTCTATCATCTGGTCTGTGCGCTGACGCAGTATCTGGACGGAACGGCGGAGAAGACGGCTTAGGCTGGGCTCAATACGGGCTCGCCACGTCCCCCGTCTCGACATAGATCGACTTCAGCTGCGAATAGAGCGCCAGTGCCGCCAGCGAGTTCTCGCGGCCGATGCCGGACTGCTTGAAACCGCCGAAGGGGATTTCCACCGGCGTCAGATTGTAGGCATTGATCCAGCAGGTGCCCGCCTGCAATTCGGCGATGACACGGTGGGCGCGCGGCAGGTCGCGTGTGAACACGCCGGCGGCGAGGCCGAATTCGGTGTCGTTGGCGCGGTCGATCACCTCGTCCTCGCCGTCGAATTTCAGCACACTCATGACCGGCCCGAAAATTTCCTCGCGGGCGATGCGCATCGTGTCGGTGACACCGGTGAACACCGTCGGCTCGACGAAGAAGCCACCGTCGAAGCCTTGCAGCGAAGGCACGTTGCCGCCGCAGGCCAGAACAGCGCCATCCTGCTTGCCGATCCCGATATAGCCGACGACCTTCTCATGCTGTGCTTTCGAGACCAGCGGCCCCATCTGGGTCTCGGGGTCGAGCGGATCGCCGATGCGGATCTTTTTCGTCCGCTCAATTAGCCGGTCGACGAAGCGGTCATGGATGCCGCTTTGCACGAAGACGCGCGTGCCGTTGGAGCAGATCTGGCCGGTCGAGTAGAAATTGCCGAGCATGGCGCCGCCAATGGCGTTTTCGATGTCGGCGTCGTCGAAGATGATCAGCGGCGACTTGCCGCCGAGCTCCATCGTCGCGTGCTTCATCTTCGAACCGGCGAGCGACAGCACCTTGCGTCCGGTCGGCACCGAGCCGGTCACCGAGACCTTTGCGACGACATCGTGTCCCACCAGACCGGCCCCGACATCGCCATAGCCCTGCACCACATTGAACAACCCGTCGGGCAAGCCGGCCTCGCTGTATATCTCGGCCAGCGCCAGTGCTGAAAGCGGCGTGTTTTCCGACGGCTTGAACACCATGGCATTGCCCATGGCCAGCGCCGGTGCCGATTTCCAGCCGGCGATCTGGATAGGATAATTCCAGGCGCCAATGCCGACGCAGACGCCGAGCGCTTCGCGCCGCGTGTAGGCGAAAGGACCGCCGAGATCGACGGCCTCGCCATTGTAGGCGGCGACCGCGCCGCCGAAATATTCAAGGCAGTCGGCGGCGGAAGGCGCGTCCGCCACCAGCGTCTCCTGGATCGCCTTGCCGGTGTCGAGCGTCTCGATGCGGGCCAGATCGGCGTTGCGGGCGCGCAGAATGTCGGCGGCGCGGCGCAGGATGCGGCCGCGCTCGACCGGTTTCAGCCGTGCCCAGGCGGGCTGCGCGGCCCGTGCGGCCTCGATGGCGAGTTCCAGCACGTTCGGCGTCGCCGAGCGCAGCATGGCGATGGTCTCGCCGGTTGCCGGGTAGATGACGGGCAGCGGCGCGCCTTGTTCGTCGTCGATATAGCGTCCGTTGACATAGTGCGATGCCGTGGGTTGGGCGCGCATGGGAGTCTCCGATGGTCCGGCGCCGCGAAATTGGGCGGCTCAATCTATGCGTGGATCATGCTCTATCTGTCCGACGCCTGCCAGCGTGGATTGATCCATGGTTCCTGGTTGGACGGCGCCAGCGGCGTGCGGCCAAGAATGTGGTCGGACGCCTTTTCACCGGTCATGATCGACGGTGCATTGAGATTGCCGTTGGTGACGCGCGGGAAGATCGAGGAGTCCGCGACCCGCAGTCCCCCGACACCGATCACCCGGCATTCCGCATCGACGACACTCATGGGGTCGTCGGCGCGGCCCATCTTGCAGGTGCCGCAGGGGTGGTAGGCGCTTTCGGCGTGGTCGCGGATGAAGACGTCGAGATCGTCGTCCGACTGCACATGGCTGCCTGGCGAGATCTCCTGGCCGCGATAGGCGTCGAAGGCCTTCTGGCCGAAGATTTCGCGCGTCAGCCGGATACAGTGGCGGAACTCCGCCCAATCGTCGGGATGCGACATGTAGTTGAAATGGATGACCGGCTTGGCTTTGGGGTCCGGCGAGCGCAGCGTCACCGAGCCGCGCGACTTCGACCGCATCGGTCCGACATGGGCCTGGAAGCCATGCGACTTCGCCGCCGCCTTGCCGTCATAGCGCACTGCCGCGGGGATGAAATGGTACTGGATGTCGGGATAGTCGACGCCGGCCTGGGAGCGCACGAAGGCCGCCGCCTCGAAATGGTTGGTGGCGCCGAGGCCGGATTTGAAGAACAGCCATTGCGCGCCGATCATCGCCTTGGAAAACGGGTTGAGCACCGAATTCAGGGTGATCGGCTTGGTCGATTCCTGCTGGATGTAGAGCTCCAGGTGATCCTGCAGATTGCGGCCGACGCCGGGCCGGTCGGCCACGACGGCGATGCCGTTTTCGCGCAAATGCTCAGCCGGCCCGATACCGGACAGCATCAGGATCTTTGGCGAGTTGATCGACGACGCGGCGACGATTACCTCGCGTCGCGCCTTAACGACCTGAATCTGTTTGTGAGCTTCGATTTCGACGCCGATGGCGCGTTGATTCTCGATGATCACCCGGCGCGCAAAGCCCTTGACCAGACTCACGTTTTTCCGCCTGAGCGCCGGCTTCAGATAGGCTGATGCGGCCGACCAGCGACGACCGCCGCGAATGGTCTGCTCCATTGGGCCGAAGCCTTCCTGCTTGGCGCCATTGTAGTCGTCGGTCAGTTCGAACCCGGCCTGGCGGCCGGCCTCGACGAAGGCGCCATAGAGCGGGTTTTTACGCGAGCCGCGCTGGACATGCAGGGGGCCGCCGTGCCCGCGCCAGCCGTCCTCGCCGCCATCGGAGTCTTCCATGCGCTTGAAATAGGGGAGCACGTCGGCAAAGCTCCATCCGGCAGCCCCTTGCTCGGCCCAGTGATCAAAATCGCGCGCATGCCCGCGCACATAGACCATGCCATTGATCGAGGACGAGCCGCCGATGACCTTGCCGCGCGGCGTCGCCAGCACGCGGCCACCGAGATGCGGCTCCGGCTCGCTGGCAAACCCCCAGTCGTAGAGGCTCATGTTGAGCGGGATCGACAAGGCCGACGGCATCTGGATCAGCGGTCCGATATCGCTGCCGCCGAATTCGATGACGATGACCGAATGCTTGCCGTCCTCCGACAGGCGATAGGCCATGGCCGAACCGGCCGAGCCGGAGCCGATGATGACGAAATCCGCTTCAAGCATGGTTCATATGCGCCATAAAATCGGCGAGCGAGACATTGCCGCCGGTAGCCACAACAAGGACGTTTCTGTCCTTCACATCCACCTTGCCGCCGAGCAGTGCCGCCAGTGATGCAGCCCCGGACGGTTCGAGCACCAGTTTCATGCGCTCGAAAGCAATCCTCATGGCGCGGCGCACCGATTGATCGTCGACGGTGATGCCGCGAACGCCAGCGGTCTTGACCGCGGCGAACGGCGCATCGCCCGGCCGCCGCGACATCAGCCCGTCGCAGATCGACCGCGGACCGATCGGCATCGTCTCGATGCTGCCATGCGCCAGCGACGAACCCATGCCGTTGAAACCTTCCGGCTCGACGCCGATGATCTCGGTTGCGGGCGACAGATAGTGGAAGGCGAGCGAAACGCCGCCGATCAGTCCACCGCCGCCGACCGAGCAGAACAACAGGTCGGCGCTGGCGTCCTTGGCGGCAAGCTGGTCGAGCGCTTCGAGGCCGGCCCCCGCCTGGCCGGCGATGATCTCGGGATCGTCGAACGGATGTAGCAGTGCCAGCCCTTCCATCTCGGCGATCTCGCGGGCCTTGGCGGCGGCTACTTCCTCACGCGCGCGCTCGCCATGGTCGGTCAGCACGACGCGTGCGCCGTAGCCGGCGGTCGCGTCACGCTTGGCGGCGGGCGCATCGATCGGCATGACGATGGTGACGGGAATGCCGAGCGCCTGGCCGGCGGCGGCCAGCCCTTGCGCGAAATTGCCGGAGGAGTAGGCAACGACACCCTTCCTCGCCTCGTCTGCCGAAAGTCGCTTCAGCCGCCAATAGGCGCCGCGTATCTTGAACGATCCCGCCCATTGCAGCGATTCCGGCTTGATGAAGACGCGGGCCGCACCGGTTTCCCTGGCGAGTGCGGCCGATTCCAGCAGCGGCGTGATCTGTGTCGCCTTGGAGGTGACGGCATAGGCCTGCTTGAGATGGTCAAGGGAGGGGACGAGAAGGTCTGCCATTCATTCGCCTCGCGGAAACCGCTTCTGCTCTTCGAGCACGTTGAGATCCATGTGGTTGCGCATGTAACGTTCCGAAGCCTTCTGCAGCGGCTGGAACTCCCAGGGGTAGTGCGTGCCGTTGCGCAATGCCGGATAGACCACCCAGCGCCGCGCCTGGCTGGCCCGCACGGCAGCATCGAAAGCCGCCATGTCCCAGCGCGCGCGGACCTTTTCCGTGAAGGCCGCCACCAGATCCGCATGCGCCGGATCGGTTGCGAGATTGCTCAATTCACGTGGGTCGGCTTCGATATCATGGAGTTGCGGCGGATCGATTTCGCAGTGGACGAACTTGTAGCGGCCGTCGCGGATCGCCACCAACGGCGCGTTGGAGCCTTCGGCCGCATATTCCATCAGCACCGGCGCCGTACGCGGCTTGCCTTGGAGCAACGGCAGCAGCGACTGGCCGTCGGTCCATGGCGCGATCGCGCTCATGTCGATGCCGGCGAGGTCGCACAGTGTCGGCGTCACGTCGAGATTGGACACCGGCGCCTCGATCAGTCCGGCCGGCACACCCTTGCCGGCGATCATCAGCGGCACCCGCGCCGAGCCTTCGAAGAAGCACATCTTGAACCACAGGCCGCGCTCGCCGAGCATGTCGCCATGGTCCGAGCAGAACAGGATGATCGTGTCGTCGAGCATGCGCGTGCGCTCGAGCACCGACAGCAATTCGCCCACCTTGTCGTCGAGATAGGAGATGTTGGCGAAGTAACCCCGCCGCGAGCGGCGGATCTGCTCTGCCGTGATGTCGAAACTGTCGTAGTCGGAAGCCTTGTAGAGCCGTCGCGAATGCGGGTCTTGGCGGTCGTAGGGGATGAAGCCCACTTCTGGTTCGAGCGCCGGGCAATCCTCGTAGAGATCCCAGTACTGCCGCCGTGCCACATAGGGGTCGTGGGGATGGGTGAATGAAACCGTCAGGCACCAGGGCCGGTGCGCGGCATCGTCGGAGACGCGGGCGAAGTCATAGAGCTTCTGCACCGCGTGGAAGGCGACCTCGTCGTCATACTCCATCTGGTTCGAGATCTCGGCGACGCCGGCGCCGGTCACCGAGCCCAGATTGTGATACCACCAGTCGATCCGTTCGCCGGGCTTGCGGTAGTCCGGCGTCCAGCCGAAATCGGCGGGATAGATGTCGGTCGTCAGCCGCTCCTCGAAGCCGTGCAACTGGTCGGGGCCGACGAAATGCATCTTGCCCGACAGCACGGTGTGATAGCCGTCGGCGCGCAAGTGATGAGCAAAGGTCGGGATCGACGAGGCGAACTCGGCGGCATTGTCATAGACCTCGGTGCGCGACGGCAACTGGCCGCTCATGAACGAAGCGCGGCCCGGCGCACAGAGTGGCGACGCCGTGTAGTTGTTGGCAAAGCGCGCCGAACGCGCCGCCAAGGCTTTCAGATGCGGCGCGTGCAGAAACGCGGCTGGCCCATCGGGGAAAAAAGTCCCGTTGAGCTGATCGACCATGACGATCAGGAAATTGGGTCGCTTCGCTGTCACTGTTTTTGCCGCTCGCCGAGTTTGGTTTCGAGATAGTCCTCGACCAGCGCGATCGCGGTCGCGGCGTCGGGCACGCCGTCCTTCAACGCCCGCCTGATGTAGAGCCCGTCGATCATCGCGGCTGTCGCCTCCGCGGCGCGGTCAGCCTCTGCCCGGGGCAGGATGCCGGTCAGCCCGCTCATCAGATTCGAATGCAGCCGCCGCGCATAGATCCTGAGCAGCCGTCGCAAGGCCGATGATTTCTGTGCCTCGACATAGAAGGCGAGCCATGCGGCGATGGTTTCGGGCTGGAACTGGATGTCGGAGAAGTTGACGGCAACCACGGCGGAGACGCGTTCGCGCGGGGAGGCGGTGGATTGCAGGGCACGGCGCATATCGACGGTCAGTTCAGCCAATATGTGCCGCATCGTCGCGAACAACAGCTCGTCCTTGGCGCCGAAATAGTGATGGGCAAGCGCGGACGACACGCCGGCACGCCCGGCGATCTCGGACATGGTCACGTCAAGCGACCCGCGCTCGCCGATCGCCGAGATCGTCGCGTCGATGAGCGCCTTGCGGCGCAATGGCTCCATTCCGACTTTCGGCATGTTGTTCCCGATTTTTGCGCGGAGGTTATTTTTTATTGACGGGTCAATCAACAAAAAATCGACGTGGGCGCGACCTGCACCAAGCGATTGTCTGCTTGCGGCCCTTCACGGCTTGGGCGAGAATGTTTATATTTGAACAATAAAAGGCGAGATGTGCCGTAAGCCCATATGCTAGCCTCGCGCCAAGGATGGAGATTGCCATGACCGCATGCATCGTCGGCTGGGCGCATTCGCGCTTCGGCAAGCTTGAGGGCGAGACGCTCGAGAACCTGATCGTCAAGGTCGCGACGGACGCGCTCGACCATGCCGGCATCGGCCCGGACGAGGTCGACGAGATCGTACTCGGCCATTTCAACGCCGGCTTTTCGGCGCAGGATTTCACCGCCAGCCTAGTGCTTCAGGCGGACGACCGGCTGCGTTTCAAGCCGGCAACGCGTGTCGAGAACGCCTGCGCCACGGGATCGGCGGCGGTCAGGCAAGGCATCCGTGCCATCGATGCCAACGCTGCCCGCATCGTGCTGGTGGTCGGCGCCGAGCAGATGACGACGACGCCAGGCCCCGAGATCGGCAAGAACCTGCTGAAGGCGTCCTATCTGCCGGAGGACGGCGAGACGCCCGCGGGCTTCGCCGGCGTCTTCGGCAAGATCGCGCAGGCCTATTTCCAGCGTTATGGCGACCAATCGGATGCGCTGGCGATGATCGCCGCCAAGAACCACAAGAACGGGGTCGACAATCCCTATGCGCAGATGCGCAAGGATTTCGGCTATGAGTTCTGCCGGCAGGAGAGCGAGAAGAACCCCTTCGTCGCCGGTCCTCTGAAGCGCACCGACTGCTCGCTGGTCTCCGACGGTGCCGCCGCCCTTGTCCTTGCCGACACGGCAACGGCGCTGAAGATGCGCCGCGCCGTCGCCTTCCGCGCCAACGAACATGTGCAGGACTTCCTGCCGATGTCGAAGCGCGACATCCTGTCCTTCGAGGGCTGCGAACAGGCGTGGACCCGCGCGTTGAAGAACGCCGGTTTGACGCTGGACGACCTGTCCTTTGTCGAGACGCACGACTGCTTCACCATCGCGGAACTGATCGAGTACGAGGCTATGGGGCTGGCGAAGCCCGGCGAGGGCGCCAGGCTGGCGCTGGACGGCACGACGGCGAAGGACGGCCGCCTGCCGGTCAATCCGTCCGGCGGGCTGAAGGCCAAGGGCCACCCCATCGGTGCGACCGGTGTCTCGATGCATGTGCTGACCGCCATGCAGCTTGTCGGTGAAGCCGGCGGCATCCAGGTGCCGGGCGCCAAGCTTGGCGGTATCTTCAACATGGGCGGAGCGGCGGTCGCCAACTACGTTTCCATTCTCGACAGGATCAGATAAACCGCCCCGACACTCGTTGGAGGTGGCATGGCAAATCCGGTTCTGATCGAAGTCTTGCGCGGCGCGATCGTCGAGAGCGCGCATCGCGGTGCTGTCGCGGTCTTCGATGCCGACGGCAAAGCGGTCCTGGAGATCGGCGACACCTCGAGGCCGGTGTTTCCGCGCTCGGCGGTCAAGGCCATCCAGGCCCTGCCGCTGGTCGAAAGCGGCGCTGCCGATGCCTATGGCTTCGGTAACCGCGAACTGGCGCTGGCCTGTGCCTCGCATTCGGGCGAGCCGGCCCATGTCGAATTGGCGCGCTCCATGTTGGCCAGGGCCGGGCTGGACGGGTCGGCACTCGAATGCGGCACGCATTGGCCCTCGAACCATGACGCCGAGATTGCGCTCGCCCGCACCGGCGATTTGCCCAGCGCGCTGCACAACAACTGCTCGGGCAAGCATTCCGGGTTCCTCTGCACCTGCGTGCACTCCGGCATTGCGCATCGTGGTTACGTCAAGGCGGGGCACGCCCTGCAGGAAATGGTGCGCGATGCCATGCAGGCTGTAACCGGCGCTGTCCATGGCCCGGATGAGCGAGCGACCGACGGCTGCTCGATCCCGACCTATGCGGTGCCGCTCAGGAGTTTCGCGCTCGGCTTTGCCCGCATGGCGACGACACATGGTTTCGGTCCGGAGCGAGCCAAGGCGGCGAAGCGCCTGCTTTCCGCCTGCATGGCGGAGCCCTTTTTTGTCGCCGGCACGGGCCGCGAAGACGTCGCGCTGATGGAAGCAGCACCCGGCCGCATCTTTGCGAAAGGCGGCGCCGAAGGCGTCCACTGCAGCGCGATACCTGAACTTGGCCTCGGCATCGCGATCAAATGTGACGATGGCGCCGGCCGTGCCGGCGAGGCCATGGTCGCCGCCGTCCTCGCCAGGCTGCTGCGTGCTGACGAGGCCCTGTCGGCGAAGCTGCGCGAACTGGCCAACGCGCGGATCGAAAGCCGGATCGGTGCCAAGGTCGGGGCGCTGAGGCCGACACCAACCTTGAATTGAAGATTGCTCTCAACTGACGCGGTTGCGCTCGACCGTCAGATGCGCAAAGCCGCTGTTGCTTGACTTGGTCAGGTCCGCCGTCACCGGCTCCGCCCAGCGCTGGCCGACGACTGCGCCGTTCAACGCGCCGTCGATGACGTTATCGGAGATGACGGCCGTGCCGGCACCCTCGACCACGCTGACGACGATGCCTGTGCCTGCCTTGCGGATGATGTTGCCGGTGGCCACCACATTGCGCAGATACGGGCCCCAGCCGATCGACATGCCGTAGAGCGGCGCGTTCTCGATGACATTGTTGGAAACGGTGGTGTCGGCCTCGACGCCGATGCCGACGCCGAACCCAGGTGGATCGGCGCTATAGGGGCCGCTGGTCGACAGATTGCGCACGATGTTGCCCGAGCAGACACCCATGCGGCCGCCTTCGTTGAAGTTGACGATCGATATGCCATTGGCCGCGCCATCGACGATGTTGTTGCTGATGACGGCGCCCTCGAAGGAGAATTCGGAGTAGACCGCGGTTTCGCCCGAGCGTGAGCAGGTATTGCCTGATATCTGCAAATTGCTGGAACTGTTGGCGCGGATCGCCGAGAAAGCGCAATCCGAGACGACGTTGCCCGAGATGATGACGTTGCCGGCACGGAAGGCGTTGATGCCATTGCCGTTCTGGCCGGTCCCGCCGCTGCGCGCGCCGATGCGTTCGACGCGGTTGCCGGTGACCATCGTGCCGTCTTCGGCCGCCTGCCAGCGATGCACGAGGATGCCGCCATTGGCGCAATCGGAGACGGCATTGCCGGTGATTGCCAGTCCACCCGCTTCGACCGAGTAGATGCCGGCGTCCGTCGCGCCCGATATGTCGGAGCGTTCGATGCGCCCCGCCGCGTGTTCCAGCGCCAGTCCGTTCTTGCCGCTTCCGGTTATCTGGCAATTGTCGACGACGAGATGGCCGACCCTGCGCAGATCGAGCAGCCCTTGCGCATAGTCACCCATCGAACGGTTCGAACCGTCGAAGACCAGCCCGGCGAGCTCGATATGGTCGGCTTGTTCAGCCATGAAGAGATGGCCGTCGCCGCCATAGACGATCCGCGTTGCCCCGGGCACGCCGGAAAGACGCACACGGCTGGGCAACGAGAGATTGGACACCACATAGGTGCCCGCCGGCAGGAACACCGGTATGTCCCGGCTGTTCGCGTCGCGCAGCAGCTTGGCAAAGGCCTTGCTCTGGTCGTCGAATGTCCCGGGCTGCACACCAAGTTCGGTGGCATTGATAGAGCCGCGCATCGAGGCTTTTTCGATGCCGGTCAGGTTGGCTGCCGCCGCCTTGCCAAGCGCAAGGCCTATCACGGCAAAGCCGGCGGTTTGCGTCAGCAGGGTCCGTCTGTTCAACATCGGCACACAATCCCAGTGTTCGACCCTGACACCGCAGGAATCGTGCCAGACGTTCTGTTCCACTCGACGAGGTATCGACAATGGCTTGTCGAGCAGCCATTCGGCGCCTAAGTTCAGGCAATGAGCAGAGCTTTTACCCGCGAAGAAGACAGCGAAAACGCAATCGCCGGCGTCGGCGAGCGGCCGATCAGCCCGCACCGCAATCTTGTGACGGAACGCGGCCTGGCGCAGATCGAGGACAATCTGGCCGATCTGCGTGACGTTCTGGCGAAAGCAGAAAGGAAAGCCGACCGCGAGCGCATCGCGGTCGTGTCACGCGATCTGCGCTACTGGACCGCGCGGCGCGAGAGCGCCGAACTGTCCGTACCGGAGCCCGGCAGTGACGTCGTCCGCTTCGGCATGGGTGTCACGCTGGAAGGCGATGATGGCAAGAAGGTGCACTGGAAGATCGTCGGCGAGGACGAGGCCGATCCCACCAAGGGCAGCATTTCTCATGTTTCGCCGATGGCCGTCGCGCTGTTCGGCAAGAAGGTCGGCGACGTGGCCGCGGTCAACGGCAAGGAATGGGAAATCGTCAAGCTTTCGGATAGCTGACAACAGCTACTTGGCAACTTTGCAACGCGACCTCATATTTGTCCATGACATCACGACCAGCGCGCATCCGCCGTTCGACGTCGTTGCTCTCCACCGGTCTTAGAATGAAGCCGAGCATTTCCGTGGCAAGATCACGGCCCCCGATCCGTCGTCGAGCTTGTGGATGAGAGTCTTCAAAGCTGTTACCCATGGTTGCGTCCGTCATTGTGGCGCAACCTTTCCGGCAATGCAGAGTGTTTTCGCTCAGCCCGATAGCAGCCGGTCCATCAGCCGGTCAGCCGCATCCGGGATGACGGTGCCCGGTGGGAAGATTTCCGCCGCGCCGGCCTGCAGCACCGCGTCGTAGTCCTGCGGCGGGATGACGCCGCCGGCCACGATCAGCATGTCGCTTCGGCCCAATTTCTTCAGCGCGTCGCGTAATTCGGGGATCAGCGTCAGATGCCCTGCCGCCAGCGATGAGGCGCCGATGATATGGACGTCATGCTGGACCGCCAGTTTCGCGATCTCTTCCGGTGTCTGGAACATCGCGCCGACAGTGACGTCGAAGCCGAGATCGGCGAAAGCGGTGGCGATCACCTTCTGCCCTCGGTCGTGGCCGTCCTGTCCCATCTTGGCAACTAGGATGCGCGGCTTGCCGCCGTTTTTCTTCTCGAAAGCGCTGATCTTGTCCTGCAGCCCATCGACCACGGGATTGTCGCCAAGCGCCTTGCGGTAGACGCCGGAAATGGTCTGCACCGTCGCGACATGGCGGCCAAAAGCCCTTTCCAGCGCGAACGAAATCTCGCCGACCGTGGCATTGGCGCGCGCGGCGCGGATGGCGAACTCCAGCAGGTTTTCGTTGCCTTGCGCGGCGTGGGTCAGCGCGTCGAGCGCGCTTTCCACGGCAGCGACCTCGCGCGTGCCTTTCAGCCGCTGCAGCTTCGACAATTGCCGCGCCCTGACCTCGGCATTATCGATCTTCAGCACGTCGACTTCGATGTCGTTCTCTGGGCGATGCACATTGACCCCAACCAGCATCTGCTCGCCGGAATCGATGCGCGCCTGCGTGCGCGCCGCTGCTTCCTCGATGCGCAGCTTCGGGATGCCTTGTTCGGTCGCGGCCGCCATACCGCCGAGAGTCTCGACCTCCTCGATATGGATCAATGCTCGCGCCGCCAGATCATGGGTCAGCCGTTCGAGATAGGTCGACCCACCCCACGGGTCGATGACGCGCGTCGTGCCGGATTCCTTCTGCAGGATGAGCTGCGTGTTGCGGGCGATACCCGCCGAATGATCGGTCGGCAGCGCCATCGCCTCGTCGAAGGAGTTGGTGTGCAGCGATTGCGTATGCCCCTGAGTCGCGGCCATCGCCTCGATCATGGTGCGGATGATGTTGTTATAGGGGTCCTGCGCCGTCAGCGACCAGCCGGAAGTCTGGCAATGGGTGCGCAGCGACAGCGAGCGCTCGTCCTTCGGTGCAAAATTCTTCTTCATCAGGGTCGCCCACAGCAGGCGCGCGGCCCTGAGCTTGGCCACTTCCATGAAGAAGTTCATGCCGATCGCCCAGAAAAAGGAGAGGCGCGGCGCGAAGCGGTCGATGTCGAGGCCCGCCGCGACACCGGCGCGGGCATACTCGATGCCGTCGGCGATCGTATAGGCGAGTTCCAGGTCGGCCGTCGCGCCGGCTTCCTGCATATGGTAGCCGGAGATCGATATCGAATTGAACTTCGGCATGTTCTTCGACGTGTAGGAGAAGATGTCCGAAACGATCCGCATCGAGGGCTTTGGCGGATAGATGTAGGTGTTGCGGACCATGAACTCCTTCAGAATGTCGTTCTGAATGGTCCCGGCCAGGTCCTTCTGCGCAACGCCCTGTTCTTCCGCCGCGACGATATAGAGCGCCATGATCGGCAACACCGCGCCATTCATCGTCATCGACACCGTCATGTCGCCGAGCGGAATGCCGTCGAAGAGCTGTCGCATGTCGAGAATGGAATCAATGGCGACGCCAGCCATGCCGACATCGCCGGCCACGCGTGGATGGTCGCTGTCATAGCCGCGATGGGTGGCGAGATCGAAGGCGACAGACAGGCCTTTCTGGCCGGCGGCAAGATTGCGCCGGTAAAAGGCGTTGGACTCTTCGGCCGTCGAAAAGCCGGCATATTGCCGGATCGTCCACGGCTGCTGGACATACATGGTGGGGTAGGGGCCACGCACGAATGGCGGCAAGCCCGGGTAGGTGTCGAGATATGGCAGGCCCTTGAGGTCGCCCTGATTGTACAGATGCTTGACCACAAGCCCTTCCGGCGTCACCCGCTGGCCCTTGACCTCGACCGGTGCGCGGCGCGGCGGCACCCAGCCGATCTGGCCGAAATCCGGAATCAAGGGACCGCCCCGATGGATTGGTCGATGCGGGCCGGAAACAGCGGTTCGCACAGGACGATACCTTCGGTGAAAGCCGGCCGCTGCTTTGCGTCCAGTGTCTCGACCGGGCGCTCGGCCTTCTGTGGATAGAGTGTGGTGCCGATGATGGCCCGCTCGCCGGACTTGAAGGCGGCGTCGCGACGAGCGGCCGCGGCGCGAACGCGCTTCTGGATGTGCCCGTCACGGAGGCTGGACAGTATTCCTCCTTCGGCCTCGATCGTCTGCAACTCCGCCCAGGCGGCTTCGCAAAGATCTGATGTCAGCGCCTCTACCGCGCCTGAACCACAGGCGGGATCGGCGACGTGATCGACATGGCTTTCATTGGCCATGATCAGCTGCGCGTTGCGTGCGACGCGGCGGGCAAAGGGAGCCGGCAGGCCGTGCGCGATCGTATGCGGCAGGATGGAGATTGAATCGGCTCCCCCCGCGGCCGCTGCGAAGCAGCCTATCGTCGTGCGCAGGATGTTGGTCTCCGGGTCCAATGCCGTCATCATGCGGAATGATGTCTCGGCATGGATGTTGGCCGTGGAATTGGGGATCGAGCAAGCCTCCTGCACCCGTGCCCAAAGCCTGCGCAGGGCCCGTACCTTGGCCATGGAGAGGAACTGGTCCTGGTCGACGCTTAGTGCGAAGCCGATATGAGGCGCGGCATAGACGAGTGGCTGCCGCGCCTTCTCGAACATTCTGAGATACGAAACCGCGGAAGCCAGCATGATCCCGAGCTCCTGCGCTTCCGTGGCGCCGGCATTGTGGAAGACGCGCCCGTCCGCTTCCAGGAGCACGCCCGGCACGCCCATCGAGAAGAAGTGCGCCAGCGATTGCGGCATCGATTCCTGCAGCGCCTCGATCGACATGCGCAGCCGGCCGGTGCCGGCAAGGATCGCCGCCGGATCGATGCCGAAGGACAGGTTCAGCTTTGCCGGATCGGAGCGGCGCTTGCCCAGAAACGCCACCAGCCAGTCGGCCATCGGCCGGCTCCACGGGTGAGTGTCGATGCGTATCTGCATCCGGTTGAGGGGGACGCCCTCCAGCACCGTCTCCAGCGCCTGCGCGGTCCTCGGCAAGCCGTAGCCGAATGCGTTCGGCGCACCTTCGAAGACGAGCGACAATCCTGTCGCCCCTTGCGCGATATCATCCAGGACCTGCGCCTTGGCACGATCGACATCGGGATCGTCGACGCGCTGGCTGACAATCCACGGCGACCGAGGATTCGCGCGCACGATCGGCTCGGCCCCGGCCGCACGGTCATAGAGTGGCTCGATGCGGATGCTGTCGTCGGTATGCGAAACCAGCTTTTCCTCGAAGGATGCGCCGGCCAACGCTTTTTCCGCCAAGGCCAGCCATCGCTGGCGTTCGGCATCCCCCGGTTCAACGTCCCTGGTCAAGGCTCCAGCGCCCATCCATCTTCCTCGTTTATGTCGCCGCACCAGCCCGGAGCAGCTCAGTCTAAGGTCCCCGGTCGGTTATCGCAATGCGCGTCCAGGGTCTGAATTCGATCCATCTGATATAGGGCGCTTGCGTGGACGGACCATGAACGATTGCCAAACACCAGCAAAATCCGCAAGTTCCAAAATCCGATTTCGGCGATAGGTCCGATTGGGGCAATTTGGACGATTGGCCCCGCTTTGGACGATTGGCATTGTCGCTGTGCAACAGCCTCACTATACCTTCGGCCAAAGGCTGCCTTTTTAGACACATCAGTTTGCGGAGACCCTATATATGGCTGACGACACCAGTATTTTCATCGGCGCCAGCCGCAAGCCCGATGACAGCTATCAGCGTCCCGAACAATTGCTGCTGCAGTACGGGAATCGCCATGGCCTGGTGACGGGCGCCACCGGTACCGGCAAGACGGTTACCTTGCAGGTCCTGGCCGAGGGCTTTTCGAATGCCGGCGTACCGGTGTTCTGTGCCGACATCAAGGGCGACCTGTCCGGTATCGCCATGATGGGCACGGCTCAGGATTTTCTCGTCAAGCGGGCCGCACAGGTCAAGCTCGATCCCTACGATTTCCAGGAATTCCCCGTCATCTTCTGGGACCTGTTCGGTGAGCAAGGCCACCCCATCCGCGCAACGATATCGGAAATGGGACCGCTGCTCCTGTCGCGGCTGATGAACCTGACCGACGCGCAGGAGGGCATCATGAACATCGCCTTCCGCATTGCCGATGAAGAGGGCCTGCTGCTCCTTGACCTCAAGGACCTGCAGGCGCTGCTTGCCAACATCGCCGGGCGCGCCGAAGAGATCAGCGCCCGCTACGGCAATGTCACCAAGCCATCGGTCGGTGCCATCCAGCGCACGCTGCTGGTGCTGGAGCAACAAGGCGCGGCCAATTTCTTCGGCGAGCCGGCTCTGCGCATCGCCGACATCATGCGCACCACGCGTGATGGCCGGGGCGCCGTCAGCGTGCTGGCCGCCGACAAGCTGATGATGAACCCGCGGCTCTACGCGACCTTCCTGCTCTGGCTGATGTCGGAACTGTTCGAGGAACTGCCCGAGGTGGGAGATCCCGACAAGCCGAAGCTGGTGTTCTTTTTCGACGAGGCGCATCTGCTCTTTGACGAGGCGCCGAAAGTGCTGATCGACCGCGTCGAACAGGTGGTCCGCCTGATCCGCTCGAAGGGCGTCGGCGTCTATTTCGTCACGCAGAATCCCCTGGACATCCCCGAGAAGGTGCTGGCACAGCTCGGCAACCGCGTTCAACACGCTCTGCGCGCCTATACGCCGCGCGAGCAGCAGGCGGTGAGGACGGCGGCGGAAACGTTCCGCCCCAATCCCGACTTCGACTGCGCCTCCACCATTACCCAGCTCGCCACCGGCGAGGCGCTGGTCTCGACGCTGGAGGCCAAGGGCGTGCCGTCCATGGTACAGCGCACGCTGATCCGTCCGCCGTCGTCGCGGCTTGGTCCAATAACCCCGGCCGAGCGGCAAAAGCTGGTCGCGGAAAGCCCCGTCTCCGGCCAGTACGACCAGGTCATCGATCGCGAGTCGGCCTTCGAGATACTGCAGAAGAAGACCAAGGACGCACAGGACGCCGAAGAGCAGGCGCAGCAGGCTGGCACCGGTGGCTCGCGCTGGACAATTCCGGGCTTCGGCAATGACGATCCCGCCCCGCGGTCGGGTGGCCGCCGCGCGCCGGCACCGCGCCCTTCCAATCGCCAGACGGTCGCCGAGGCGGCGATCAAGTCGGTGGTGCGCTCGGTCGGCTCGTCGGTCGGACGTGCGATCGTGCGTGGTATCCTGGGCAGCCTGTCGCGGGGGCGCTGAGCCCTGCGGCAAAGTCTATGCTTTATAGCGCCGCGCATCCGCTTGGACACGTGGCGCCGAGCATATTCCCTGGGCGAAGCCGGATCAGAAGATCGCGTTCGTGACCGCTTTGACGGGGCCGAGCAGGACAGATCCGTCCGGCACCCCGGCATCGATCGGGATCGCCTTGTGGTTCGCGGTCGCCGCGGCCGCCATCGGCTGGCTGGCATCGCTGGTCACGATGACCGGGCTTTTCGACGGCACCCGGTCGTAGAGGTCGATGATGTCCTGGTTCATCAGGCGCACGCAGCCCGATGACACCGATTTGCCGATCGAGCGCCATTCCGGCGAGCCGTGCAGGCGGTAAAGCGTGTCCACATTGCCCTGGAAGAGATAGAGAGCACGGGCACCCAGCGGGTTCTTCAGCCCGCCGGGCATGCCGCCATTGTCGGCGCTGTACTGCTTCAGTTCCGGCTGCCGGGCGATCATCTCATCCGGCGGCGTCCATTTCGGCCATTTCTGCTTCCATTGGACGACAGCGTCGCCCGACCATTCGAATCCGGCGCGGCCAAGGCCGACGCCATAGCGGATCGCCTGACCGCCCGGACGAACCAGATAGAGGAAATGGCCTGTCGTATCGACGACGATGGTTCCTGGTTTCTGCCCGGTCGGGTCCGGAACGACCTGACGCAGGAACTGCGGATCGATCCTGTCGACGGGGATGGCCGGCAGGTCGAAGCCGCCATCGCTGACGGCCGCGTACATAGACGCATAATCGGCAAGCGGCGGCTCGACATAGGTCGGCGGCGGTGGCTCGACCGGCCCTGGGCCGGTGGTGGCGCATGCGGAAACCGCGATCGATGCGGCGCCCAATGCTGCGGCGTTGAGGAAGCCGCGACGGCTCAGGCGATAGGATTCGATTTCGGTTATGGACATGACTGCCTTCTTTAGGACTCAAATCGCAACAAAGCGTCAATACGCCGATCGCCGTTGCAGGTGCCTGACAACACTTGGCGCGATAGGCGGTTCCGATTCTGGCCCGAACGTGGACAAACAAAGGCGAAGCTGTGACCGTGCCGCAACTGTGGCGCCAGGGCAACAGATGGACAGCTTAGGCGGTGACCAAGGCTTCGAGGGTCGGCAGGATCAGGGTTGGCGGGAAGTCCCGATATTCCTCGGGCTGGTTCGAACGGTTGATCCACACCGTGCGGAAGCCGAATTTGGTGGCACCCGCAATGTCCCAGCGATTGGAGGACTGGAAGGACACCGCGCCGGGATAGAGGCGCCAGCCGGTGGCGACCATGTCGTAGACCGCCGGATCGGTCTTGAAGCGGCGCACCGCGTCGACGGAATAGATGTCGTCCAGAACCTGATCGAGCGCGGCGGACTTGACGGCCGCTTCCAGCATTTCGGGCGAGCCGTTGGAGAGGATCGCCAGCCTGGCTCCCGAGGCCTTGAGCGCCTTCAACACGGCCGGCACCTCAGGATAGCAATCCAGCCGCCAGTAGGCTTCGAGCAACCTGGCCTTCAGGCTTGAATCGGCCGACGGGACCTTGCGCAGGGCGAAGTCGAGCGCCTGCTCGGTCAGCTGCCAGAAATCGGCATAGGCGCCCATCAGCGTGCGCACCCAGGAATATTCGAGCTGCTTGGCGCGCCAGATCTCCGACAGCAACTGGCCGTCCGGCCCGATCCGGTCGGCATGGCGGCGCACGGCGGCATGCACGTCGAACAGTGTACCGTAGGCATCGAAAACATAGGCGGCGTATTGCATGGCGACAGTTTTGAGGGGAGGCGGGGCTCGGTGCAAGCCTTGATTGCACCGCGCCCGCCGCTGGCCTCAACAAAACTCCCCCGATGCCCGTTGACGGCGGCGGCCAAAGCATCATCCAATGTCGTCACACAACATTGATTGGAACGGGACAACGCAATGACACTGGCGGCAGCGGCGCAATCCGCGACATGGACTTTCGTCGACGGGGACTGGTACGAGGGCAATGTCGCCATATTGGGGCCGCGCAGCCATGCGATGTGGCTCGGCACCAGCGTGTTCGACGGCGCGCGCTGGTTCGAAGGCGTGGCGCCCGACCTCGACCTCCATGCCAGGCGGGTGAACGCCTCGGCGATCGCGCTTGGCCTCAAGCCGAACATGACGCCCGAACAGATCGTCGGGCTGACCTGGGATGGGCTGAAGAAGTTCGACGGCAAGACGGCGGTCTATATCAGGCCGATGTACTGGGCCGAGCATGGCGGCTACATGGGCGTGCCGGCCGATCCCGCATCGACCCGTTTCTGCCTCTGCCTGTATGAATCGCCGATGATCTCGCCGTCCGGCTTTTCGGTCACGGTGTCGCCGTTCCGGCGCCCGACGATCGAAACCATGCCGACCAATGCCAAGGCCGGATGCCTTTATCCCAACAATGGCCGCGCCATTCTCGAGGCCAAGATGCGCGGCTTCGACAATGCGCTGGTTCTGGACATGCTGGGCAACGTCGCAGAGACCGGGACCTCGAACATTTTCCTGGTCAAGGATGGACATGTCTTTACGCCGGCGCCGAACGGAACCTTCCTGTCCGGAATCACGCGTTCGCGCACGATAAATCTGCTCGGTGAGTATGGCTTCAAAGCCACCGAAAAGACCTTGTCGGTGCGCGATTTCCTCGAAGCGGACGAAATCTTTTCGACCGGCAACCACTCCAAGGTGGTGCCGATCACGCGCATCGAGGATCGCAACCTGCAACCCGGACCGGTGGCCAAGAAGGCGCGTGAACTCTATTGGGAATGGGCGCATTCGAAATCGGCAGGCTGACGCGCCAGTCTGGCCGTTTTGTCGCTGCACGCCTCACCGCAGGAAAACCGTGTGACAGTTTTCCGGAACCCGCTTAGAAAGGGAACCGGCGCTTCACTTCCGGAGTTGTTCCAGCTCAATCCAGACCTATCTTAATCCGGTATCGACACCGGATTTTTCCACGAGGGAGTACTACCCATGGCTTTTGAATTGCCCGCTCTGCCTTATGACTATGAGGCCTTGCAGCCTTACATGTCGAAAGAGACGCTGGAGTATCACCACGACAAGCACCACAAGGCCTATGTCGACAACGGCAACAAGCTGGCCGCCGAGGCGGGCCTTGGCGACCTGTCGGTCGAAGAGGTGGTCAAGCAGTCGTTCGGCAAGAATGCCGGCCTCTTCAATAATGCCGCGCAGCATTACAACCACATCCATTTCTGGAAGTGGATGAAGAAGGGCGGCGGCGGCAACAAGCTGCCTGGCGCGCTGCAGAAGGCTTTCGACAGCGATCTCGGCGGCTACGACAAGTTCAAGGCCGACTTCATCGCGGCAGGCACGACACAGTTCGGTTCGGGCTGGGCCTGGGTTTCGGTCAAGGACGGCAAGCTGGCGATCTCGAAGACGCCGAACGGCGAGAACCCGCTCGTTCATGGCGCCTCGCCGATCCTCGGCGTCGATGTCTGGGAGCATTCCTACTACATCGACTATCGCAACGCGCGGCCGAAATATCTCGAGGCGTTCGTCGACAGCCTGATCAACTGGGATCACGTGCTGGAATTGTACGAAAAAGCTTGATCGACCTGCAGAAAAGCCCCGGCATTCCGGGGCTTTTCTTTTTGGAGAGCCGAGATCTCCCCAGTCACTCACCGTTCGGCAGAATCGGTCGGAGGAAGGGAATAATCCGTCCGCGTCATCCGTTAACGTCGAGTCCTGAAATGCCTTCATCATGGAGCCAAATGAATGAGAAAGCTTGTCATCGCCATCTCAACGCTCGCCTTCGCCGGTTCGGCGGCCTTTGCCGATCCGATCCTCGACCGGCAGGCTCTGATGAAGGAGCGCGGAAAGATCGTCGGCGGCCTGTCGAAAGTGGCCAAGGGCGAGGAGCCCTTTGACGCCGCTGCCGTGCTGACGCAGTTGCAGGCGCTGCAGGCGAATGCCGAGAAGTTCGACGTCGATGCCTTGTTCCCGAAAGGCAGCGATACCGGCGACACCACGGCGGGGCCGAAGATCTGGGAGGACACGGCCGGCTTCAAGGCCGCCGAGGACAAATATCTCGCCGACGTCAAGGCCGCGGTCGCCGCGGCTCCCGCCGATGCCGACGCGCTGAAGGCCCAAGTCGGCACCCTCGGCTCGGATTGCGGCGCCTGCCATCAGGGCTACAGGATCAAGAAGGGCTGATTGCCTGATATGGCATGGCTGAAGAAGCTCGTCGGCGCGGCCCTTGTTCTGGGCGGTGTCGGCGCGGCCGCTGGTTGGCTTTTGTCGGCGCCGGTCAGGCTGGATAAGACCGCCCTGGCGCAACTCGGACCGGGCGATGCTAGCCGGGGCAAGCGCATTTTCTATGCCGGCGGCTGCACATCCTGCCACGCAAAGCCCGGCTCGCAGGGCGATGCGCGGCTTCAACTGGTGGGCGGCCTCGAACTCAAGACGCCGTTCGGCACCTTCGTTCCGCCCAACATTTCGCAAGATCCCAAGGACGGCATCGGCGCATGGTCGGTCGAGGATCTCGCCAACGCCATGCTCAAGGGCGTGTCGCCGTCTGGCGAGCATTTCTATCCGGCCTTTCCCTACGCGTCCTACGCCCGCATGAAGCCGTCTGACATTGCCGATCTCTATGCCTTTCTGAAGACGCTGCCCGCGGTCGCCGGCAAGGCGCCGGCCAATACGCTGGCTTTCCCATTCAACATCCGCCGTGGCATCGGCCTGTGGAAACGGCTCTATCTCAGCGATCAGCCTGTCATTGCGTTCGCCAATGGTACGCCTGATCCGGTCATGGCCGGGCGCTATCTGGTCGAAGGACCTGGCCATTGCGGCGAATGCCACACGCCGCGTGATCTCGCGGGCGGGACCAGGAAAGGCGAGTGGCTGGCGGGTGCCGTGGCCGCAGAGGGCTCAGGCGTCGTACCCAACATCACATCGGGCAAGGGCGGCATCGCCAACTGGTCGGAAGCCGACATAGCCAACTATCTCGAGACGGGCTTCACGCCCAACTTCGATTCCGTCGGCGGCGCCATGGTCGACGTGCAACGCAACATGGCCGAGCTGACCGCCGGGGATCGCGCGGCGATCGCCGCCTATCTCAAGGCAGTACCGCCGCATCCCAATGGTTATCCGGCGCGCAAGCCGGCTGCGAATTGAGTGTCCAGGCCCAGATCATTTTCGCCAGCGCGTCGAACAGCGCCAGATTGAATCCTGGGCGTCGTCGACGATGGCATCGGACGGTGGCGAAAACTTCGCCACCACCATCCTGTCGGGCCGGGCAATCGAAATCTCCAGGCCCGGCTTTTAGGAGCCATGTCCCTATTTTCAGACTAGAGGTGCCGGTCGCCGAGGAAATCGAAGCCCGTCTCGAAGAAAAGATTGTAGTTGCAGGTCAGTTCCTCGCCGGGTGCGATGTCGCGCAAGGCGTATGTTTCCTCGGGCGAGGAGACATCGCAATTCGGCTCGTCGTCATGGTTCATGTAGCGGGCGTCGTCGGCTTCGAAGACGATATAGGCCGGATCGCGCCGGTCCGGGTAGGAATAGCGGTCGAGATAGTTCTTCACCGGCCCGGTTTCGCCCTCATAGGTCTCGACATCGATGATCCGATCGAAGCGGGGGTCGAGCTTCCAGATCAGCGTGCCCTTGGGGATGTGGTGCTTGGCAAAGACGCCAATGCCCTGGATCGGCGATTTGTCGAGATAGACGTCGACGAGCAGCATGGCATACCCCAGTAGCAAACATGGCAAGCGCGGCTTGCGAAAAGCCGCGCACTGGTTAGCGCGGGGCTGGCACAATTGCGAGCGCAAATAAGCAAAGCGGAATTCAAAAAGTCATGATCGCCGAACCCAAAAGTGAACGTGCTGTCCGAGCCCTCAGCGTTGCTGCAACGCCAGACGTACGCCCAGGGCGCAGTAGATGCCGCCGACAATCTTGCCCTGCCATTTCAGCACGGTCGGATTTCGGCGCAGGAAACTGCCGAGGCGACCGGCGCTCACGGCAAAGACGACCGTGCTGAAAAGACCGAGCACGACGAAGACAATTCCCAATACGGCCAATTGAAGCATCACCGTTCCGTTTTCGGGTCGCACGAACTGAGGCAGGAATGCCAGGAAAAACAGCGCGGTCTTGGGGTTGAGCACTTCGGTCAGGACAGCCTGCCGAAACGCCTTGCCGGCGGAGATGGCGAGCGCGCCGGCAGAGGGGTGGGCCGGCGTTTTCTCGATGATGGCGCGAATGCCGAGGTAAACAAGGTAGGCCGCGCCGATATACTTTACGATGCTGAACAGCGTCGCCGACGTGGCGATGATCGCAGAGATCCCGACCATTGCCATGACAGTGTGAAATATGTCGCCGGCCGCGATCCCGGCGCCGGTCGCGATCCCGACCTTTGTCCCCGAACTCGTTGCCCGGGCGATCGTCAACAGCGTGGCCGGACCCGGGATGAAGACAAAGCCGAGCACGACGGCGACATAGGCAATCAACGTGGACAGATCGATCATTTGAGTGTCGCCCCGGCAAGCTGCGCCTTGCCCGTTACCTTCAGCGCGAAGGCATAAGTATAGGCGATCTCTTCCAGGCGTGAGAACCGGCCGGACGCACCGGCATGGCCGGAATCCATGTTGATCTTGAACAGCACCGGATTTTCGCCGCTCTTGCGGTCGCGCAGCCGCGCCACCCATTTGGCCGGCTCCCAATAGGTGACGCGCGGGTCGGTGAGGCCGGCAAGCGCCAGGATCGGCGGATAGTCGAGTGCCGCGACATTGTCGTAGGGCGAATAGGCGGCGATCGTCCGGTAGTCGTCGGCGGACGCGATCGGGTTGCCCCATTCCGGCCATTCCGGCGGCGTCAGCGGCAGGGTCGCGTCGAGCATGGTGGTGAGCACGTCGACGAACGGAACCTCGGCGACGATGCCGCCAAAGCAGTCCGGCGCCATGTTGGCGACGGCGCCCATCAGCATGCCGCCGGCCGAGCCGCCTTGCGCGACCATGCGGTCATGCGCGGTATAGCGTTCGGCAACGAGGTGGCGCGCGCAGGCGATGAAGTCGGTGAAGGTATTCATCTTGTGCTCACGCTTGCCGTCATCGTACCAGCCGTAACCCTTGTCCTTGCCCCCGCGCACATGGGCGATGGCAAAGACGAGCCCACGGTCGACCAGCGAGAACCAGTTGGTGTTGAAGGCGGCCGGCACGGTAATGCCATAGGAGCCGTAGCCGTAGAGCAGGCAAGGTGCCGATCCGTCCAGTCGCGTGTCGCGGTGGTGCAGAAGCGAGATCGGCACCAACTCGCCATCGGCGGCGGGGGCCATCAGTCGCCTTGTGACATAATGGTCCGGATCGTGGCCCGACGGCACTTCCTGGGTCTTGAGCAGCACCCGCTCGCGGGTGCGCATGTTGTAGTCGAAGACCTGCGACGGCGTCGTCATCGACGAATAGGAAAAGCGCATGATGTCGGTATCGTATTCATAGGAACCCGACAGGCCGAGCGAGAAGGCCTCCTCGTCGAATGAAATCAGGTGCTCCTCGCCACTGGCGCGATCCCGCACGACGATGCGCGGCAGGCCCTCCTTGCGCTCGAGCCGGACCATATGGTCCTTGAAGCCGATCACCGACAGGATCAGCCGGCCCGGCTCATGCGGAACCAGCTCCCGCCAGTTGGCGCGAACTGGATCGCTTGCCGGCGCCGTCATGATCTTGAAGTCCTTCGCGCCGTCCGCATTGGTCAGGACGAAGAAGACGTCGCCGCCTTCCTCCAACTCATACTGAAGCCCGGTTTCGCGCCCGCAAACCAGCCTCGGCTCGGCAAACGGATCGCTGGCGCTCAGCAGGCGATATTCCGAGGTCTCGTGATCGTTGATGCCGATCATGATCCATTGGTTGTTGCGGGTGCCGTCGACATTCATGAAGAAGCCGGGATCGGTTTCCTCATAGATCAGGCGGTCGTTTTCAGGGTCTTGTCCCAGTGCGTGGAAGAGCACCTTTGACGGCCGGTGGTTGGGGTCGAGGCGCGTGTAGAAGAACCCGTCATTGCCCGCGCTCCACACGCCCGAACCGCCGGTGGCGGGAATCTGGTCGGCCAGTTCCTTGCCGTCGGCAAGGTCGCGCACGCGCAGCGTGTAGAACTCGGAACCCTTGTCGTCGAAGGCCCACAACAGCTTGCCGTGATCGGCCGAATGGTCGACACCGCCAAGCCGGAAATAGGCTTTGCCTTTCGCCTCCATGTCGCCGTCTAGCAGGATCTGCTCAGGCCCGCCGTCGCGCGACATGCGGAAATAGCGCGGCTGCTCGCCGCCGAGCTTGAACGAAGAACCATAGGCATAGGGCCCGTCCTTCATGGGAACCGATGAATCGTCCTCCTTGATACGGCCTTTCATTTCCTTGAAAAGCTGCTTCTGCAGATCCGATGTGTCGGCCATCAGCTTCGACTGATAGGCGTTTTCGGCTTCGAGTTCGGCGCGGATGGCCGCATCGAGCAGGGAAGAATCCCTGAACATCTCCTGCCAGTTGTCGGCCCGCAGCCATGCGTACTCATCGGTTCGCGTGATGCCATGATGGGTATCGGAAACCGGCCGCTTCTCGGGCGTTGGCGGGCTGACGATCGGAAATCGGGGAGTCTTGGTCATTGCGTCTCGCTGGGGGATATCTTGAATGGTGAGTGAACACGCCGATCAGGGTGGGTTCAAGGGTTGCAGCCTAGAGGTGGTGTCGGCTCCTTGAGATGGGCCGGGAGGAAAGATGATGACCATTCGGTCTCGGATTGCGGCGACTTTCGCCGCTGCTTCGCTAACACTGGTCTTTGCTGGCCAGTCTCATGCGACCGTATTCGCGGCTTGGCAAGTGGCCAATGTGCCGTTCGGCGACACGCTCAACGTGCGTAAATATCCATCAGCCACATCCCGGAAGCAGGCCGCATACCCGAACGGTACCATCCTGCAAATGACCGGACGATGTACCGATGGCATAAACCTGCTCGACATCGTCAATCAACCTGCATGGAAGCAGCGGCAGACTGTTCGCTATCGCTGGTGTGAGATCTGGCATGATCCGGCCAGGAACGGCACCTTCGTCACGGGCTGGGCCCATGGCAAGTTCATCACCCCGTATTGATCGAGCGGCATCGATTGGCCCCGAGGCGGCAGGCTGGCGGACATGCCGCCTGATCGCCTGCATGAAAGGTGGGCGGCAACCTATGGTTTCGCGGGCGGATGTGACAACCAAGACTGTTCACGCGATGGCAAAGCAAACCGGAGCATTGAAAGCCTGTTTTGTGAGTTGTCGCGAATGTAACGATGATCTGACGTAACGTCAGCCTTTGTCGGTTTGGCGCGCGAAATATCGGAAAATACATAACGCACGAAAGATTGAAGCTGACTGGCCAATATTTGATCAACTTTCGCAAATACAACGCGAAGAGCGAATTGACTTACTTGCTCTCAGGTCGCATTGATGTGACCTTGACACGAATCACTGAAATTCTACCTTCATAAAATTCGTGCAATGCCCTGCCTGAAAAGGGGCGCAAACCGATGTAACTCTTGTTGGGGCCTGAAGATCATGGATATTGTCGAAACACCTTCCAGAAACAATGATGCGCTGATTGAGCTGACCGCCGATGTGGTGGCCGCCTATGTCAGCAACAATCCCGTACCGGTCGGCGAACTGCCGAACCTCATATCCGATGTCCATGCCGCTCTCGGGCGCGTGGGCGGAACCGCCGAACAGCCCCCTGCCGACAAGCAGAAGCCGGCTGTCAATCCGAAGCGCTCGGTCCATGACGACTACATTGTCTGTCTTGAAGACGGCAAGAAGTTCAAGTCGCTCAAGCGTCACCTGATGACCCACTATGATCTGACGCCGGACCAGTATCGTGAAAAGTGGAACCTCGACCCGAGCTACCCGATGGTTGCCCCGAACTATGCGGCGGCCCGCTCGCAGCTTGCCAAGAAGATGGGCCTTGGCCGCAAGCGCAAGGCGCGGTAGTCGCCGCTGTCAGGTCGAAGCGACGTTGACGGCGCCTCCGGGCGCCGTTTGACTTTTGGGGAGAGGCTTGTTGTGGCCGACAGGGGCGTCAGGCGGTTTGCCTGAGTGCCGCCTCGGCATCGCGCTTGATGCGCTTGACCATCGAGCGGAGACCATTGGCGCGCTGGGGCGACAGGTGTTCGTCCAGTCCGAGCGCCTTCAGCGTCGCTTCCGCATCGGTTTTCTGGATTTCGCTGGCGGTCCTTCCTGAAAACAGCGCCAGCATGATCGCGACCAGCCCGCGCACGATATGGGCGTCCGAATCGCCGGTGAAGGTAATGACCGGATCGCTGCCCGGTCCCTTTTCGGTGGTCAGCCAGACCTGGCTGACGCAACCTGGCACCTTGTTGGCGGCGTTGCGTTCCGCATCGGGAAAGGGAGGCAAAGCTTCGCCGAGCTCGATGACGTAACGATAGCGGTCCTCCCACTCATCGAGGAAGGAGAAGTCATCGCGGATCGTCTG
Source organism: Mesorhizobium sp. GW821-FHT07A06 (assembly GCF_059419085.1). Lineage (NCBI taxonomy): Bacteria > Pseudomonadati > Pseudomonadota > Alphaproteobacteria > Hyphomicrobiales > Phyllobacteriaceae > Mesorhizobium > Mesorhizobium sp. GW821-FHT07A06. Next base: position 261,888 of record NZ_JBWKRC010000001.1, read on the forward strand.
GATCGTGGTCGCCATGACCCGGATATAGTCATGCGGCAGTGCCGCGTCACGGAAAAAACAAGAACACCGCGGGCGTCGAGAGGGCAGACGGCCCGCGGCGTGCCGTCGAGACGGCTTAACTGTTCATGGGCAGCCTAGTTCTTTACCGGCAGGTTGACGGTCTCGGGCAGGACGATCTCTTCCGGCACGCTGCCCGTCATTGTCGAGGTGTCGGGGCCAGCGGACTTGTCGTCCAGCATGGCGGCCGCGATCTTGGCCGTCTCCTTGGCGCGTGCGGTGATGGTGTGCATCGCCGATTTGCCGGTTTCACAGACATCGGGCTTGCGCTCGCAGATGCCGGCAATGTCACCCACCGCGTCGCGTGCCGCGAACAGGGCCTGGATCGGCCCGACGCTTTCCTGCCCGGGTTCTTCGGAACCGACACTCAGCGGCAGCGCAAGGAGCACCAGTGAAAACCAGAAAGCCATTCTTATCAGGAAGAACATGCCTCGCCTCTCGTCGTGACCGGATCATGCATCATGTGGCATGACCTCTTTTATGGGCAGGATCTTGGCACACAGGCACAAAGGACGGCTTGCAGGTTCGCAGAGAATTTTCCTCAAATTTTAGGCAAATTCGAAACAAAGCGTTTTGCAGTGGATTTGTCTCATATCGGGAGGATTTTCGTTACCATCTGATAACCATCCATCTGCTTGTTTCTATTCATGTTTCCTCGGATTGGGGCGGTTCTCTTTCCATCGACGGTCCGCTGACGTCGGGCGTTCGGAGATAACCCTCCATTTACTATGGCGGCATTTGCCCGGGTTTTCGGCCGCCTCCGTCCCGATATTTGCCGCAGGCCGGGCTTTGGTCGGCCCTGCCTTATCCATTCCTTAAACGCTGGATGAGAGTTTCAGAGCCAATCAAAACAATCTGCAAAGGCAGAGCTGTTCACGACGAGTGCGAGTGCGTTGAGTTGATGCCAATCAAGGCCAGATACGCTGAATTGCCTGGCGCGATTGCCGCCGGTTGCGAACGTATGGTCCATCCCTCCATTCTTGGGCAGAGCGGCCGCGAACGCCAACGCCGTTTCATCGGCGTCATGCTGGCGGCGCCATTCTTTGCCGCTGGTGCGGCTGTCACGCTGGTCACATCAGGCATGGGCGCCGCTGTGACCATGGCCGCCATCTTCGCCGCCTTCGGTCTTTGCTGGTTCGTCGCCTTGCTGGTGGCGGCAACCGGCAAGATGGCCGCGGCGGCCCCGATCGCCCTGGCGATGGCGGCTGTTGCCCTTGGCGGCCTCATCGCCGCCGCCGGCGGGTTGAGCTCTCCCGTCGCCATGCTTGCCGTGGCGCTGCCTTTCGAAGCCTGGTGGATCGGCGCTTCGCGGCGGGCGGCCCTGTGGGGAGCGGTCTCGGCCATTGCCGCCATTGCCCTTCAGCCTCTGGCAGCGGCCTTCCTGCCCTTCGCGGGCGCGCAGATCGTGGCCTGGCATTGGCTGGTGCCGTTGGCCTGGGCCCTGACGCTCATCCCGCGCGTATCGGCGTTTCGCGATAACACCGGTGCGGCTGATGCGCTGGATCCCGGCGACCGGCTGGAAGACATCATCGACGCGGTGATCCTGCGGGTCGCTCGCCACGGCGAAGTCCTGGACGCGTCCGCCAAGGCGCGCACGCTTTTGAAATTGCCGCCTGAACTGCTTTCCGGAACCGGCTTTTTCGACCGTGTCCATCTGTCGGACCGTGTCTCCTATCTCAGCGCTCTTGCCGACATGCGTGATGGTGCCCTGTCGCGCCGCCTCGAACTGCGCATCAGGCTGCCCCAGAACGGCAACGGCCAGAATGACAATCGCCAAAATGACAGCCGCTTGATGGCCGACAATTATCGGCCGTTCCTGCTCGAACTGGTGCGCGGTGAGGAGCAGGGCGATGTCTTCACGCTGGTCCTGCGCGAAAATGACGAAACTGCCCGGCTGCGCGGGGAACTCGCGCAGGCCAATGAGATGGCAGCCGCCGCCGAAGTGGCCAAGGGACGGTTCCTGGCGGTGGTGAGCCATGAACTGCGCACGCCATTGAACGCCATCATCGGCTTCTCGGACATGCTGCTGCATGAGATGTTTGGCGCCTTCAAGGATCCGCGCCAGAAGGAATATGTCGGCCTGGTGCGGGATTCAGGCCAGCACCTTCTGGCCGTGGTGACATCCATACTCGACGTGTCGAGGATCGAATCGGGCGCCTACACGGCGGAACCGGAGCCGTTCCGGTTCATGGAAGCCGTCGAGATGTGCCAGTCGATGATGCGGCTGCAGGCGCAGGCCAAGAACATCGACCTGCAAACGCAGATCGCTCCCGACGCCGGCGACATCAACGCCGATCGCCGCGCGGTGCAGCAGATCCTCATCAATCTCGTCTCCAATGCGATCAAGTTCACGCCCGATGGCGGCGATGTTGTCGTTGGTGCCAAGCGCATCGGCTCGCGCCTGCATTTCTGGGTCAGGGACACCGGCATCGGCATCGCCGAGGAGGACTTCGCCAACCTCGGCAAGCCTTTCATGCAGATCCAGAACGACTATACGCGCCGTTTCGAAGGAACCGGTCTTGGCCTTTCACTGGTGAAGGGGCTGGTGGCGCTGCACGAAGGCACCATGTCGATCGAAAGCATGCCGGGCGAGGGCACCACGGTGACCATCAGCCTGCCGGTCAACGGGCCGAAGGGGCGCCCGGCGAAGGAGACAGCGGTGCTGACGATGCCGGTGACGAGGGCGAAAGGGGACAGAAGTGGCTCGCTCCGCAAAACAGCCTAAGGCGGTCAAACGCCGCAGCAACGCCTTCCAGGACGGCGCCTTGGCCGTCGGCGGCATGATTTCGCGCAACCCGGTCCTGGTGGGTGGATCGACGGCATTCCTGGTGACGCTGTTCTATGTCTCGGCGAATGCGCTGTGGTATCAGCCTTTCCCGCATGCGGGGGCGTTCTTCGCCACCCGCAATTTCCAGGGTTTTCCGCGCACTGCCTCTGACGAGCCGGAGACGACGATCAACATCGTGCGGCCCAACGCCGCGCCCGCCCCGATGAAGGGCGACCCGGTGGTCGAGCAGGTGCAAGGCATATTGAAGGATCTCGATTTCTATTCCGGCACGGTCGACGGCATTTCCGGCCCCAACACGCGCAAGGCCATACAGGCCTACCAGCAGAAGGTCGGGCTCAACGCTACCGGCGAGATCGATGCCTTGTTGCTCGATCAGCTTGGCGCAACGCCGAAGACCGCCTCCGTGCCCAAACCGCAGCCTCGCCCGGATACGCAGGCCGCCGTTCCGGTGTCCCTGCAGACAAATTCCGGGCAGGCGATTGCCGGACAGACGGATACCGCCCCGGCCCAGGGACCCGACCCCCGCATCGTCAAGATCCAGGCCGGGCTCAAGGCGTTCGGCAATGACGACATGCAGCTGGACGGTGTCGTCGGGGCGCGCACCAAGGCGGCGATCAAGGAATTCCAGTCGCTGTTCGGCCTGCCGCAGACCGGCGAACCCGACGAGATCGTCTACGTCAAGATGCGCGAGATAGGCCTGACCAACTGATCGGGAAATGACGGCTCGCCGAGCGGCGGAATTATCGCTAGATAGCCCGCACGCTTTCGGAGCTGTCTCATGCGCGTCACATCGGATCTGTGGGTTTCGGCCTTGGTGCGCCGCGTTTTCGGCGCCGGCGGATTTGCCGCCGTGGTCAACCGTGGCGCAACCGAGGCCGGTGCTGTTTTCGTGCTGACGCGGGGCAGGCTGGGTGACGTCGCTCTCTACGGGCCCGCGCCGCAGACAAGCTATGATTCGGCCAAACCCGATGATCGTTTCTTCAGCCTTCTCGGCGCCAGCGATGATCCGGCCGTGCTCGATGCCCGTCTTGAAAAGGAAAAGAAGTTCGATCCGGACATCTGGGTGGTCGAGATCGAGGCCGGGACCGTTCCGGTGGAAGAACTTATTTCCGTGAAGACGCCCTGAGGAGGGGGGCGACATCGTCGCTGTTCGAGGCCTTGCGGCCGTCGCGATTCGCCGACGAGGCGTCACGAACCATCCTGGACACGGTCTCGGCCTTCCATACCCGCACCTTGTCCAGTGCCACATCGCGATGCAGCAGGCGGTAGCGGTCGAGATAGGTGCGGATGGCCTGCGGATGCGGAAACAGGCTGGGATAGATGGCGACCGTGATCAGGAAGGCCCGGTCCTCGCTGAGGTCGAGCGAACGCAGCGCCGCAAGCAATGAGGAGTAGCTCTGGTTGGCGGTCAGCGAACGCGCGGTCGAGAAATCAATGTCTAGGGCATCCGCAAGCGCCGTTTGGAAGAACGCGGCGTTTCCCGTCAGCGCCGTCTCGCGCAGTTTGACATAGGTATCCGAACCGGGGAACGCATCGACCCTCGCCGCCAAGGCTTCGTCGCCGGAGCGCATCATGGAGCGCAGCCTGCGTCGTGCATTCTCTGCGGCAATGCCGGGAGCCTGTTGTCTTGTCGCGCTGTCCTCTGCCGCTTGCGCATTGACGGGCGCGGCGGCTGGTTTCGTGGGGGCCGATACCTCCGGATCCCGCACCCGCACCAGCGTCGGTCTTTCGAGCACTCTGATCAGATCAGCGATGGTCGGGTTCAGGTCCTTGCGGCGCGCGATGGCGCGCGCATGCGGCAGTCCGTGCCGACCGATCAGCGCGATCAGGTCGATATCGCTGACGGCGCGCGAGCGGATCAGCAGCGGCGCGGCAATGTCGACCGGTTCCTCGCACAGGCGCCGCACCAACGCGGCGGGGGCATATTCGCATTCGGAAAGGGCGGCGGCCACGTAGCGTCGCGATTCGACGGACACATCGTCGAACAGCGGCAGCGTCAGGTCCTCAAGCTGGCCGATCTCGCGGCGCGATGGGCGCGTCAGCGAGCAGAACGCCGACACCGCGGCGCGGAACAGCCTTTCGGCCTTGCCCGATTCCGTCCGTATCGCGATTTGCCTGAAGTCCGAAGATGACACGAAGGATACCCGATACTCGATACACAGCCTTGATCACGCTCAACCGGGACCATGTCGGTTTGGCGATTGCCTCGGTCAGAACGTCCAGACCTCAAGACAAAGATCAAGTTAGCGGTGATCCGTTAGCGTTCCGTTAACCCTCTGCCGGCCTTAATGATATTGGAGGCGTTGCGTTGTGCTCCGGGGAAACCGAGAGGAATGCGCGAATCATGGGCATGGTACTGTCTTTCGTGCCGCGTGCGGCACCGACCAATCGAGCCAAGCAAACCACCGAAATACCGGCGGCGGTCATTATCTTTCCCGGCATCCGCTATGAGCGGTCCAGCACCGGCGAGGCGCGGCCTGCCGGACCCGACAAGCCGGGATCGCCACGGACGCCGGTGCCGCATCACTGAGTTTTCCTGACGCGGCAGACTGGCTCATCAGGCAGCATTCGCCGCCGGCTGTTCTGATACGGATATCAGGCCCCGATCCGGCCTAGAAATCCTGCAGTTCGCAGGAACTCTGATCGAGAAAGCGCGACACGATCGGCTTCCAGCTGTCGTCCGGTACGAAGCTGCGGATGACGAAGATGCCCTCGTCGATCGGCGCCTCGACGAAGATCGCCCCCTGCAGATCCTCGGGCAGGTCCTTGCGCACATCGATCATCTGGGCTGGCGTCAGCACCACGGCATCGAGCTTGCCACCGGTCGCCGTATGGTCGTTGAAGGAATAGACATTATGGCCACTGCGGTCATAGACCGAGACCGACCAGAAGGGGACGTTCCCCGGCGCCTTGATCCGAACCATTCCTTCCTCCAGGTCGAACCGGCAGGCCGTGGCATAGAATAGCGGGTCGACCGATTTCACCACCGGCGCGCCGCCCGCCTCGGCATCGAGCCGATTCATTCTGTAGAGATCGGACGCCATGGACAGGCGCGACCAGGCGTCGCGTTCAGAAAACTCCGGCACCAGAAGCAGCACCACGATGTGCACGATGCCGGCGCCGACAAGGCCGAGCAGGACGGCATGGAAAAGACGGCGCAGCGCGGCTGGGACATTACGCATCGCAGCCGGCCTTCACGATCCTGGGCAGCGAAACGTCCGACAGGCCGGTGCTGCTGGCGATCGGCGTGTCGTAGAAGGTCAGGACGAAGTACATCCGGCCGGAACCGTCGGTCAAAAGCCAGTTGCCGGGCATCGGGTGATGGCTGACCGAAATGATCACCGAATTGTCGGCCTGGCGCAGCACCTCGTAGGACTGAAGGGCCGCAAGCCGCGGCTTGCCGGTCTCGACGACGCCGAGCGATTGATCGGCGGCGTAGAGCGTCCAGAAGCGGGCTGTCGGAAATCCGCCCTCTATCCTGTAGCTGCATTCCCGCTTGAGCTGGTCGCCCGCGGCATCATTTTCCGCGACGAAGGACAGGCCCTCGGCGCGGCCGAGCGCCAGCACGCCCTCGCGCGCCACGCGCGCCTTGGAATAAGGGTCGGCGGCCGGTGTGCCGATGTCGGGGAAGGCGGTCCATTGGCCGATGCGGATCGCCCCGACGCCGTCCTGGATCTTCAGCGCATACCAGACGCTGGCGCCGCCGCCGCCAATGGCTATGGCAAGCGAAAGCAGCATCAGGAAGGCATTCTTGAGCATGAAGGGCCGCGTGCGCGAAGGATTGCCGTTCGGGGATATCGCGGCGCGGGGTCTCGTGGCAAGCCGGCGTGGTGGATTTGCACCTCGGCTGGCCCGCGCCGGGGCGGATGTCACAGTGCCGAAAGCGTTTCGGGCGGGGTAGGTGCGTCGAGTTTGGGCGCCGATTGGAACAGCTGGGTCATATCCCTCAGCGTCTGCGTGGTCCGGCTCGACAGCACCGGCGGGCGTTCGGCCGCCGCCTCGGCCGCGGCCTGTTCCTCGCTCTTCTTCTGCGCGTCCGCGGCCTTGGCCGCGATCTGCTCGTCGACGAACGGCTTGTCGATACCCGGGATCGGCTTCAGGTCGATGTTCTGGTGCGCGTAGACCATCAGGCGCTGCCAGACCATCGCCGGCAGCGAGCCGCCGGTCATGTTCTTGGTCGGGGTAAAATCATCATTGCCCAGCCACACGGCCGCCGTGTAGTTGCCGGTGAAGCCGACGAACCAGGCATCGCGGTAGGATTGCGTCGTCCCGGTCTTGCCGGCGACGACGATGTTGGGAATCTGGGCACGCCGCGCCGTACCCATCACCGGTACTGCCGTCAGCATGGTGTTCATGGATTTCAGTGCCTGCTCGGAGAGCACCCGGTGTGGCGGCGGCGCATCCTTGGTCCAGTCATACACCACGTCGCCGGTGCGGGTGACGAGCTGGGTGATGCCGTGCCGGGAACCGACGAAGCCGTTCTGGGCGAACACGCTGTAGCCCGTCGCCTGGTCCATCACGGTCATGCCCGAAGTGCCGAGCACCATGGTCTTGTGACCCTCCAGCGGCGATTCCACCCCGAATGATTCCGCCATCGCCTTGATCGGACCGATGCCGAGATGGTCCTTGGCCAGCCGCACCGGCACGGTGTTGATTGACTTGGCCATCGCCATCAGCAGCGTGATGTTGCCCGCCGACTCGCCACCGTAATTGTGCGGCGACCAGTTGCCCCAGCTGATCGGTCCGCCCGAAATGACAGAGTTCGGTGTGAAGCCGTGTTCCATCGCCGTGGCGTAGACGTAGGGCTTGAACGAAGAGCCGGTCTGGCGCAGCGCCTTGGTGGCGCGGTTGAACTGGCTGGCGCCGTAGTCGCGGCCGCCGACGATCGCCCGCACCGCGCCATTGGTCTCGATGACGACCACGGCGCCTTCGGTGACGTTGTACTCCTTGCCGAACTGGCGCAGGTGGAACTCGACGGACTCTTCCGCCGCCTTCTGGATGTTGGCGTCGAAGGTGGTGTGGGCAACCAGCGAGTGCTGGCCAGGCTTGGCGATCTTCTTGACCTCGTCGAAGGCCCAGTCGAGGAAATAGTCGGGGCTCTTCTGCTCGCCGCGATCGACAACGTCGGCCGGGTGCAGCCTTGCCTGCAGCACCTGGCCTTCGGTCATGAAACCGGAATCGACCAGGTTGGACAGCACCACATTGGCGCGGGCACGCGCTGCCGGCAGGTTGATGTGCGGTGCGTATTTGGTCGGCGCCTTGAACAGGCCGGCCAGCATCGCCGCCTCCGCAAGGTTCAGGTCCTTGACGCTCTTGCCGAAATAGAAGTCGGCCGCCGCCTCGATGCCGAACGTGCCACCGCCCATATAGGCGCGGTCGAGATAGAGCTGCAGGATTTCCTTCTTCGACAGATTGGCTTCGAGCCACAGCGACAGGAAGGCTTCCTTGATCTTGCGCTCGAAGGTCCGTTCATTGGTCAGGAACAGGTTCTTGGCCAGCTGCTGGGTGATGCTGGAGCCGCCCTGGACGACCGAGTTCGCGCGTACATTCTCGAAAATCGCGCGCGACAGGCCCAGAACATCGATGCCGTAATGATCGAAGAAACGCCTATCCTCGGTGGCGAGCACTGCCTTGATGACGTGATCGGGCATCTCGTCGACCGGCACCGAGTCGCGCTGGATGATGCCACGCTGGCCGATCTCGTTGCCATAGCGGTCGAGGAAGGTGACGGCGAAATCGCCCTGGGCGCGCCAATCGCCGGCCGTATCCTGGAACGCCGGGATGGCCAGCGCCAGCATGACCACGATGCCGCCGGCGCCGAGCGTAAAACCTTCGCTCAAGATCTCGATGATGCCGCGCCGCCAGCCCTTGAGACGGAAGCGCCGCGAGAAGATTGTCGCCGCCTCCCAGAACTGGCGCGCCTTGAACCCGATCTCGTAGAGCGAGGAATCGATCCAGGCATCCAGCGCCAGAAGGCGGGAGGCGATCGGACCTCTTCTCTTGCGCGGTTCAGGGCTGACCATTCAAAAACCCGGCTCGGCTGTGGCGCGACCTGAAAACCGCAAGCGGGCAATTTCAGGGCGGCGCCCTGTTTGGACTATTCATCCATTTTGCCGACGCTCACAAGGGCGGCGAGGACACAGCCGCAAGGTTTGTTGATGGCGGAGCGGGGGAACGGCCGTAACCGATCGCCCCGCCTGGAAGGCCTGCGCTATTCAGGCCGCTTCGCGCTTCAGGGCCTGCGCCATGCAGTGGATGCCGCCACCGGTCTTGGAGATCTCGCTCATGTCGACGGCCGCGACCTCGAAGCCGCGCGCCTTGAGCTTTTCGATCAGCGTCCTGCTGGAGGTCGGCGCGATCACCCGGTCCTTGCCGAGCGACATGAAGTTGCAGCCGAGCGCCATCGTGTCCTGGAAGGGGACATCGATGATCTCATGGCCCTTGCCCTTCAGCCAGTCGACAATGCCGGGCTCGGTGCAGGCGAGGCAGACCGCGGTGAGCTTTTCGGCGATCGGCACCACCATCAGGTCGATATGGACATAGTATTCGTCGATGAAGGCGATGCGCGTCTCCCAGCCCTCCTTGTCGAACCAGGCCTGTACCTGGCGAGCGCCTTCCTCCTGCGTGCGGGCGCCGCCGCAGCCGATCAGCACCACACCATCCTCGATGACGTTGAAGTCGCCGCCCTCGAAGGTACCCGCCGTGACCATGTCGTAGATCGGGATGCCGAGCTTTTCGTAGGTGCGGATGGCGGCGTAGTTCTCGCCGCGCCGCCACCAGTTGGCCATGGCGGTGATGATGGCGCCATAGGGCGTCATGACGCTGGAATCGCGGGAATAAACCTGCATCGGCAGTTCCGGCGTCGGCTCGTGCCAGTGGATGTTCACGCCGAAATGCTCATAGGCGGCAACCAGGTCCTTGTGCTGCGCCTGCGCGATCTGGACGTTGCACGGCGCCTCGCGCAAATGTTTTCGTGACAGGGAACTGGTCGACAGATGGCGCAGGAAGTTCGGCGATCCGAGCAGCACGTCGGTCAGCACGTCGGTTTCGTTGGCGAAGCCCCAGGCGGTCAGCGGCTTGGTGCCGCCGGCCGGATTGCGGCGCTGCAGCGAAAACGGCTCGGCGACGATGCGATCATGAACGGTCATGGTGTTCTCCTCGTGGGCTTGTTCTCAAGGGTTGGTCGGGTCATGCGTTGCTTGGGATCCACCAGTCGCGGCCGCGCGCCGTGGTGACATATTCCGGCCAGCGGAAATTGATCGGTGGTTCGTAGTCGCAGAGCGGCGCGATCCAGTTCGCGCCGCCAATGCCGCCGCCGGTGCGAGTGACGAACTCATCCATCGCCGCATCGCGGGCTTTTCCGTCTTCGAGCAGGCGCAGCGCCGACAGCGCGACCGTCTTGGCCGCACAGGTGACCATCGGGTCGACGGTGGCGGAAATGCCGCCCAGCGCATTCATCACCCAGGAGGGATAGGCGTGGCCATTCGCCGAGCGCAGCGCCGGGCGCGCGACATAGAAGCGCGCGGTCGGCGCATGCCAGCTCATGTCGGTGTAGTCGTCGGAGGTCGAATTCACCTGCGAGGGCGGCAGGTCGCGGCGCAGGATCGCTTCGGCCTCTTGCGGCGAAATCAGCCTCTCCAGCTCATCGATGAAGGGATTTTCGGTTGCCGCGCCACCGGCATTGACCTGGATTTCGCGCGCGACCGCCTTCGCGGGCTCGTCCCAGTGTGGTGCTCCGACCGTCGAGAGCGCGTCATAGGCGATCCCGGCCATGGCGTGATTGGCCAGCCCGGGCCGCGACTTCGACACCCAGTGGCGCTCGTATCGACAGCCGCTGATCGCGGCGGCGGCCGCGGCGTTGCGATCGAGCACGGCGGTGACCTGTTCGGCCATGCCGATGGTCGGGACGCGGATCATGTACTGGATCTCGGCCAGCCCCGCCGGCAGATTGTCGGCGGTTGCCTGGCCGGCGGTCAGGATCGCCTCGCTGATCGACCAGCCGCCCTGGTGCGGCAACATGGAATCGCGCAGCGCCTTGGAGGCCATGTACATCGTCATCAGCGCGTCGTTGGCGCCGGGCGCCCGCACGGCAGAATGCGCCTGCGGGATCGGTGCTCCATCGCCCGCGCGAACCCAGCTTTCGGGCTCGTCGCACACGAAGCGGTAGATCATGGCGTAGGCAGCGCCGCAATGCGTGTCCCAACGCGCCGTGTTGCAGAGCGGCAGCATGTAGAAGGGATGGAAGGAGATCATGCCAGCAAGGCCGTCATAGTAGCCCCTGGCCGCATGGATCGGCTTGGAGCCGCGTACCTTCTCCGCCGGCTCGCCGGTGAAACGCAGCGTGCCTGGAATGCCGTGGCGCTGCATGGCCGCCTTGGTCGCAAGCAGGCCGCCGAGGCTTGCCATGCCGAGCCCCGAATGCGGATCGGTGTGGCCGCCGGCCTCGACGCCAAGGCCGGGCCGTGGCTGTTTTACCGTCACCGCGTCCTGGCAATTGCCGGGCACGGCGTCGTACTCGGCATACATGCCGATCGTCGGCCCGGCGCCATTCGTCCAGTGAGCGCAGAACGCCGTCGGCATGCCGCCCGAGCCTTCCTCGACGGAAAAGCCCTCATGCTTCAGCCGCGCCACATACCAGGCGGCCGACTGGTACTCGCGCCAAGCGGTCTCGCCGAAATCGAAAATGGTCCGCGTCCATTCCGACAGCGAGGGCTGGATGCCATCGAGGCAGGCAAGCGCGGTCGCTTGCGCTGATGTCGTCACCGGTTTGTCCATGGCATCAAAGAAAGCAGTGAAGCGGCTCGCCAAAAAGTGATATGTTTTCCCGGTTCGTGCAAATTCGGTTCACCTCTTGAGAATTCCCTCCACACAGGCGCTGCGCGCCCTCGACAGTTTCGCCCGCCACGGCAGCGTCTGGCGCGCCGCCGACGAACTGCACCTCACGCGCAGCGCGGTAAGTCACCAGTTGCGGCTGCTTGAGCGCGACCTCGGCTTCGATCTGCTTGAGCGCATCGGCAAGGGCGTCGCGCTCACCCCGCGCGGCCAGCGCTATGCCAGTGACGTGCGCAAGGCGCTGACCGTTCTCGGAGATGCGGTGACGCGCGATGCCGGCACCGGCGTCGGCGGTTCGTTCGCCGTCTCCTGTACGCCGGGCTTCGCCTCGCTTTTTCTATGCACCCATATTGGCGAATTCCGGCAGATGTACCCTGATGTGGCGCTGCGTATCCTGACGCCCAGGCGGCTCGACGATGTCAGCAACGCGGAGGCCGACGCCTTCATCGCCTTTGGCGTCGGCAACTGGCCGAACCGCATGGCCGAGCTGCTGTGCGAAATTTCGTTCACGCCGCTCTGCAGCCCGACGCTGCTGAACAAGGTCGGCGGCTTTTCGAAACCGGCGGACGTGTTGCGGGCCAACCTGCTCCATCTCGATGATACCGAGGATTGGGCGCGCTGGCTGGCCCTGTCCAAGGTCGAAAACCCCGACACCGAGGGCGGCATCTTCTTTTCCGACATGAACCTCGTCTTCTCGGCGGCGATAGCCGGCCAGGGCATCGCCATGGGCGACGAACTGACCAGCCGCCGGGCACTCAGCGAAGGCCGGCTGGTCCGGCCGTTCGACATCGCGATCAAGTCGCCGCGCTCCTATTTCCTGGTCTCCGAACACGCCAAGGCTTCGCACCCGGTGCTGGATGCGTTCGCGGGGTGGCTGAGGTCGAAGCTTTCGGAGAACCGCATTCAGCCCTATTGAGGGCGAAATGGCGCCAGCCGCCCAGACGTGAATCAAATTTGCCGATCAGGCGAAAACTATTCGGTTGCGGTGAGCCGCCGGCCTGCCTACGATTTCCACCTGGGACTGAGGAAGAGGCAGGATGCAGCAACCCGGCCGGGCCGCAGAGATCAAGGCAATCGGGATCGGCAAGAGCTTCGGCTCGTTCCGTGCGTTGGACAATCTGACGCTCAATATCGGCCGCGGCGAGTTCCTCACGCTGCTCGGCCCCTCCGGCTCGGGCAAGACTACCTTCCTGATGATCCTGGCCGGCTTCGTGCAGCCGACCGAGGGCCGTCTCCTCAGCGATGGCGCTGACATCACCAACCGCCCGGCCGAGCAGCGCGCCGCCGGCATGGTGTTCCAGGGCTATGCGCTGTTCCCGCATATGAGCGTCGAGGCCAACATCGCTTTCCCGCTCAAGGTCCGCAAGAAATCGGCCTCCGAGATCAAGAAGCGCGTCGGCGAGATGATCGAGCGCGTCGGCCTGATCGGCCACGAGAAGAAGCTGCCCGCGCAGCTCTCCGGCGGCCAGCAGCAGCGCGTGGCGCTGGCCCGGGCGCTGGTGTTCGAGCCGGGCGTGCTTTTGCTCGACGAGCCGTTCTCGGCGCTGGACAAGAGCCTGCGCGGCCAGATGCAGGCAGAGATGAAGCGCCTGCACCAGGAAACCGGCACCACCTTCGTCTTCGTCACCCACGACCAGAGCGAGGCGCTGGCGCTGTCCTCGCGCGTCGCCATCTTCAATCATGGCAAATTGCTGCAGGTCGGCGCGCCGGACGAAGTCTATGACCGGCCGGACAACCGCTTCGTCGCCGAGTTCCTCGGCGAAATCAACATGTTGCCGCTGAAGGGGGTTAGGCCCGCGGACAATGGCTCGACGGGCCTTTGCGAGGACCGCGCGGTCAGCATGCACTGCAAGGCCGAGAAAGTCCGTGGAGACGCCATCCTGGCGATCCGGCCCGAACACATGTCGATCGCGCGCGAGGCGGCGGCCGGCGAAAACGGCATTGCCGCGACCGCCATTGCCTCGACCTATATGGGTGCGGCGACCAAGCTCGACCTGACCACGCGGCAAGGCGCGAAAGTGACCGTCTCGGTGCCGAACGAGGTCGCGGCCGCGGCGCTGAGCAAGGGCAATTCCGTCTGGCTGACCTGGCCGGCGGAAAAGGGTTTCCTCCTTCCGGATGGAGGACAATGAGCGCCGGCGCGGCTTGATCCGCCGCACCGGCTTCCGGATTGAAATCAACTAAAACAAAGGGGAACTGACATGAACGACACCAAGAAACAGGCAATCGAAACGCTGTCCGAAAGGACCAGACGCGGCGAGATCTCGCGCCGCCAGTTCACGCAGTTGGCGGCCCTCGTGCTTGCCGGCACGCCGATGCTGCTGCGCTCGACCGGCGCCTTTGCCCAGGCCAAGGAACTGGTGCTGGTCAACTGGGGCGGCGACGCCATCACCGCCTATGATGCGGCCTATGGCCAGGCCTTCACCAAGGAAACCGGCATCACCGTGAAGATGGACGGCTCGGGCCCGACGGAGGGCGCCATTTCGGCGCAGTTCAAGAGCGGCGCGCCGACCTGGGATCTGGTCGACGTCGATCCGTTCTCGGCCATCACGCTCGGCGCCCAGGGGGCGCTCGAGCCGATCGACTACAAGATCGTCGACAAGACGAAGATGCGGCCCGGCTTCGGCTGGGAGTATGCCGCCTCGACCTATTTCTTCTCCTATGTCATCGCCTACGATTCAGAAAAATACGGCAAGGATGCCCCGACAGGCATGGCCGACTTCTTCGACGTGAAGAAGTTCCCCGGCAAGCGCTCGCTCTACAAATGGGGCGTGTCGAGCTGGGAAGCGGCCCTTCTGGCCGACGGCATCGCGCCGGCTTCGCTCTATCCGCTCGACCTGAAGCGGGCACATGACAAGATCGCCGCCTTCAAGGAAAATGTCGTCGCCTACTGGGGCGGCGGCGCCGAGAGCCAGAGCGTGCTGCTCAATGGCGAGGCCTCGATGGCCATCGTCTGGTCGACCCGCGCTTCGCTGATCGAGCAGGATTCCGGCGGCAAGATCAAGTTCATCTGGGACCAGGGCCTGATCTCGCCCGGCGCGTTGGCCGTGCTCAAGAACAACCCCGGCGGCAAGGACGCGGCGATGAAGTTCATCGCCAGCGCACAGGATCCGCAAAAGCAGCTCGTCATGTTCGAAAAACTCGGCCAGGGTCCGGCCAATCCGGCGGCCGACGCGCTGATCCCCGCCGACAAGAAGCGCATCAACCCGGTCGATCCCGAGAACATGAAGAAGCAGATCGCGCTCGACATGGAGTGGTACGCCAAGAACTACGGCGCGGCGCTCGACGAATACACCAAGATCATCTCCGCCTGACAGCGGATGCTGACCTGAGATGAGAGGTGTTCTCTCCGACAGGATGGGCGCGGCGCTGTTGATGGCGCCGCTGCTCCTGTTCCTCGTCCTGGCCTATGCCTGGCCGTTTCTCGGCGTTGTGAAGTGGAGTTTTACTCTGCCGACGCCGGGGCTTGGCCAGTATGAAGCGTTGCTCACCGACGATCTGGTCCAATCGGTGTTCGTCCGCACGCTGCGCATCGCGGCGATCGTCACTGTCGTTTCCGTCGCCGCAGCCTATGCCATCACGGTGGTCTGGGTGCGCGGCAGCCCGGCGCAGCGCCTCATCGCCGAGTTCTGCATTCTGGTGCCATTCTGGATCTCGGTGCTGACCCGCGCCTTCGGCTGGGTAGCGCTTTTGTCCAATCGGGGCCTGATCAACACCTGGCTGCAATCGATTGGTTTCATCTCCGAACCGCTGACCCTGGTGCGCAACGAGTTTGGCGTCGTCGTCGGCATGACGCATTTCCTCATTCCCTTCGCGGTCTTTCCCCTGGCATCGGCCATGCGCAGCCTCGACGACCGCGTGCTGCTTGCCGCGCGCGGGCTGGGCTCCAGCCGCATGCGCACCTTCTGGACGGTGTTCGTGCCGATGACGCGCTCCGGCATCATAGGCTCGGCGCTGATCGTCTTCGTCTTCTCGCTCGGCTTCTTCGTCACGCCGGCGATCCTCGGTGGCGGCCGCAGCGTAATGATCGCCGAACTGATCTATCTCAGGATTTTCCAGAGCCCGGACTGGGGGCTGGGGGCTGCGATCAGCGTCGTGCTGGTGCTGTTCGTGGGCGCGCTGATGGCGCTGCTGTTCCGCTATGTCAGACCGAAGCAGTTGATCTGATGCCGACCTATCGCCCCGGGCCCGTTTCGCTGATCATCGCCGCTCTGGTGGCGCTGTTCCTGCTGATGCCGCTGCTCGCCGTCATTCCGGTGTCGCTGACGCCGAGCCGCATGCTGGCTATGCCTTCGGGTGAGCTGTCGCTGCGCCACTATCGATCGCTGATCGAGGACCCGCGCTGGATCCAGTCGATCCTGCTGTCGATCCGGATCGGGATCGTCAGCAGCGCGATTTCCACCGTGCTGGCGCTCTGCTTCAGCCTCGGTGTCTGGATGTTCCAGCCCCGCTTCACCGCCGCGCTCGTGGGGTTCGTGCTGTTGCCGATGGTGGTGCCGCCGGTGGTCTCGGCGATCACGCTCTACTTCCTGCTGACCTCGATCTCAGGCGTAAGCTCGTTCTTCGGCTATGACACCTGGCTCGGCGTCGCCATGGCGCATTCGGTGATGACGGTACCCTTCGCCACGGTGCTGATCCTGGTCTCGCTCAGCCAGATAGACCGGCGCATCGACCTTGCGGCGAGGGGGCTAGGCGCCAGTGTCTGGGAGCGTGCCACCCGCATCATCATGCCCAACATCAAGTTCGGCATTATCACCGCGGCGCTTTTGTCCTTCGTGCTGTCCTGGGAAGAGATTGGCGTTACCTTGTTCATCACCTCGGTCAATGCCATCACGCTGCCGCGCCTGATGTGGATGGGCCTGCGCGACAACATCGACCCGGCGATCGCGGCCCTGTCGGTGATCCTGATCATCATCACAGTGCTGGTGCTTGCGGTGCGCAGCTTCGTGGTCAGGTTGCGGACCGGAGCCTAGCTAGACAAACCGTACCGACACGCGGCCGAACCGGCCCAAATCGCCAATCACTTCGTCGCCGGCCTCGACGCTTATCGGCGTCACGCAGGTGCCTGTAATCACCACCTGCCCCGGCTCAAGTGCCATGCCCAGGCCCGACAGTTCATTGACGATCCATGTGAGCGCGATCCAAGGGTCGCCCAGCACTGCCGCGCCCGTTCCATCGTGCCGCGATTTGCCTGAAACGAACCCGATCACCGGGTGCTCCGCGAGGTTCACGTCGCGCCAGTTGTCTTCTATAGACTCGCCGATGACAAACAGGTTGGCACAGGCGTTGTCGGCTATGAGCTGCGGCGCTCCGACGGCGCAGAAATCATCATAGCGTGAGTCCGGTATTTCGATCGCCGGGTGCAAGGTCGCCACGGCATCCATCACCTCGGCGATTTCATAGGGTACCGAACGCGGTGGCACCTGGTGGCCGAAGCGGAAGGCGAATTCGATCTCCGCCACGCGCATCTTGCTCGTCGCGAGCGAAACGGTGCCGCCAACCTCGACCGATTTCTCGGCGATGAGACGCCCGGCCATCGGGCCGTCGACGTTGATATGCCTTTGTCCGGCGAGGCTGGTTGCTGCAATCTTCCAGCCGAAAAGCGGGGCCGCTGAGCGATCCATCACATGCGACTGGATGGCGTAACCGTCGATCCGCGTTCGCGGCCGCAACTCGAGGGGTATGGCGTCGAGACGGGTGCCCTTGTACCAATGGTCCACCAGCAACCGGGACGCGGCTCTGGCCTTTTCTGGATCGAGCATCGTCAGCTCCGAAATCTGCGGAAGATGCCCCGTTGCCCGGCCAGAACCGGCAAGGAACATTCCATCGTGGACCGGTTCCATATGAGGCAAGATCGCGCGATCAGGCAAGCGGGACACCAAATTCCTGCGCCGCCTGCCGGGCGGCGCCGATGCTTGATGCGCGGCTTGCTAGTCCGGCTCTTCCGCGTCTACGGTTGGATTGTCGGCAAGTCGTATTTTCGAGATCATCGGCACTTATGATTCTTATAACGAATCGCCATCGTTTTCCCGTAGCCAACGCTATATCCGGCAAGGCATAGGGAAACCGGCAGACTTGGAAACGCATTGTCGGTTGCAGAGCAGCTCGAGGAATGAATATGACAGCGCCCGGCGATTTGCTGCAGGCACTTTTTCTGAGGCTCAAAACCGACAAGTCGTTGTCGGCGCTGCTCGGTGGCGCCGGGCTGCTCGAAAGGGCGGCCGACAATGCCGCGTTCCCTTATGTGACTTGTGGCCAGACCAGCGCCTTTGACTGGGATACCGGTGCCGAGAACAACGATGATCAGCTGATCACGCTGCACGTCTGGTCGAAAGCTCATGGTGAAGACGAAACCCTTGCCATCATGGCCGCCATCAAGACCCGCCTTGCCAACGCCGCTCTGGTGGTCGGCCGGCGCGGCAAGACACGCCTATCGCTCGAATTCACCGAGGCCCGTTACGACGAAGATCTCCTTGTCCATCACGGGCTGCTGCGGTTTCGTGCGCTGACACAGGAAAATGCCTGATACGCTTCCAATCTGACCGAAACGGAGTCTAGACTGGCGTTTTCGGGATTTCGTCGGGTTGGGGCGTCGAAATCACCATCGGGCGTCTCGCGTTTCAGGGGGAGTATCGGGCATGATTTTCGTGTCGATCACTGTTCATTTCACGTTCAGCACCGATGCGTTACAACGCCGACCATGAAAACGCTTCGCTCCCACTTTCGAACCGCGATCCTGGCGCTCTGTGCTGCCGGGCTGTTCGCGTCGCAGGCGACAGCGATGCCGGTGATCGCGCCAGACCAGACCAGCCCGATCGTCCTGGCCGCATCCGACTGCTACGCGATCGGCCAGCAGGTGGCAGAGCAGAATGGCGGAACGCTGGCCAAGGCCTCGCAGTCGACACGAGGCGGCCAGCCGGTCTGCGTCATCGTCGTGCTGGTGCCAGGTAAGGACGGACAGCGTCCGCGCCGTTCCGAGATCGTCGTCCCGCAGAACTGACCCAATGCCCGTCTTGCGGGCCACGTTTCCCAGGCCGCTGGAATCGGCCTATATCTGCCCAGTCTTCAATCTGACTAAGTCTTCAATCTGACCAAGCTCTTCAACAGGTGTCGATCTCCGCATGCGCGTACTCGTCGTCGAGGATGACAAGGATCTCAACAGGCAGATAGCCGACGCGCTGGTCGACGCCGGCTATGTCGTCGACCGCGCCTTTGATGGCGAGGAAGGCCATTTCCTCGGCGATACCGAGCCCTACGATGCCGTCGTGCTCGACATTGGCCTGCCGCAGATGGACGGCATCAGCGTGGTCGAGCGCTGGCGCCGAGGCGGCCGCAAGATGCCCGTGCTGATCCTGACGGCGCGCGACCGCTGGAGCGACAAGGTCTCCGGCATCGATGCTGGCGCGGACGACTATGTCACCAAGCCGTTCCATATCGAGGAGGTGCTGGCGAGGGTCAGGGCGCTGATCCGCCGCGCCGCCGGCCATGCCTCGTCGGAGCTCACCTGCGGGCCGCTGCGCCTCGATACCAAGGCGTCGAAGGCCGATGTCGACGGCGTGCCGCTGAAGCTGACCTCGCACGAATTCCGCCTGCTTGCCTATCTGATGCACCATATGGGCGAGGTCGTTTCGCGCACCGAACTGGTCGAGCATCTCTACGACCAGGATTTCGACCGCGATTCCAACACCATCGAGGTATTTGTCGGGCGGTTGCGAAAGAAGATGGGCATCGACATGATCGAAACCGTGCGTGGCATGGGCTACCGCATGCGTGAGCCGGAGGCGTAACTCGGAACCGATCAAACCAACCGCAAGGGCGCCGCTTTCGCTGCGTTTGTGGCCGCGTTCGCTGACGTTCCGCGTGATCGCCTTTTCCACTGTATGGGCGATCCTGACCCTTGTCGTCATCTTCACCCTGATCACCACGCTCTATCGCCAGGCCAGCGAGCGTGGCTTCGACAGCCTTTTGTCGGCGCATCTGTTCAACCTGATCGGTTCCATCGGGATTTCAGACACGGGAGCGCTCACCGGTGCTCCCGACCTCGGAGACCTCCGCTTTTCGGAGCCGAATTCGGGCTGGTACTGGTCGGTTGAGCCTGCCTCGGAAGGTGTGCATGGCGACCTTCACTCGTCGTCGATGACAAGCAAGATCCCGTCGCCGAGCGTGGCCGAGGTGCCCTTCAATGCCAGCTTCCAGCGTAGCTATGCGGCCGAAGGCATTGACGGCGAGCAACTCGAAGTGTTCGAGAGCGAATTCGTCCTCGACGCCAAGAACCGCGCCGCGCGGTTTCGTGTCATGGGCAACCAGAGCGAACTCGAACAGGAGATCGCCACCTTCCAGCGCCGCCTGCTGACCTATCTCAGCCTGTTCGGCGTCGGCATGATCGCGATCAACGCGATCGCCATTCTGCTCGGCTTGCAGCCGCTGCGCAGGGTCAGGAACGCGCTTGCCATGGTGCGCGAGGGCACCGCACAGAGGCTCGACGGCCGCTTCCCGGCTGAGATCGAACCGTTGGCCAACGAAACCAACGCCTTGATCGAGAACAACAAACGCATCGTCGAGCGCTCGCGAACCCAGGTCGGCAATCTCGCCCATTCGCTGAAGACGCCGCTTGCCGTGCTGCTCAACGAGGGTAGGGCGCTTGGCGGCGCCAAGGGACAATTGATCGCCGAACAGGCCGCCTCGATGCAGAAGCAGGTCGACCATTACCTGCAGCGCGCCCGCGTCGCTGCGCAGCGCGACAGCGTCGTCTATCGCACGCCGGTGGCGCCGCTGGTCCAGCGCATGGTGCGGGTCTTGCAGAAGCTCAACCCGCAGACCGGCCTGTCGCTGTCGCTGCCGGCCACCGAGATCGTCTTTGCCGGAGAGCGCGAGGACCTTGAGGAACTGCTTGGCAATCTTCTCGAAAATGCGATGAAATGGGCAAAAAGCGCCGTGTCGGTCTCGGTTGCGTCCCTGGCCGGCAAGGATGACATTTTTTTCGAGATCATCATCGAGGATGACGGCCCGGGCATCCCCGAGGACAAGGCGCGCGACGCGCTGAAGCGCGGAAGGCGCCTGGACGAGACAAAACCGGGAACAGGTCTGGGGCTTGCCATTGTCGCCGACCTTATCAACGAGTATGGAGGCGTACTGGCGCTCGAACGGTCCGACATGGGCGGGCTGAAGGCGGTGGTGCGATTGCGGAGCCTCCAGTAATGCTACTCAGGGCCGATCGGCAGCGATGGACGGCGCATATCATGGCGGCATATCGATTGATCCCGGAGCGGTCTGCAGCGGCCAAATTTCCGACAAATATCAATACTATGGCCACGCCTACTTCTCCGATGACGCGGCCCCCGGCGCATCCATGGCAGGCTCCAATTCAAGAAAATCGGTTGTTGGCATGAAGATTCGCGTCGCGCTCGTTTCCGCCCTCCTGGCCGTGTCCGGCTGCACCACCTTGAGCGGCAAGGGCCCGACGTTGGCGCCGACACCGGCGTCGACGCCTCCGGCGAGTGGCAAGGTTACCAAATCGATCATTTCGGCGATGGGTGGCGGTCTCATTGGCGGTTCGATCGGCGCCGGCCTCAGTGAATCCGAAAAGCGCAGCGCTCTCGAGGCGGAATACAAGGCGCTCGAATATACGACGAGCGGCCAGAAGGTGGCGTGGAAGGGCGATCAGGCATCCCGCTATGGCGAAGTCGTTCCGGCCCAACCTTATCGCGTCGGTTCGCAGGATTGCCGCCAGTACACGCAGACCGTCTTCACTGGTGGAGCCGGCGTCACGGCGCGCGGAACCGCTTGCCGCAACGCCGACGGCAGCTGGACGCCGCTGACCTGAGAGCTGCATGCCGCCCAAAAGTGCGCAGCGGTTTTGGGACAACGGCATGCATAAGGCGTAGATGCATGTCGCCCAAAGCGCGCGGCGGTTTGGGACAACGACACGAACAAAACAAAGATCGGATCGGCTCCGATTGGAATCTGGCCGGTTGATGTCGATCAAGGACATTCGGTGCACCGACCGTCAAAGCGTCGCAGGATGCCCGTGTTGGCAGGGCAAGGCTCTGCCGTTATTGGAAGAACCATGCTGTTCTGGGTCATAGCCGCGATACTGACGCTCGGTGCGAGCCTGGCGGTGCTGCTGCCGCTGGCCGGAGGCGCCATGGGCGCGTCGTCGAGCGGCGATCACGATCTGGAAGTCTATCGCGATCAATTGTCCGAGCTTGACCGTGATGTCGCACGCGGCTTGATCCAGCCGGCTGAAGCGTCCGAGGCGCGCGCCGAGATCGCGCGCCGCATCCTTCGCCTCGACAATGCGGATGCGGCCGGCAAGACGACGGCCGGGCATGCTTTTTTCAACGCAAGACTTGTCGCGACAGTGGCCGTGCTGGCTGTGCCGCTGGTCAGCTGGGGTCTCTACAGCCAGATTGGCTCGCCCGATTTGCCGTCGCAGCCGCTCAGCGAGCGGTTGACCAAGAATCCGGCCGACAGCTCGGTCGACGAACTGGTTGCGCGGGCCGAGGCTCACCTTGCCGCCAATCCTTCCGACGGCCGGGGATGGGATGTGCTGGCCCCGATCTATCTGCGTATGCAGCGCTTTTCCGAGGCGGTGGCGGCGTACCGCAACGCCATCCGCCTCGACGGAGACAGCGCGGTTCGCCAGGCCGGCCTCGGCGAGGCGATCGCCGGTGCGGCGGGCGGCATTGTTTCCGCCGATGCCCAGGATGCCTTCGAGGCGGCGCTCAAGCTCGATCCGGCCAACGCGAAAGCCAGCTTCTATCTGGCCATGGCCTTGGCGCAGGAGGGGCGAAACAAGGACGCGGTGACGGCCTGGCAAACCATGCTTGGCACCTTGCCGCCCGACTCGCCTTGGCGCGACGCCGTCGAGCAGGCGCTGGCCAAGGCCGCCAGCCCCGAAGTCGCTTCCGGCGCGGACGCGAAAGGCCCCGAAGCCGTGGATGTCGACGCGGCTTCGTCCATGTCGCCGCAGGATCGTGAAGCCATGATCAACACGATGGTCGCCGGCCTCGATGAAAAACTGCGGCAAAATCCGCGTGACCCGGAAGGATGGATGCGGCTCGTTCGTTCCTATGTCGTGCTGGGCAAGGCCGATCAGGCGCGCGGGGCGCTGGGGCGCGCCATTGCCGTCTTTGGCGCCGGCAGTGATGAAGCCAAGAAATTCACCGCCTTTGCCGCCTCGCTCGGCCTGGCGGCGACGGAGTAGAACGTGTCATGACACGCAAGCAGAAGCGGTTGTCGGTGATTGTCGGTGGGTTGGCTTTCCTGGGCGCCGCCACCGGTCTGACCTTCTACGCGCTTGGCCAAAAGGCGTCCTATTTCTACATGCCGGCGGACCTCACCACCGCCAGTGTCCAGCCCGGCCAGCGCATCCGGCTCGGCGGTTTGGTCGAAAAAGGCACCGTCCAGCGCGGGCAGGGCGCGACAGTCGCCTTTTCCGTCACCGACACGCATAAATCGGTCAAGGTCACCTATACCGGCATCCTGCCTGATCTTTTTCGCGAGGAGCAGGGCGTCATCACCGAAGGCACTTTTGGCCCGGACGGGGTCTTTGTCGCCGACAGCGTGCTGGCCAAGCATGATGAGCGCTACATGCCCAAGGAGGTGGCCGACGGGCTGAAGGCCAAGGGCGTCTGGCAGGAGAGCAAGAGTGAGTGAGTCGGGCGGAAGGGCAGGGGTCAATCATGGTTGAAACCGGACATTTCGCACTGGTCCTGGCGTTCGCGCTTTCGCTGGTGCAGACGATCGTGCCCCTGTTCGGCGCGCGGCTCAACAACCAGCGCCTGATGGCTGTCGGCGGTCCTGTCACGATAACGGGTTTTGCGCTGACGGCGCTGTCCTTCGTCGCGCTGGCGGGCGCCTACGCGAACTCCGATTTTTCGGTGGCGAGCGTCTGGGAAAACTCGCATTCGCTGCAGCCGCTGATCTACAAGATCACCGGAACCTGGGGCAATCACGAAGGCTCGATGCTGCTCTGGGTGCTGATCCTGACCTTCTTTGGTGCCCTTGTCGCGGCTTTCGGCTCCAACCTGCCGGCAACGCTGCGCGCCAATGTGCTGGCCGTGCAGGGCGCCATTGGCGCTGCCTTCTTCCTGTTCATCCTTGCGACGTCCAATCCTTTCATCCGGCTCAACCCGGCGCCGATCGAAGGCCGCGATCTCAACCCGATCCTGCAGGATCTCGGCCTCGCCATTCATCCGCCGCTGCTCTATCTCGGCTATGTCGGCTTCTCGATCTGCTTCTCCTTCTCGGTCGCCGCCCTTATCGAGGGCCGCATCGATGCTTCCTGGGCGCGCTGGGTGCGCCCATGGACGCTGGTCGCCTGGATGTTCCTGACCGGCGGCATCGCGATGGGGTCCTATTGGGCCTATTACGAGCTCGGCTGGGGTGGTTTCTGGTTCTGGGACCCGGTTGAGAACGCCTCCTTCATGCCGTGGCTGGCGGGCACCGCGCTGCTGCATTCGGCCATCGTCATGGAAAAGCGCTCGGCGCTGAAGATCTGGACGCTTCTGCTCGCCATCCTCACCTTTTCGCTGTCTCTGCTCGGCACCTTCCTGGTGCGTTCGGGCGTGCTCACCTCGGTGCATGCCTTCGCCACCGACCCGACGCGCGGCGTCTTCATCCTGTGCATCCTGACGCTGTTCATCGGCGGCTCGCTGGCATTGTTCGCGCTGCGCGCCTCAAGGTTGACGGCCGGCGGACTGTTCCATCCAATCTCGCGTGAAGGCGCGCTCGTCCTCAACAATCTGTTCCTGACCACGGCGACCGCCACCGTGCTCGTCGGCACGCTCTATCCGCTGGCGCTGGAAGCGCTTACCGGCGGCAAGATCTCGGTCGGCGCGCCGTTCTTCGACCTGACCTTCGGCCCACTGATGCTGCCGCTTCTGGCCCTTGTGCCGTTCGGGCCGCTGCTCGCCTGGAAGCGTGGCGATGTCTTCGCCGCGGCGCAGCGCCTGATGGCTGCCTTCGCGCTGGCGCTGGCTGCGATGCTGGTCACTGGCCTGTTTATCGACGGCGCTTCGGTGTTCGCCGCCCTCGGCATCGGCCTTGCCGTCTGGCTCGTCGCCGGAGCCCTTACCGACCTTGCCGTCAAGTCCGGTGTCGGATCGGTTGCAGCGGCCGTCATGTTCAGGCGCTTCGTCGGCCTGCCGCGCTCGGTCTTCGGCACGGCATTGGCCCATCTCGGCCTTGGCCTGACGTTGCTCGGCATTGTCGCCACGCTGTCCTTCGGCACCGAGAAGATCCTTACCATGCGGGCCGGCGAGACGGTGGAATTGTCAGGCCATACGCTGCGTTTCGTCGGACTTTATCCGGCCCAGGGCCCGAACTACAGCGAGGATCGTGGCCGCTTCGAGCTGATCGGCGTCAGCGGCAGTCCTGTCGGCGAGATCAGTTCCGCCAAGCGCTTCTATCCGGTGCGGCAGACGACGACGACGGAGTCCGGTATCAAGACCCTTGGTTTTTCCCAGCTCTACATTTCGCTGGGCGATGAGGGCAAGGACGGGTCGGTGGTGGTGCGCCTGTGGTGGAAACCGCTGGTGACGCTGATCTGGGGCGGCGGCCTAGTGATGATGGCGGGTGCTGCCATGTCGCTGATGGACAGGCGCTTGCGTGTCGGCGCGCCGTCGCGGCGGCGCAAGCAGGCCGATGCCGTGGCGACCGCGAGCCTGCCATGAAGGCAAGGTTCTCCGTCGCATTGCTTGTCCTGATGCTGGCGTTCGGCTTTGCCGGCTCGGCGCTGGCGGTGAAGCCCGACGAGATGTTGGCCGATCCGGTGCTTGAGGCGAGGGCCCGGACACTCTCGGAAGGCCTGCGCTGCATGGTCTGCCAGAACCAGTCGATCGATGAATCCGATGCCGATCTTGCCCGGGACCTGCGTATCCTGGTGCGCCAGCGTCTCGTCGCCGGCGATACCGACCAGCAGGTGATGGACTATGTGGTGTCCCGCTACGGCGAGTTCGTGCTGCTGAAGCCGCGTTTCGATCTGCGCAACGCGTTGCTTTGGGGCACGCCTGTGCTGTTGCTGCTGATCGGGGGCGTCTTCATTGTACTCAGCGCACGGTCGCGCAGAGTCCTGGTGACCAAGTCCCTGTCTTCGGATGAACAGGCGGCATTGGACGCCATCCTTCGCCGCGACTGACGGCTGCTGGCGCCCGCCAACATTACCAAAGTTTCATGCGTCGGAAATGGCGCTGTAATGTGGGCCGCTCTAATTCTCTCTTCGAGGATGCCGATCAAGGCGCGTCCGTTTGAAAGAGGATACGAGACCCCATGAATATTGCCCCCAATTCATATTCCCGCACCCGCAAGCGTCTCCTGGCTGCTGCCGCGTCCATCGCCATTGCCGGCGCGATCGGTGTTGGCGCGTTGACCAGTGGAACCAGCCCCGTTCTGGCTGACGCAGTCCGCGTCGAGGCTCCGCAGGTTCCGAGCTTCGCCGATGTCGTGGAGCGCGTTTCGCCGGCCGTGGTCAGCGTCAAGGTCAAGGCCAAGATCCAGCCGACCGCAGATGATGGTTCCGACGACCAGGATGGCTTCGACAATCTTCCCAACAATCCGCAGTTGCGCCGTTTCTTCAAGGAATTCCGTGGCTTCGGCGACCAGGGCGGCCAGAATGAGGACGGCCACCGTCGCTTCGGTCATCGCGACCGCAACAATGACCAGCCACGCCCGGTGGCCCAGGGCTCCGGCTTCTTCATTTCCGAGGACGGCTATCTCGTCACCAACAACCATGTGGTCGAAGAAGGCACCGCCTTCACCGTGGTGACCAATGACGGCAAGGAACTCGACGCCAAGCTGGTCGGGACCGATCCGCGCACCGATCTCGCCGTACTCAAGGTCGATGGCGGCGGCAAGTTCACCTATGTCGATTTCGCCGACGATTCCAAGGTTCGCGTCGGCGACTGGGTGGTGGCCGTCGGCAATCCGTTCGGTCTCGGCGGCACCGTCACCGCCGGCATTGTGTCGGCGCGTGGCCGTGACATCGGCGCCGGCCCCTATGACGATTTCCTGCAGATCGACGCCTCGGTCAATCGCGGTAATTCGGGCGGCCCGACCTTCAATCTCAACGGCCAGGTGGTTGGCATCAACACCGCCATCTTCTCGCCCTCGGGCGGCAGCGTCGGCATCGCGTTCGATATTCCCGCCTCGACCGCCAAGCAGGTTGTCGGCGATCTGATGAAGAGCGGGGCGGTGCAGCGCGGCTGGCTCGGCGTCGAAATCCAGCCGGTCACGTCTGATATCGCCGAGTCGCTTGGCCTGAAGTCCAACAATGGCGCGTTGGTATCCAGCGCCCAGGACAACGGCCCCGGCAAGAAGGCAGGCATCACCGCTGGTGACGTCATCACCCAGGTCGATGGCAAGGACGTCGCGTCGCCGAAGGAACTCGCCCGTCTGATCGGTGCGTATTCGCCGGGCAAGTCGGTTGATGTCACCGTCTGGCGCGACGGCAAGAGCCAGACGGTCAAGGTCGATCTCGGCAAGCTGCCGGCCAGCGACAAGCAGGCTTCGAACGACCAGCAACAGCAGCCCGCCGCTCCGGCAAAGCCCGATTCGCTGGCCGATCTCGGCCTCACCGTCACCAAGTCCGAAAACGGCAAGGGCCTTGTGGTCACCGATGTCGATCCCGACAGCGATGCAGCCGACCGCGGCATCCAGCCGGGCGATATCATCACCGCCGTTAATTCGAACGAGGTGAACGGCACCGAGGACGTCACCAAGGCGATGACCGACGCGGTGAAGTCCGGCCGCAAGGCGGTGCTGATGCAGATCACCCGCGACAACACCAATCGGTTCGTCGCGCTGCCTGTCGCCAAGGGCTGACAACGACTTTTCCGATGCGGCGGTTTCAACACCCCCGAGCCGCCGCATGGGAAAGCATGGAGCCGGGTACGTTAGTCAGTCATCGTGCTCTCCTCCAGCGGCAGCGGGCCTCCCATCGCCCGCTGCCGCACATTCTGGACGCCGCCCAAAAACACTCGCCCGGACCTGGGACGAGAGGATGTGGTGATTTCAGGATCATGCCCGAAAGCAGGCATGTCCGGGATGAAGACCACCAGAGAACAAGATCGCGCGTGCTCTCGATCATCTTGATCGCGATGCGCTTTGGCAAAGGCTAAAATGCAGATGCCGGCTACTCAACCTTCCAGCGAAATCGCGTATAACGGCCCTATGAAGATTCTCGTCATAGAAGATGACCGCGAGGCCGCGGATTATCTGCAGAAAGCCTTCGCCGAGGCCGGTCATACCGCCCATGTCGCCGGCGACGGCGAAACCGGTTTCGCGCTTGCCGATGCCGGTGACTATGACGTGATGGTCATCGATCGGATGATGCCGCGTCGCGACGGCCTGTCGGTCATTGCCGGTCTTCGCTCCCGGGGCAACACCACGCCGGTGCTGATCCTGTCGGCGCTGGGCGAGGTCGATGACCGGGTCACCGGGCTGCGCGCCGGTGGCGACGATTATCTGACCAAGCCCTATGCATTCTCCGAGCTTTTGGCCCGCGTCGAGGTGTTGAACCGGCGCGCCAGCGCCAAGGAGGCCGAAACCGTCTACCGGGTTGGCGACCTCGAACTCGACAGGCTGTCGCATTCGGTACGCCGTGCGGCGCGCGAGATCACGCTGCAGCCGCGCGAATTCCGCTTGCTGGAATATCTGATGCGCCATGCCGGCCAGGTGGTGACGCGCACCATGCTGCTCGAGAATGTCTGGGACTATCATTTCGACCCGCAGACCAATGTCATCGACGTCCATGTCTCGCGGCTGCGCGGCAAGATTGAAAAAGGCTTCGACAAGCCGATCCTGCATACGGTTCGCGGCGCCGGCTACATGCTGAAGGGCGGCTAGGCGGCAGCATGGCGCTTTCCGTGCCCGCCATCATGAGGACGACGGCAGCGCGGCTCTCGGCGCTCTACCTTCTGCTCTTCGCGCTCTGCGCCGTGCTGCTTGTCTTCTACATGACCTCGCTGTCGGCGCGCATGCTGACGTCGCAGACACAGGAGACCATCAACGACGAAGTGCTCGGTCTTGCCCGGGCCTATCAGCGCGGTGGCCTGCCGGTTCTGGTCAGGGTGGTGGAGGCCCGATCGCGCCAGCCAGGCGCCAATCTCTATCTGATCGCCGACGCCAATGGCCAGATCCTGACCGGCAACGTGCAGAGCCTCGAACCGGGGGTGATCGACACCGAGGGCTGGACGACCGAGCCGTTCTCCTACAAACGCTTTGGAGAAGGCGAGCTTGACCGCCTGCGCAGCGGAACGACCGAACAGGCGACCCCTCCCGCAACTGGTGACAACGCGGCGCCGCAGACCGAAGGCGCGCAGGGCCACAACGCCATTGCACTGGTGCTGCGGCTGCCCAACCAGATGATCATGCTGGTCGGCCGCGACCTTGGCGAACCGGAACGTTTCCGCGCCGTCATCCGCCGTGCGCTGACGCTTGCGCTTGGCATGATGGGCCTGGGCGGCCTCCTGATCTGGTTCTTTGTCGGCCGCGCCGCGCTCAAGCGAATCGACAGCGTTTCGGAGGCCAGCCGCCGCATCATGGGCGGTGACCTGTCGGGCCGGCTGCCGGTGACCGGCGCCGGTGATGAGTTCGACCGGCTTTCGGAAAACCTCAACTCCATGCTGGCCAGGATCGCGACGCTCAACGAAGGCCTGAAGCAGGTTTCCGACAACATCGCGCATGACCTGAAGACGCCGCTGACCCGGCTGCGCAACCGGGCCGAAGCGACGCTTTCCGGCAAGCACAAGCCCGCCGATTATCGCCAGGCGCTGGAAGGCACTATCGCCGAGTCCGACCAACTGATAAAGACCTTCAACGCCATCCTGATGATCTCCCGTCTGGAGGCAGGATATTCGTCCGAACACACCACCCGTGTCGATCTGGCGGTGGCGGTTCGTGATGTCGTCGAACTCTATGAGCCGGTGGCGGAAGAAGCTGACGTTTCGCTCGAAGCCGAGACGAACGGCGCTTTTCTCGTCGACGGCAACCGCGAGCTCATCGGCCAGGCATTGTCCAACATCGTCGATAACGCCATCAAATATTCGTCGGATTCCACCTCCAAGCCGGCGGTTCGTGTGACGCTCGAGCGGACGCATGGCGAGATCAGGCTTTGTGTCGCAGATAACGGCCAGGGCATTCCGGACGATGCCGATCGCGCCCGGGCGACCGAACGTTTCGTGCGGCTGGAGAAGAGCCGTTCGCAGCCCGGTTCCGGACTTGGCCTCAGCCTTGCCAAGGCGGTCATGACTTTCCATTACGGGCGGCTTGATCTCCTGCCTGGCAATCCAGGACTATCCGTGGTCATGAGTTTCCCCGCACGGGAGGATCACTGATGGCTGCGGTCGCGAAACGGACGGTCACGGGCTGGCTGCTGAAGCCGGCGGTTAGGCTTGCCCCTCTCGATGATGGCCAGGCGCGACAGGAATTGGCCGACATTGTCGCGGCGGCACGCGAAGAAGGGCTGACAAGGCTGGCCAAATTCCTGACCGCCGAGGGGGAGGGCCAGGATTTCCTGGCTGCTGTCTTCGACCTCTCGCCGTTTTTGCGCGATACGGCGCGTCGCCGGCCGCAGATCCTGGATGCTCTTTTCGACCAGCCGGTCGAGGCCCGCCTGAAAGCGATCACCGACGCGATCGACCAGGCGCCACTGGCCGAGACAGTTTCCGAATCCAGCCTGATGATGGAACTGCGCCAGTGCAAGGCCGAGGCGCATTTCCTGATCGCGCTGGCCGATCTCGCCGGGGAGGCGGAAACGTCGCTGACGGTGCGGCGGCTGAGTGATCTTGCCGACGCATGCACCCGTGCGGCCGTCGATTTCCTGCTGCGCGACGCGCACGGCCAGGGCAAGCTCAGACTGCCTGATCTGGACAACCCCTCGCGGCAATCGGGTTGGATCCTGCTCGGCATGGGCAAGCTCGGCGCGCATGAGCTGAATTTCTCCTCCGACATCGATCTTGTCGTTTTCTTCGATCCGGAAGCGCCCGCCCTCGTCGATCCTCTCGACGCCACCGAGCTGTTTTCGCGGCTGACGCGACGGCTGGTGCGCATCCTGCAGGACCGCACCGAACACGGCTATGTCTTCCGAACCGATCTGAGGCTGCGCCCCGATCCCGGTTCGACCCCACTGGCGATCCCGGTCGAAGCCGCGCTGCGCTACTACGAAGCGCGTGGCCAGAACTGGGAACGCGCGGCGATGATCAAGGCGCGTCCGGTGGCCGGCGATCTGGCCGCGGGCGCCGCCTTTCTAAAGGAACTGCAGCCCTACATCTGGCGCAAATACATGGACTACGCGGCGATTGCCGATGTCCACTCGATCAAGCGCCAGATCCATGCTCACAAAGGGCACGGCGAGATCGCGGTGAAGGGACACAACGTCAAGCTCGGCCGTGGTGGCATCCGCGAAATCGAGTTCTTCGTCCAGACCCAGCAACTCATCGCCGGCGGCCGCTTTCCGGAACTGCGCGGCCGCGAAACCGTGCCGATGCTCGGCCAGCTTGCCGCACGCGGCTGGATCACCGCCGATGCGCGTGATGCGCTCGCCAGCCAATACTGGTTCTTGCGCCGTGTCGAACACGCCATCCAGATGGTGGCCGACGAGCAGACGCATACACTGCCGGAAGACGATGAGGGACTTGAGCGGATCGCCCATATGCTGGGCTTTGCCGATGCGGCTGCCTTTTCCCTGGCGTTCCGCGCCTCGCTCCAGCAGGTCGAACGCCACTATGCGGCGCTGTTCGAAACGGCACCCGAGCTTTCGGCGGGTATCGGCAATTTGGTTTTCACCGGCGATGTCGACGACCCCGACACACTGCAGACCTTGCACGGTCTCGGCTTCCAGCGGCCGAGCGACATCTGCCGTGTCATCCGCGGTTGGCACTTCGGGCGCTACCGCGTCACCCAGTCGGCGGAGGCGCGCGAGCGGCTGACGGAATTGACGCCGGCCTTGCTCAAGGCCTTCGGCCAGACGCGCCGGGCGGACGAAGCCTTGATCCGTTTCGACGAATTCCTTGCCGGCCTGCCTGCGGGCATCCAGCTGTTCTCGCTGCTGCAGTCCAACCCGGCACTGCTCAAGCTGATGGCGACGATCATGGGTGCGGCGCCGCGGCTTGCGGCGATCATCACGCGCCGGCCGCATGTGTTCGACGGCCTGCTCGACCCCGCTCTTCTCAGCGAATTGCCTGACCGCGCCTATCTCTCGGCACGTCTTTCCGCCTTCCTCGAAGGTGACAGGGTCTATGAGGAGGTGCTCGACCGGTTGCGCATCTTTGCCTCGGAACAAAAGTTCCTGATCGGGGTGCGGCTGCTCGCCGGTTCAATCGATCCGGCCCGGGCCGGCCGCGCCTTTTCCGATCTCGCCGATCTCACCATCGAGGCTGCCCTGCAGGCGGTGACCGCCGAATTCTCGGCGCGCCACGGCACGATCGCGGGCGGTGTGGTTTCGCTGCTCGGCATGGGCAAGCTCGGCAGCCGCGAATTGACCGCGGGGTCGGATGTCGATCTCATCCTGCTCTACGACCATGACGCGAACGCCGAGGATTCCGACGGCGACAAGCCGCTGGCGCCTTCCCACTACTACACCCGCATGACGCAGCGGCTGATCTCGGCGGTATCGGCACCGACGGCGGAAGGGGTGCTCTACGAACTCGACCTGCGGCTGCGGCCGTCCGGCAACAAGGGGCCGGTGGCCACCCATATCGATGCCTTCAAGAAATATCAGCGCCAGGAGGCCTGGACCTGGGAACACATGGCGCTGTCGCGGGCGCGCGCCATTGGCGGCGACGCCGGCCTGTGCGCCGAGGTCGAAGCGGAAGTTGCCGCCGTCCTTGGCCAGCCGCGCGACGCGGCGAAGGTTAAGACCGAGGCCGCGGATATGCGCTCCATGATCGAGAAGGAAAAGCCGGCGCGGGATCTCTGGGACATCAAGCTCATCCCCGGCGGGCTGATCGATCTCGAGTTCATCGCTCAGGTGGCTGTCATCACCGGGCAGGTCGAGGCCGGGCCGCGTTTCACCGGTACGGCCGAGATCTTGTCCCGCCTCGCACCTGGCTTCGCCGATGCCGGCGTCAGGCAGGAGCTTGGTGCCGCCTTCGCACTTTATCTGGCGCTGACCCAGATGACCCGGCTTTGTCTCACCGGACCGTTCGAGCGCGACGACGTTCCTCCAGGGCTTTCGGATCTGCTGCTGGCGGTTACCGACCTGCCGGATTTCGGCGTGCTGGAAGCCCACCTCAAGGAAACGTCGCAACAGGTCAGGAAGGACTTTGACCTTTTGCTTCGTGCCGGACGACCGTGAAGTAGCCGTCGAAGCATCGGACCCAAAAAGACCGGTTTGGGAAGATCCGATGCTCGAACAAAGAGATGGAGCGGCAACAGGATTGAAGATCCGCCGCTCTCGCATCGGGGGTGACGATGCAACAGGAGAAGACCATGAGAAAGTCAACCAAGCTTGCCCTTGCCTTCGCGGCACTTGCCGGCGCCGTCGGCACCACAGCCTACGCCGCAAACAATGCCAGCGCGAAAATGCGCGACAGCATGATGGCCCGCCTCGACAAGGCGATGAGCGACTCAGACGGCGCCATCACCTTCGACCAGTTCTCCGACGCCATGAACGTGCGGCTGAAGAAGCTCGTTGCCGCCAATGGCGGCAAGCTGACCGTCGCCCAACTGGCCGACGCGCTGGAGAAGGCGCGCTTCGAGCGCATGGCCAGGCGCATCATCGCCCGCTACGACACCAGGGGCGACGGCACGCTGACCACGGGTGACATCACCGGTCGCGAGAAGAAAGTGTTCGCCATGCTCGACAAGAACAATGACGGCAAGATCGAGAAGAGCGAGCTGCCAAAGGGCGGGCGCTTTGGTCGGCAATCGGATGACGACGACAGCGTCCGATAAGATCGCTTGATCCAGGCTTCAGCGGCATCGCTCGGAGCCTGCTGCTTCAAGCCGCGGCTTTCACCGCCGCCGGCGCCTTCTTCACCGGAATGCGCACCGACACAATCGTGCCGACACCTTCGGTCGAACGGATCTTCAGCGCGCCGCCCTGGAGCTCGGCCAGCGAGCGCGAGATGGCGAGGCCAAGACCTGATCCGGCATGGTTCTTGGAAAACTGGTTCTGCACCTGTTCGAAGGGCCGCCCGAGCTTGCCGAGCGCCTCCTTCGGGATGCCGCAGCCATTGTCCTCGATGGTCAGCACCAGGGCTCCCGATGTGTTGCGGGCCCTGACCGATATGTGGCCGCCCTGGCCGGTGAACTTCACCGCGTTGGACAGGAGGTTGATGACGATCTGCTTGATCGCGCGGCGGTCGGCGAACAAGGTCAGCGCGTCGGCGATGCGTGTTTCCACGGTGATCGCCTTTTGCGCGGCCTGCAGCGAGACGACGCGCACCGTCTCGCTGATCAACGGGCCGAGGTCGATCTGTTCCTGGTCCAGCGAGAACTGGCCGGCTTCGATCTTGGACATGTCGAGAATATCGTTGATGACGCCGAGCAGATATTTGCCGCTGCTGTTGATGTCGGTGGCGTACTCTTCGTAGCGCTCCGACCCCAGCGGGCCGAACAGCCCCTGTTCCATCAATTCGGAGAAGCCGATGATGGCGTTCAGCGGTGTACGCAATTCATGCGACATGTTGGCCAGGAATTCGGATTTGGCCCGGTTCGCCGCTTCGGCGCGCTCGGTTTCCTTCATGTATTTGCGGTTGAGGTCGACCAGTTCACGAGACCGTTCCTCCTCGGCCCGGCGGGCGAGGCTGAGATCATGGATCGTCGCCATCAGCCGGCGTTCGCTGTCGACCAGTTTCTCCTGATGCAGCTTGATCTGGGTGATGTCGGAGCCGACAGAGACGATGCCGCCATCCCTGGTCTTGAGTTCGTTGACCTGCAGCCAGCGGCCGTCTGACAACTGCCGCTCGAAAGTGGCGCCGCCTTGTGGACCATTGGTGTTGGCGAGCCTGCGCTCGGAAGCAAAAGCCAGCATCCGCTCTTCCAGGGAAGCGCGCGTCACGCCTGGCATTACGTCACGATCCGAGAGCCCGTTGTCCTGCTGGTACTTGGAGTTGCACATGATCA
This sequence comes from Mesorhizobium sp. GW821-FHT07A06, assembly GCF_059419085.1. Classification (NCBI taxonomy): domain Bacteria; kingdom Pseudomonadati; phylum Pseudomonadota; class Alphaproteobacteria; order Hyphomicrobiales; family Phyllobacteriaceae; genus Mesorhizobium; species Mesorhizobium sp. GW821-FHT07A06. The sequence continues at coordinate 296,632 of NZ_JBWKRC010000001.1, forward strand.
GCCGCTGCGTCGAATCCCACAGCACGAAGGATTCGTTGATGTTCTCGATCGCGGTCCTGAGGCGAAGGTCGGCCGCCTCGGACCGCAGTGCCAGATGGCGCTGCTCGGTGACGTCGACGGCAATGCCGATCAGCTGGATTTCCGGTGCTTCCGGATCCATGACCTGTGCGCGAGCGCGCATCCACACCCATTGGCCATCGGCATGCCGCATCCGGAACACCTGGTCGATGTGGTCGATCTCGCGGGCGACAATTCTGTTGGCGAGTTCGAACAGGTCGCCGTCCTCGGGATGGATGATCTCGTCGACCTCTCCGAAGGACAGCATCGTCTCGCAGGGCTCGTAGCCCAGCATGTCGTACATCGAGCGCGACCAGTACATCTTGCCGCGCACCATGTCCCAGTCCCACAGGCCGCAGCGGCCGCGCACCAGCGCCATGTCGATGCGCTGGTGCGCTTCGAGGTAGATGCGGTCGGCGGACTGCGCGCGCGACGCCTGCCCGAAATAGGCATAGAGGATGATGATCAGTACGCCGGCCGTCAGCACGAACAGGGTGACGTTGAGCGAGACGGTCTTGCGCCATGTGTCGAAGACCGCTTCCTGCGGCACCAGAGCCGCCGCTGCTCCCTTCCGGTCCTTGGCGACGCTGACCGCGGCATACCAGTCCTGGCCGCCGATATTGACCTCCATGACGCCGGCGCGGTCGCCGAACATGAACAGGGGCTGGCCGCCTTGGACGAGGCCGTCGAGCGAATGCCCTTGCCAGGGGACCGAGCGCGGTGTCACCGCGGTGATCTTGAAGGCGGTGTCGGTGATGACGAGCACATGGCTGCGGCCCATTGCGCCCTGACGGCTGGTGGTCTCCAGCAAGTCCTGGATGGCGCCGGGCAGGGTGTCCGAGGTGGTGGCAAGCGAACTGGCCAGCTGACCCGCCGCCAGTGTCAGGATCGCCTTGGCATCACGCTCGACGTCGTCGCGCTCGTTCATCAGCGACAGCATGCGCAGCGCCGCGATGACGAGCAGGAAGATGATGATGAGGGCCGGTATCGACCGGCGCAGCAGCGGTTCGGCGGCCAGAAGCCGCTTGTAGGCCGGTTCGGCGATGAGCCGCGTATTCCCGGCAAGGCCGTCGCCGCGCGTCTCGCGACGCGCAAAAGCCATCCCACCGGGCGCGCCCCACGCGTCCGCCTTCGCCATAAATGGCACTCCCCGAATTTGCCTATGCTGCTTTGTGATCCGGCAAACGCCGCACTTCCGAATCGTCAGTAAAGAATCAAAGGTGATTCGCCTTGTCCAGTGGTCCGGCGAAAAAAGATTAAAAATCGACTAAAATAATCGGTTTTGGAGGCGCCGCGCCTCGGCCTTTCCCGCTCGGGAGAAGGCCGAGGGTAGCTAGGCCAGCGTGCGCTCGACAATATCACGCAGGTCCGCCGACAGGTTTTCGGCATTGGCGATCGAAAGCAGGGCTTCCCTGGCCTTGGCCTGACGGCCCGGTTCGAGCGAACGCCATGATCTCAGTGCCGTCGCCAGCCTTGCCGCCACTTGCGGATTGCGCTTTTCGACCTCGAGCACCGTTTGCGCGAAGAACCGGTAGCCTTCGCCGTCGGGGCGATGGAAGCCAGTCTGGTTTGCACTGGAGAAGGTGCCGATCAGCGAGCGTACCCGGTTTGGATTGGCCATCGAGAAGCCTGCATGAGCAGTCAGGGCACGAACCGTGTCGACAGCCTGCGGCCCCGGTACGCTGGCCTGGATCTGGAACCATTTGTCCATGACCAGCGGGTCGGACGCATAGGTCTTTTCGAAAGCCGCCAGCGCTTTGTTTGTCTCCGGCGAACCATGGTGACGATGCGCGAGCACGGCAAGCGCGGCCGCGCGGTCGGTCATGTTGGTGGCGGACTGGAAATGTCCGGCGGCGAGTGCCGCACCGCCCGGCAGCAGCGAGAGATAGTCCAAAAGGACGTTGCGCAGGGCGCGTCGTCCGGCGCTTGTCGCATCCGGGCTGAACGCGGCCTTGTCCGCGAGGCTATCATAAAGTTGCGCAAAGGGTTCCCGGTTCGCCGTGGCGATCGCCAGCGCGAGGGCCTGTCGGGCGGTGTGGATGGCGTCGGGATCGATGTTCTTGCCAATATCGCGGGCGATGTCGGCATCGCCAGGCAGCGCCAGCGCCAGCGCCCGGTAGGCGGGCTCCAGCGTCTCGTCGCCGGCGATGCGGCCGGCAAGCTCGGTCAACCGGGGCGTGAAGTCAGGCTGCTTGCCGCCAAGGATCTCGCGGAAGGCAGCGATCAGCGCATCGGTGAGGAGGGTATTGAAGGCTTGCCAGCGCGAGAAGGCGTCGCTGTCATGGTGGGCAAGGAAGAACTGATCGTCGGCCTTCTGCTCGACAGACAGCGTCACCGGCGCCGAAAAGCCGCGGTTGAGCGAAACGGCCGGACGTTCGGCAACGCCTGAAAAGCGCACCATGTGGCGGCGCTTGCGGACATGGATGACGCCATCCTCGACGCTGGCGCCCTCGACTCCGCTATACGCCACAGGCTTGCCGCCAGCGCCGATCAGGCCAAAGGCGAGCGGTATATGCATCAGCCGCTTCCGGCTTTCGGAGGGTGTGGGCGGCACCGACTGCTCGATCTCGAGCGTGAACTCCCGCGCGGCCGGATTGTGCGTCGTACTGATCGTCAGATTGGGCGTGCCCGCCTGATGATACCAGAGCGCGAACTGCGACAGGTCGCGGCCTGACGCATCCTCGAACACCTTGATGAAATCCTCGATCGTGGCCGCTTCGCCGTCATGCCGCTCGAAATAGAGGTCCATGCCGGCGCGAAAGGCTTCCGTCCCGAGGATGGTGCGGATCATGCGCACCACTTCGGACCCCTTTTCGTAAACGGTCGCCGTGTAGAAATTGTTGATCTCGCGGTAGCGACGCGGCCGCACCGGATGCGCCAGCGGACCCTGGTCCTCGGGAAACTGGTGGGCGCGCAGCGTGCGCACTTCGGCGATGCGCTTGACCGCGCGCGAGCGCTGGTCGGCGGAGAATTCGTGGTCGCGAAAAACCGTCAGCCCTTCCTTCAGGCAAAGCTGGAACCAGTCTCGGCAAGTGATTCTGTTGCCTGTCCAATTGTGGAAATATTCATGCGCGATGATCGCCTCGATATTGGCGAAATCGGCGTCCGTCGCGGTCTCCTGATCGGCCAGCACATATTTGTCGTTGAAGATGTTGAGGCCCTTGTTCTCCATCGCGCCCATGTTGAAGTCGGACACGGCGACGATGTTGAAGACATCGAGGTCGTATTCGCGACCGAATGCCTCCTCGTCCCACCGCATCGACCGCTTCAGCGCGTCCATCGCGTAGCCGGCGAGCTTCTCCTTGCCGGGCTCGACATAGATGCCGAGTTCGACCTCTCGACCGGACGTGGTGACAAAACTGTCGGCGACCTGGCCGAGATTGCCGGCCACCAGCGCGAACAGATAGGACGGCTTGGGGAAGGGGTCGTGCCATTCGGCATAGTGCCAGCCGTCGCCGAGATCGCCCTTGTCGACCGGATTGCCGTTGGAAAGGAGCAGTGCTGCCTCGTCGCGCAGAGCCTCGATCCGCACGGTGTAGACGGACAGGATATCGGGCCGATCCAGGAAGTAGGTGATGCGGCGGAAGCCCTCGGCCTCGCATTGCGTGCAATAGACGTTGTTCGAGCGATAGAGACCCATCAGGGCTTCGTTGCCAGCCGGCCCCAGTTCGGTTTCGATGAGCAGATGGAAGCGGCGCGTGGCCGGCGGTTTGAGAATGGTGAGTTGGTCAGGTGTCACCAGCAGGTCCGCCGGTCTTGCCAGCTTGCCGTTGATCTCGATGCGCTTGAGGATCAGCCCGTCGCCGTCGAGCACCAATGGCGCCGCCGCGGACACGCCGTCACGACGTTCGAGCGTCAGCGTTGCGGTGACGATCGTGGCCTCGGGCGCAAGGCGGAAGGTGAGGTTGGTCTGCGGAATGAGATAGTCGTTGGGGCGATAGTCTTCGAGCTTGAAGACCTGGCCGGTGTCCGTGCGCATTCCGTTGTTTTTCCTGTCGATTGCGTTGGAAGCGGACAGTTCCCGCTGTCCAAGAAATTTGAAGTCCGCGCTCTTTACACGAAACGATCCCTCGACAAAACTCAACCGACGCCTATTTCAGGCGTTCATTCTCCACATCGTCACGAGGCACCCATGACCGTCGTCACACCGAAATTCGGCATGGGCGCTTCCGTGCTGCGGCGCGAGGATGCGGCATTCATCCAGGGACAGGGCCGCTATACTGATGATATCAAGCCGGCCGGCGTCTTGCATGGCTATGTCCTGCGATCGCCGGTCGCCAAGGCAAGCTTCAGAATCGGCTCGACGGAAGCGGCTAAGCAAGCACCCGGCGTCCATCTGGTGCTGACTGGCAAGGATCTCGCTCATCTTGGCGATCTCAAGTCCGGTGTCATGCAGGCACAGCCGGACGGCACCAAGGCGCCGACGCGCGACATTCCGATCCTGTGCCGGGACCGCGTCAACTATGTCGGCGATGCCGTTGCTTTTGTGGTCGCCGACAGCCGTGCCCTGGCGCAGGACGCCGCCGAACTGATCGATGTCGACTACGACGGCGAGGACGCCGCTTCCGGCACGGCGACGGCACTTGCCGAAGGCACGCCGCTGGTCTGGCCGGAACTCGGTTCCAACCGTGCCTTCACCTACCACATGGGCGACAGCGCGAAGACGAAGGCGGCCTTCGCCAAGGCGGCTCATGTCACCCGCATCGAATTCGTCAACAACCGGCTGGTCTGCAACTACATGGAGCCGCGCTCGGCGATAGGCGAATGGAATGTCGAGGAAAACCGCCTTGTGCTGACCACCGGGTCGCAGGGCGTGCATTCCATGCAGTACATCCTGGCGAGCCTGTTCAAGATCAAGAAGGACCGGCTGCGCGTCATCACGCCCGATGTCGGCGGCGGGTTCGGGCCGAAGAGCTTCGTCTACCGGGAATATCCGTTGGTGCTCGAGGCCGCTAAGCGGCTCGGCCGCCCGGTGAAATGGGCCTGCGACCGTACCGAACATTTCCTCACCGACGCGCAAGGCCGCGACAACGCCGTTACGGCTGAAATGGCCATGGACAAGGATGGTCGCTTCCTCGGCATGAAGGTCGCGCTGCTCGCCAATATCGGCGCCTATGTCTCGCAATACGGCCCGTTCATCCCCTATATCGGCGTCACCATGTCGACCGGCGTCTATGACATCCAGGCGCTCGATGTTTCGGTGACTGGTCTCTACACCAACACCTGCCCGGTCGACGCCTATCGCGGCGCCGGCCGGCCCGAAGCGGCGTTCTTGCTGGAAAAGCTGGTCGATGCCTGCGCCCATGATCTCGGCCTGCCTGTCGACGAAATCCGCCGCCGCAACTTCATCCGACCCGAGCAATTCCCTTATCGCACGCAGACCGGCCGCCTGTACGACAATGGTGAATTCGAAGGCCATATGGACCGCGCCATCGAACGGTCCGGTTGGAAGACGTTTGCGCAGCGGCTGGAGCAGTCGAAGAGCGCCGGCAAGATCCGCGGCATCGGCATGGCGACCTATATCGAGGCTTGCGCCTTCCCGGGCTCCGAACCCGCCTTTGTCGAACTCAACGGCGACGGCACGGTGACGCTCAAGATCGGCACCCAGACGAACGGCCAAGGGCATGCCACCGCCTATGCACAGTTCCTGTCGGAAAAGCTCAATCTCGACATCGACAAGATCCATGTCCGCCAGGGCGACACCGACGAATTGAAGTCGGGCGGCGGTACCGGCGGCTCTCGGTCCATTCCATTGGGAGGTGTATCGGCTTCCCGCGCGGGCGAGGACCTTGCCAACAAGATCAAGCGCATCGCGGCCGACGAGCTGGAAGCCTCGGCCGGCGATATCGAACTGGCCGATGGGGTTGCCCGCATCGTCGGTACCGACCGCGCGATCGATTTTTCCAGCATCGCCAAGGCCGCGAAAAACCCTGATGATCTCAAGGTTTCGGCGAGTTCGTCCAGGACGAGTGCACCTATCCGAACGGCACCCATATCTGCGAGGTCGAGATCGACCCCGACACCGGCACGACCGACATCGTGCGTTATACGATCGTCGACGATTTCGGTGTTACCGTGAATCCGATCCTGCTCGCCGGCCAGGTCCATGGCGGCGTCGTGCAAGGCATCGGCCAGGCGCTGACCGAGGAAACCATCTATGGCGAGGACGGACAGTTGCTGACGGCGAGCTTCATGGACTACGCCATGCCGCGCGCCGACAATTTTCCGTTCTTCCATTTCGAGACCCGCAACGTGCCGTCGACCACCAACGCGCTGGGCATCAAGGGCGCGGGCGAGGCCGGCACGATCGGTTCGACGCCGGCCGCGCTCAACGCGGTGACCGATGCGCTGTGGCGTGCCTACGGCATCCGGCATATCGAGATGCCGGCGACGCCGGCGCGAATCTGGGCCGCCATCAGGGGCGCATCGCCAACGTGACATCAGGGGCGGGGGCGGAACCAGGAACGACGGGCGGCCACGGTACGCTGAGGGGCATCGCGCTCAAGATCGTCTCGGTGGCGGTTTTTGTCGGCATGCAAACCTGTATCAAGGCGGCCGGCGACGTGCCGGCCGGGCAGATCGTGTTCTTCCGCTCCTTCTTCGCCATCTTCCCGATCATTGCCTTCTTGGCATTGAAAGGGCATCTGGCGACGGCATTCGTCACCAAACGTCCCTTCAACCACGTCGCGCGCGGCGTCGTCGGCGTCGGTGCCATGGGACTTGGCTTTTTCGCGCTCACCCGGTTGCCGCTGCCGGAGGCGATCACCCTGAACTATGCGCAGCCGCTGCTGGTCGTGGTGTTCTCTTCGGTCTTCCTCGGCGAGACTATCCGTGTCTATCGCTGGAGCGCTGTCGCCGTCGGCCTCATTGGCGTGCTCGTCATCTCTTGGCCGGAACTGACCCTGCTCAATTCGGATGAAGCGCTCGACGACCAGGAGGTCCTGGGCGTCATGGCCGCGCTGGTGGCCGCGGCCATCTCGGCGGTCGCCATGCTGCTTGTGCGCAATCTCGTGCAGACGGAGAAGACGGCGACCATCGTTTTGTGGTTCTCGTCGACCGCGAGCGTGCTCTCGCTGCTGACGCTGCCTTTCGGCTGGCAATCGCTGACGCCAGCGCAAGCCGCGCTTCTCATCATGGCCGGCTTCTGCGGCGGCCTCGGCCAGATCCTGATGACCTCGGCCTATCGCCATGCCGAGGCGTCGGTGGTGGCACCGTTCGAATACACCTCGATGATCCTCGGCGTCGTCGTCGGCTACTTCGTTTTCGGCGACGTGACCTCGCTCAGCACGCTGGTCGGCGGCCTGATTGTTATCGCGGCCGGCATCTTCATCATCTGGCGCGAACGGCAACTGGGCCTGGAACGCAAGCGAACGCGCAAGGCGACTTTGCCTCAGGGCTGATCAGGACCGTTCGGCGCGCTCCTTGGCCAGCCGCACCAGCACGGCCCTTGTCTGCTCATCCGCCGGGAAGAAGGATTCGATCGCCAGTTCCGACAAGGTCACGTCGAGCGGTGTGCCGAACACGGTGATGGTGCTGATGAACGACAGCACCTGACCGTCATGGGCAAGCCTGAGCGGATGCACGATGGCGTTCGGCTCGACGGGTGCCGGCCGACCGCCTTTGAGGCCGGAAGGGTAGCCGCGCAACTCGCGCTCCAGTTCGACCAGCACCGGGTCGCCGGTCGCATCGTTCTGGTGCTTGAGACGCTCCAGCAGATGCGTGCGCCATTCCTGGAGGTTTACGATGCGCGGTGCGATGCCGCCCGGGTGCAGGGAAAGGCGAAGCACATTGACCGGTGGCGCCAGCAGTGAAGCGTCGCTGACATCGACAAGGAACGGAGCGATCGCGGCATTGGCCGAAACCAGGTTCCAGTGCCGGTCGACGGCCAGTGCCGGAAACGGTTCATGCGCTTTGAGCACGGTCTCGACCGCCGCCATCGCCGGCGCCAGCGTCGTGTCGGTGAGCGGCCGTTCGCCGAAGCTCGGCGCAAAGCCCGCGGCCAGCAGCAATTGATTGCGTTGCCGCAGCGGGATCGAAAGCTGCTCGGCCAGGTGCAGCACCATATCGCGCGAGGGCGCGGCGCGTCCGCTCTCGACAAAACTCAGGTGCCGCTGCGAAATCTCGGCCTCCATGGCGAGGTCGAGTTGGCTCATGCGACGTCGCGTGCGCCATTCGCGGATGAGACTGCCGGCGGAAGTTTGGGCTGATGTCATGTGAGGATGGCTAGGCCGACAGGGACGGCATTTCAATTACCTGCGAGGTTATCGCCAGAGCATGATCCCGAAAAGTGGGAACGCTTCAGTCAAACGCCACCTCGATCTAGGAGAGTGACTTCAGCTTCGCCTTTACCTCGAGAAAATCCCGCCATGCCAGCTTCTTGTGCGCCGGCGTCCGCAACAGATAGGCCGGGTGCAGCGTCGGCATGGCCGGAATGGCGATGCCCGAGGCCGTGGTGTGGACGCGCCAGTTGCCGCGCAGCCGCAAAATGCCTTCCGAAGTGTTGAGCAAGGTCTTGGCCGACGGGCCGCCGAGATTGATCAGGACCTTGGGATTGACCAGCTCGATCTGGCGCTCGATGAACGGTCGGCAGATCTCGGTCTCGTGCGGGGTCGGCGTGCGGTTGCCAGGCGGCCGCCAGGGAATGACGTTGGCGATGTAGACCGATGTGCGGTCGAGCCCGATCGCGGCCAGCATCCGGTCGAGCAGGCGACCCGAACGTCCGACGAAGGGCAGGCCCTCAATGTCCTCGTCGCGGCCAGGTGCTTCGCCGACCAGCATGACCGCGGCCTCCGGGTTGCCATCGGCGAACACGAGATTCTTGGCGGTGGCCTTGAGATTGCAGCCGTCGAAGGCGGCCATGTGCTGGCGAAGCTCTTCCAATGTCGAGGCGCTTGCCGCCATTTGCCGGGCGAGAGCGGCCTGCGCCTCGTCGGGTATGGCGGAGGGCATGGTGCGCGCCGGCGCATCCGGCACCTTGCTTGCATCCAACCCGGATGATGTGGCGAGCCGCTCCGGCGCCCTGTCCTCGCGAGGGGGTGCCACCGGCGCCGGCGTGCGCTCCACAGGCCTCTGCGCCGCCTCGGCGAAGCGGTTCACCGGGGCGTCTTCCAGCGCCTCATCGACGCCGACGCTGGCGTAGAAGGCCAGGATGTCGGCAATATCGGTCGGGCTGTTGGGGGACGCGGCAGTCATGGCGCGCACATTCGTCCGCGTGGCTGCAATTTGCAAGGCCAGCCGCTCGACCTATCCCGTCGGGATGCGCGGATCCTGCACCAGATAGAAGGTCCAGCGCGGCGTGTAGTCGGTCATCAGGAACTCGAAGCTGGCGGTCTTCAGCGGATCGACCTTGCCGTTCTTGAACAGCAACCGGTCGTAGGGTTCGAAGTCGCGGTCGAAATCGGCGAAATTGCTGGACCAGATATTGTCGGGCGTCTTGTTGCGTTGGTCGAACGAAAGCCCGTCGCCAAACACGCTCGGCTGGTCCAGTATCTCCTGAAGCTCGAACTGGAATTCGATCCAGGCCTGGCCGCTGTTGTTGAGCACGTCGATGCGCATATACATGATGCCGTTGGCGAACTCGCCCGCCTTGCCGAAGGTCTGGATCGGCTTCGTGGTGCGGATGGTCAGCGTCACCGGCGTCGCTGAATTCAGCTCTTCCGTTATGACCAGCGGATCGTCCTTGGTTCCGATGCCTGAGGCTCCGGTGATGCGGAAGCCGCCGAGCTCGTCCGAGAAGGAGTAGGCGCCCGTCGCCCAGACTTTCACCTCGTCCGCGGCGGCATGCCCTGGCGCCGACGTCAGAAGGGCCAAAAGAATCGCCCGGCAGGCCCGGCCGGGCGTGAAAACAAAGCGCGTCGAAGGAAAGCCGGCTGGCCCAGGAATGCGCATGGCGGGAAGTATGGCCGATAAGCAAGCCGTCGAACAATTAAAAAACGCGGGGACAGCGGTTCTCGCGGGGTGCTGACGGCTATCATGCAGCGGGATGCGCGACTTTTTGGCCAAATCCGCATTGTCACGTATGCGCCGGTTTCCTGTCGCCAATTGATGCGCTATGCAGCGCAGGAGCCAGCAAGATACGCAACAGCGGCAAGCCAGTGCGGAGGGGTTGATGAGCGATATCGAACGCGAGAGCATGGAATTCGACGTGGTCATCGTCGGTGCCGGTCCGGCCGGCCTTGCCGCGGCCATCCGCCTCAAGCAGGTCAATCCCGAGCTTTCCGTCGTCGTGCTGGAAAAGGGCGGCGAGGTCGGCGCTCACATTCTCTCCGGCGCCGTCGTTGATCCTGTCGGCATCGATCGGCTGCTGCCCGGTTGGCGCGAGGAAGATGGCCATCCTTTCAAGACCCCGGTCACGGCGGACCATTTCCTGGTGCTCGGCCCCGCCGGCTCCTTCCGTCTTCCCAACATCCTGATGCCGCCTTTGATGAACAATCACGGCAACTACATCGTCTCGCTCGGCAATGTCTGCCGCTGGCTGGCGACCAAGGCCGAGGCGCTTGGTGTCGAGATCTATCCGGGCTTTGCCGCTTCCGGACTGCTCTTCAACGAGGAGGGCGCCGTCACCGGCGTCGTCACTGGCGACATGGGCGTCGAGAAGGACGGCACGCATGGCCCGGGCTTCGCGCCCGGCATGGCGCTGATGGGCAAGTACGTGCTGATCGGCGAGGGCGCGCGCGGCTCGCTCGCCAAGCAGCTGATCGCCAGATACAAGCTTTCCGACGGTCGCGAGCCCGGCAAATACGGCATCGGCCTGAAGGAACTCTGGCAGGTCAAGCCGGAGAACCATCGGCCGGGCCTGGTGCAGCATTCCTTCGGCTGGCCGCTCGACATGAAGACCGGCGGCGGTTCCTTCCTCTACCATCTCGAGGACAATCAGGTGGCGGTCGGCTTCGTCCTCCACCTCAATTACAAGAACCCCTACCTCTCGCCATTCGAGGAGTTCCAGCGCTTCAAGACTCATCCGGCGATCGCAGGCACTTTCGACGGCGCCAAGCGATTGGGCTATGGCGCGCGTGCCATCACCGAGGGCGGCTGGCAGTCGGTGCCGAAACTGTCGTTCCCCGGCGGCGCGCTGATGGGTTGTGCCGCGGGCTTCGTGAACGTGCCGCGCATCAAGGGGTCCCACAATGCAGTGCTGTCGGGAATGCTCGCGGCCGAGCATGTCGCCGAGGCGATTGGCGCGGGCCGTGCCAATGATGAGCTTTCCACCTACGAGGAAGCCTGGCGCGCGACCGACATCGGCAAGGATTTGAAGAAGGTGCGCAACGTCAAGCCGCTGTGGTCGCGCTTCGGCACCATCGTCGGCATCGGCCTCGGCGGCCTCGACATGTGGTTGAACACGCTGTTCGGCGTCTCGCCCTTCGGCACGCTGAAACACGGCAAGGCCGACTATGCCGCGCTCGAGCCCGCCGCCAAGCACAAGAAGATCGCCTATCCGAAGCCTGATGGCGTGCTGACCTTCGACCGCCTGTCCTCGGTGTTCCTGTCCAACACCAACCATGAGGAAAACGAGCCGGTCCACCTGCTGGTCGGCGACATGGAACTGCAGAAGCGCTCGGAGCACGATGTCTTTGCCGGGCCTTCGACACGCTATTGCCCGGCAGGCGTCTATGAGTGGGTCGACAAGGATGGCAATGCCGCCGCCGATCCGGCGGCGAAAGACGTCCGCTTCGTCATCAACGCGCAGAACTGCGTCCACTGCAAGACCTGCGATATCAAGGACCCGAACCAAAACATCAACTGGGTGCCGCCGCAGGGCGGCGAGGGGCCAGTCTACCAAGGCATGTGACCCGCGCTGGCAGGCCTCGATCCGGCGGAAAAATAGCGGACATGTGGACGGCCCCGGCCTGTCTGTCGCCTTCGCGAGACTGGGACGTTGCTCAGGGCCGTTGAAGCGCCTCGCCGAGTGTGGTCTGCTTGGCCACCCACAAAGGAGGCGGACATGCGCCTGACCAGCCTGACGATGCTCGCCGCGGCCTGTTTGCTGTCCTGCGTATCAGCCGCGTCGGCGGGCACGAAGCTCATCGTTCACGTCCGTACCTATGATGTTGCCGGAAAGACCGGAGCCGACCTCGTGGAGGCCATGGACCGGCTGGGACCGAAGCACGGCTACATGACACGCGCCATCGCCGAAACCGGCTACACGGTGCATTGGGATCTCGATATCAGCCGCCAGGACGGGACCTGTCGTCTGCGGCAGGCCAACGGCAAGCTCGACCTGACCTACACCTTCCCGCGACGGCTATCGCCGGCAAGCCCCGGGCTGCGCAAGCGCTGGGACGGGTTCATGGCTGGCGTCCGCAGGCACGAGCACACGCATGGCCGCATCGCGATGCGGATGATGAGGGCCACCGAGACCGCGCTTGCCGGCCTGGAGCGCCGGGACAACTGGTTCTGCACGGGCACACACCTTGAGGCGAGGCGGCGAATCAACGCCACCTATGCCGAATACGAAGCCAAGCAGAACGCTTTCGACGCCCGCGAGCATCGGGGCGGCGGCCATGTCGAGCATCTTGTCGACGCGTTGACCAAGCTTGATTGATGCGCACCGGGAGCACTGGCGCCGTTCTGCTTCGCTCGGGATGACTGGATCAGCCCCGCGGCTTGTTTTGAGAGCCGTTCGCCGCGAGCGCCGTGGCGTGATCATTTTCAGGCTGCTTGTCGGCAGGCCTTAACGTGAACTCGACTAGCACCGGCAGGTGGTCGGAGCCGGTATCCTCCAGCCGCGTCGAAGACAGGATCGTCAGCCCGCCCTTGCTGAACACCTGGTCGATGGGCAGGCCTGCAAAGCGGCGCAGGAAATCGGGCAGTGTCCGGTGGATCCAGGTCGGTCCGGCCGACGGCATGACGGTCAGCCTGCCGAGAGCCGCGACCCGCCGCACCGCCGAGCTCCACGGCACGGCGTTGCAATCGCCGGCCATGATCGCGGTCTCGCCGAGCCCGGCCAATGGTTCCGCCAGTTCGCCAATCTGCCAGTACTGTTCCTTCGGCCACGGCCAGCTCAAATGGATCGCGGCGACATCGACCCCGATCCCGCCGAAGTCGATGGTGGCGGTCGCCATCGCGCCGCGCGGCTCGCAGCGCGGTGCGGTATCGGCGGCAAACGGCCGGCGTGACAGCAACGCCACCCCGAACATGCCGTTCGGGTAAGGGCAGAGGATTCGGTAGGGATAGGCGGCAAACGGCCGGCGTGACAGCAACGCCACCCCGAACATGCCGTTCGGGTAAGGGCAGAGGATTCGGTAGGGATA